>CBIHPQ010000135.1:0-15298 GCA_966211825.1 uncultured Dyadobacter sp. | reverse complement strand
GTTGATAGCCGTGCCTGCATTCATGGGCGTCTGTGACCAACCACCTTTTTGCCGTTCTAAATACCAGATATCAAAATCTTTCTTTTCGCCTTTTCCACTTTGTGCCTGATCAGAAATAAAATATAGCCGTTTCTCGTCGGGTGACAGAATAGGATCATTATATTCATAGGTATTGCTCGCAATCACTGTTTGAGGCGTTGTCCAGGCATTACCAACAAATCGGCTCCATCGAATCTGAGGCTTATCATTAACGATTACTGCATAATAGAACTCGGAGCCGTCTTTCGAAAACGTTGACCCGTATTCGTAATGACTTTTTGACGAAACTAAATTCGGAGCAAACAAAGAGGCCACTGTTCCGGGATGCTTCTGATTTAAATATAAAGCGCTGTCTGGTACAGTTTGTCCGCGGAGGTTAATCGGCGCAACGAGTAATAGCGCAAGCATTATTCGCAAATAGGTCATAGCGGAGATCGAGTTAAATGTGAATATGGGCAGGAATAGATGCATTGCTGGCACATACGAAAGTTATGCCACTGTGTAATTGCCTGAAATATAAACATTTAAAGCTTCGCGCAGTTCAAATTAATGTGCGCCGTCGCTCGCCGTGTTCGATATCGAACGGAGACTTGGGGATAGCGACAGGCCGATGTTCAATAAAATGCCGGGCATTCGGGCGATGCGATCGTCCGGGTCACCAGGTCCTGTATCTGCGGGTCGGACCTGCATTTGTATCGCGGAATGGTGCCCGATACAAGGGTGGGCACCACATTCGGACATGAATTTATTGGTGTAGTGGAACAGATCGGCGATGCGGTGCAAGACCTGAAAGTGGGGGACATGTGCTGGTACCCTTCAATATCGCATGTGGCAAATGTGTTTTCTGCGAGCAGCAGCTGTACGGGAACTGCCATGAATCCAATCCGCAAGCTTAATTATACACCTCAAAATATCAGGTGGAACGTGGTGTTTGCTGACCAAAAATCACAGGCTCCGCATTGTTCCGCCATCCACACGGATAATTGCGCCGCTAATGTAATCCGCCAACGGACTGGTCAGGTAAAGTACCGCGCCGGCAATCTCTTCCGGCCTTCCGAACCTTCCGGTATCGTTGGGTATCAGGTCTTTTACTGCTTTTCGCTTAATTTCTTCGAGTTCGCTCCCCCAACCAAACTTTGGTGCCGCGTTGACGAGCCACTGCTCTACCATGGGATTCATGATCGCGCCGGGAGAAACAACGTTGCAGGTGATGCCGGTCTCCTGCAACTGTCTGGCAAGGGAAACTGACAGGTTATGACGTGCTGCCAGCGTTGCATTATAGTGGGGTTGTTCCTTAATCGGCTGTATGGCAAGCCCTCCACCGATATTGATGACCCGGCCCCAACCGAGCTCCTTCATTTGGGGTACGATGCGCCGGATCATCCGCACGTAGGAAACAACATTGGCATTATATAGCTCCATCCAGTCATCGGCCATTGCGTCTGACCAGTTTTTATGACTTACCACACCAGCGTTATTGACGAGAATGTCGATAGCGCCGCCATCCAGCGCCGCAGCGGCTACCACATCTGCGCCGGCATCGGTGGCCAGGTCACCGAGCGCCACTTTGGCCAAACCGCCTGCTTCCCGGATTGCATCAGCTACCTGTTGTGCACGATCTGCATTTCGGCCGTGTACAATCACTTCGGCGCCTTCCGAGGCGAGCATCCGGGAGATAGCTTCGCCCAAGCCAGAACTGGCGCCGGTGACCAGGGCGCGTTTTCCTTTCAATTGTAAATCCATTTTGATTTTTGTTTTGGTAAATTAATAGTACTGGCTGATCAGATGCCGCTGCCCCTAGTGGGCGCGTTTCCAAATGCCTTTTTGTAAGCGAAGGAGAAATGGGAGAGATCATTAAAGCCTATTTCCAGGTAAATGTCGGATGGCCTTTGTCCTTTCTCCTCGATCAGGTAATGCGCCTCTTGCAGCCGTTTGCTGATTAGCCAGCGGCTGGGTGTCATGGCATATAGCTTTGCAAAATCCCGCTTGAAGCCGGAAAGACTTCTGCCGGTCAGATAGGCGAACCGGTCGATGCCCACATTGTACCGGTAATGCTTGTTCATGAATGCTTCCAGGTTGATTTTGCCCGGTTCATTGAAATCAAACAGGATGTTTTTCAAGGATAGATTGGTTTCCAACAGGATCAGCACCAGTTCGCGCGCTTTCAATCCGGCTATTGATGCGCTAAAATCGTCGTGGGAATTTGCGTATGGCAATAGGGATTCAACGTAGTTTTCCAGGTACCGGTTGGGTTTGAGAAGCAATACACTTTCCGGATAATAGTGCCCATCGGCGCTCAGGGCGTATTCGTCCCGGATGTTTTCCAGTGTGTTCTGGTCCAAATGCAGGGAAACGGACTTGAAACTTGTGCTGCCGGACTTTTTAATGGACCTGGTCAGCTGGTTTTTTCGGAAGAATCGATAGTCGCCTTCCTCGAAGGAATATAGCTTGTCACCGACCCAGATATCATGGCCGCCGGAAATGATGTAGCTGAATATATGGTCTTGCACAAACGCTTCCCCTTCAACATTTTCGTCGGCATAGTGATTATAAAATATATGCGGTGAGGTAACAGACTTCAAATTCGTTGTATCCATTTCAATGCTGATTGATGATGTTAAATCAGGAATGATTTCGAATACAAAGTTCGCAGGTCAGCAAGATATCTGTTTTGTTAGAACGTCCAATATAGTTTGTTCAAAAGGTCACACTCTGAATGTCATGTTCGGAATCCCTGCACTGGAAATCAGTTTATTGTTTCGGGATCTGCCGCTATAATTGCGTTATTGCAGGAAATTTCTGCCTGCTCCAATCAGATCCTGATAAATTTTTTTCTTATGTTAGCTATGTCCACCTCTTAACAATTGGAATTTTGCTACACCAACTTCTGATCCATGAGAGAAGCAACAGTAAACGACAAAGGCCTGATTATCGACATTCTTACCAGAGCATTCCAAGACAATCAAAGCGTCAATTACCTCATCCCCTCCGATTCCAAAAGACTGAACCGGATACGGGCCTTAATGGATTATTCATTTGAAACCTGTAAGCTCTTTGGCAAGGTATATTTATCAGAAGATAAGCAAGGATGTGCCCTGGTTTCGTTTCCCGAGCGGAAGAAAACGACTCTCAAATCGCTTTGGTTGGAGGTAAAGCTCATCTTGAACGGTATCGGTCTTGGCAACATTTCGAAGGCGATTATCCGGGAAAAGGAAATATCTAAGAACTATCCTGACAAGCCCATCTACTATTTATGGTTTATCGGAGTGCTTCCGGAAAGCCAAAACAAAGGAGTGGGTACATTCATGATGGAAGAGCTGCTGGCCGAGTCACAACGGATGGACAGGCCTGTATACCTCGAAACCTCGACACTGAAAAATATTCCCTGGTACCGAAAGTTTGGACTGGACGTCTATAACCAGCTAGACTTCGGATATAATCTTTTTCTCATACGAATGATCCCGGTAGAACACGTGAAGTGTAAATAGACGTTGCAGGGCTACCTGCTATATGCGGCAGAAGCGGCGCCAGGATAGCCCCCGGCGCCGCCACCATTAGTTCTTGATAATCCTTTGAGTTGTCTGGCTTCCGTCCTGATAGATCAGCGTAACCAGGTAAGTGCCGGTTTGCAAACCTGACAAATCGATTTCACGGCTTACCGGGCCTTCTTTGGAATATACTACCACCCCTGCTTTGCTGTAAATTACCACTTTGCTGATACGGGCCGCATTGGCGTCATTGATATGAACCTTTCCGACAACCGGATTTGGATACAGCATCAGCATTGCATGGCCATTTGACAATGAACGGATTTGGCTATACGTGAATGTCTCGTCCAGATCCACCATTTTCAAGCGGTAATAAATACTTCCATAAGGCGGCTGGTGATCGGTGAAATCGTAAGTGATCCGCTTGTTGGCATTTTCTGCTGCTTCCATTCGGCCAACCGTCTCCCATTGGCGTGCGTCGATGCTGCGCTCTATTTCAAAGTGTGAGCTGTTTGTCTCGCTGGTGGTAGCCCAGCGTAGCAGCACTGCCGATTCGGCGCGAGAAACCTCGAAGCTGACCAAGGTGACCGGCATAGGATCCTCCCATGTCAGCTCATAAATGGCAGGTGTTGGATCAACCACCCCGGCAGCATCTACATACGCGTATTCAAATTTAGTAGTAGTATCGCCTATCGTGGCAGCAGTCAACTTGATCTGCAACTTTGACGGATCAAAATCGGTAATCGTAAGGCCTGAGGTGACCAACACATCGTTATAATATAGCTCAGAATTGGTTGGGACTGCGGTAATGGTCACTGTCTTACCGGTGAGCACGCCGCCTGCAGGCATGTCTTCGGGGTCTGAGCCGGAGAGTACCGGAGGATTTGTTCCACCATCCAGTGTTATCACTTGGTTGACTGTCGGCTGATAGATCTGGGTTGATTTCGGGTCGCTATCCGGCTGCTGCTCGATACCGAAATTGGCATCGGTGTTGAACGACCCAATCGTGATGGTCATTCCACCATCTGGCGTCCCATCGCCACCCGCATTGTCACAGCAATCTTCGCCCACAGCTACCCAACCATTATCACCGTTCCCAGCATATGGAGATGATGCGTTGGCGGCATAATCTGTCCCTAATACTACGGTATACGTAGTGCCGAATGTCACATTTACGAACTCATAGGTTCCATCGGCAGCCACGGGTATGGTTGAGACGAGCGTTCCTCCGTCATATAGGCTCACATATAGCTGCTTACCTCCGGCAGTACTGATTGGAGTTCCGTTTACCTGGGCGTCATTGAGGCCGTTGCCATCATTAAATACAGTTCCAGACAATGACGGGGCGATGCTGATGGGGTAGTCTTCCACTTCACCGTTACCGGCCGGACCTGTCGCGCTAAGTATTTCATTGCCATCAGTCGCAATCCTGAAACGCATATAATAATTGCCTGCCGCAATCCCGGATAGTCCCAGCCAGTTTAGCACGGCGCTGGTTTGTCCAACTGCAACCGGCACTTCCGCCCTTTCCGTGTTTTGGAAGACACCGTCACCATTGAAATCAACCCATCCTGCAAGAACAGCCGGCGCACCACTCGCGTTGGTAACAGCTACGGTGATTGAATAAGATGTTGCATTATTGGTCAATGCCGGAATAGTCGTCACGCCATCTTCGTCATCGGGGGACTGATTAGTATCGTCTCCATTTGCTCCCGAAGAAGGAGCGCCATCATCTTCGTGATCAACCACGCTTCCAATCATCAGATTGGTCGAAAGAATGTGTACAGCTCCGGTGGAGTTGAACAACGTTCCGTAGCTGTCGGGGGCGTCACCCAGGTCTGTGAGGATTTGAGGAGCGGCGCCACAAGCAGCTGCATCATTATATTCGGTAGACGAAACGGAAAAGCCTGAGATCCTGGTTGCTGCCAGCGTTGTTGTATTGATCCGGTAAAAATGTCCGCTCGCATTTCTGATCACATAGAAGTTGCCTTCGCTATCGAAATACGCCCCGCCATAATCCGAGCCCTCTATATCACCACCAGTAATAGGCGAAGCAGAAAGCGTAGACACTCCGGTGGTAGGGTCAAATACCATCAGGTGGTATTGGTTATATGCGTCCGTGTTGATCATAGCGTAGATCATACCATCTACCGGATTATATGCCCAGTCGCTGATATCCCTGATTGGCGACATCGCCGTGCCGTATGGTGCTGTATCGTCTGGAATGAAGCCCGCCGTAGGATCTACCAGCTGCAGGTAAGTTGGTCGGGATGGATCAAGGTCAATCGTATAATATATACTCGAGGAAGTAGTCGTTAAATAATAATATCCATCAGTAGATATCGTACCCGTGTTAAAAGCGCCTCCTGCGGTTGATAAATTTGGAATGGTATAAACTTCCCAATTCCCGTTCGTTCCGATCTTTACTATGGTGTTGTCCGTAACAGACCCCCAGAGATAGTTATCCACTGGATTTTGACCGATTCCATTCACAAAACCCGGCAGTGTGCCCAGGGAAGTCCTTGTACCTAATACAGGATTATAAACCCATAAGGTGCTCGGTGTCGTTGTACTGCTGCTGGTCATCTGATAGACATTCCCATTTGAGCAGTCGGTGGGTGTAATCTGGGCAGTCACAAGTCCTTGAAAGTACATGACTGCCAAAAAAGAAAATAGTGTTGTTTTCATCATTTTAGTTATTTGGTTTCAAAATTGTTTTAGTGTGTTAGAGGATCATAATTTCAAATCGCGGTTCTTTGGGAAATACCTGTATGGCCTGCCGTAAGCAAATGGGCAACATCGTATTCTGCTGGGGAAAGTGACGAAAGATTTCTTTTTGTGCTCACGCTACCCAGGATGACGGTTGGGCAGGATCGGGCCCGGTGCATCGTGGCAAACATAAATTCGCCCAATAATTGCAATTGAATTCATTCTGAATAAAGGGGGCGGGTTAAAAAAGCCCTTTGATGTGGTAAGAATATGACATTACAAAGGTTGGGTACTTTTGGCCCGTATAAAATCACCTGAAATGACTATTTTTATACTAAAAAAGGGGTAGTGACATACTACGTTTAGGGTAGGGCTCTCAGCGCAGGGGCAACTCACCGGCGCGGATCATGTTTGCAGACGACCACGTTCCAACTGTATTTCCGGCAAGCGAGTGATTTTTCTCATTTCAGATTTGGCAATATACTGCGTCAAGGTTAGCCGCAGGATCGATCCGCAAGATTCGGGTTTTACTTGTTAATGCGGATTGCCAATTTTGGTGTGTAAACAAACCATATCATATGCACCGCGTCAGCAATCCTTCCATCCTGTATTTTGGCACTCCTGTGGTGCTCATCGGATCCGTTAATGAAGATCAGACTTACAATCTGGCGCCAATTTCGTCTGCATTCTGGCTGGGGTACCGTTGTATGATCGGTATCGCGGCCCATTCCAAAACGACGGAGAATATCCTTCGGACGGGGGAGTGCGTCCTGAATTTACCCTCGGTTAGCCAGGCCGTTGCGGTGGACCGGTTGGCGCTCAGGACGGGTTCGAATCCGGTGCCGGAGGGCAAAAAGATTAAGGGATATATTCATGAGGCCGATAAATTCAAAAGGGCAGGCCTGACCGCATTGGCAGGTGAACTTGTTAAAGCACCCAGAGCTCTTCAATGCCCGGTACAGCTGGAAGCTTCGTTTGTGGCCATTCATCCGCTCGCGGCAGAGACAGGCATCACCAACATCAGAAGTGTCACCATGGAGCTCCGGATACTGAGGGTGCATTTGGACGAATCCATCCTCGTGGAAGGAAGCAGCGACCATGTTGATCCGGACAAATGGCGGCCTCTGATAATGAGCTTTCAGCAGTTCTACGGGCTGGGAGAAAAGCTGCATCCATCTGCCCTGGCCAGTGTGCCCGAACATCTTTACAGGACCCGGGATACTGAGCTGGCCGTAACTGGCAGCGACTAGCCTGTCGAGGCTACCTTGGAATTTGACCTCTATTGACTTTTCAATACGATGGAAAATCGTTTATTCTCACAAAAGCGAACGCTTCGGTAATTTGCTTTGCAGGTTTGAATCAGTGAAAACTGTTCACGGATACGCTTAGTAAAATATAGTGTTAATCTTCTGATGTAGTGGTTGTTAGGTCAACAAAAATGAATAGCTTAGCTATGCTCATCCAAATGATCTTTTAAAAACGCATTCCTATGAAAAGAAAGACTTTCCTGGCCGGCATACCGGCTTTGGCCACGCTGCCAACTCTTGCATGGAGCGGAATAAGGGCCTTTTCTGCTTTGATCGCCAAAGCGTTCAAAGCCAAAGCCGGTGAAGGCCGTAAGCATGGGCACATTCAGTTGAAAGGTGTTAACGCCAATGTCCTTGACGTGAAAATCTCCGGCACTGATACGGACGGCGGATTGGCTGTATTTGAGCAAACCTCGCTAAGCCAGGGTAGGGGCACTCCCTTGCACGTGCACCCGGCCCAGGATGAGGTCTTTTACGTGATCGAAGGTGCTTACGAATTCTTGGTGGGCCAGCAGCGGTTCAGCCTTGCCGCGGGTGAAACCATTTTTCTTCCGCGCGCTGTCCCGCACGCATGGACACAAGCTTCGGCGACAGGAAAAATGCTGGTGATCCTGCAACCTGCCGGAAAGCTGGAAAATTTTTTTGTGACAATGGCAGCCCTGGACCATGAGCCCTCACCGGCCGAAGTCGCGAAAATTTTTGAGGCCAATGAAATGAAAGTGGTAGGCCCGCCATTGAAGCTCGGGTAAAAAAATGATGTAGATGACGGCAATGAAGCGGTACCTAATGCACTACCAGCCCTCTCACGGATACAGGAGATATTTCTCTCTGATCGCCTTAAACTGCTGCAATCCGGGCTCCCAGCTTTTTCTGATGTCCGCTTCCGACAGGCCCGCTATGATCTGTTTTCTTAGTTGATCAGTTCCTATTCGCAGGTCGAAGGCGGATATGTCCTGGTTAGCCCTTCCGGGGGTAAAGAAATGGGCTTTATCCGGATAGGCATCGTACAACTCGATAAGCCACGCTAAATTGATCTGGCGGCTCTTGCGAAGACTGGCAATATCGTATTCCCGAAGGTCGAGCCCGTAGCAAACAGAGTCTTTGTGATTGGGGCGCTCACTCATTCCGGGAATACCGACGGGTTTGTAAGAAAATGAATACTTGCCTTTCAATGCAGGCGCCCCCAGAATGGTAAATGGCATATAGGTTCCCCGTCCTTCATTGATGGCGGTTCCTTCAAACATACATAAGCTGGGGAAAAGCATGACGGCTTGCTGGGTATTCAAATTGGGTGAGGGATGGATCGGCAATACGTACGTCATATCATGATCATAATTAGCGACCTTGATAATCTTTATTTTGCATTGTTTTGGCAGATATCCTTCCCCGTTAAGGTATTGGGCAAATTCCCCGATCGTCATGCCATGTGTCATGGGCGTGTAGTGGATCCCTATGGCAGATTTAAATCGATCATCCGTCATTACCGGTCCGTCTACCACATATCCGTTTGGGTTAGGCCTGTCAAGAATGAGCAGTTCTTTGTCATTTTCCCCACAGGCCTCCATCACATACTCAAGGGTATTGATATTGGTATAATAGCGGCAGCCCACATCCTGAATATCAAATACAAGAAGGTCGATATTCGCCAGTTGCTCTTTCGTTGGTTTCTGGTTTTTGCCATATAAAGAGATGATTGGAATGCCGGTTTTGGCGTCTGTCTCACTGTTCACCGCGGCTCCATTACTGGCGTTGCCCCGGAAACCATGCTCAGGTCCAAATACTTTAACAATCTTGATCCCAAGACTTAGCAAGCTGTCTACACTGCTCTTCGTGCCGATGATCGAACTCTGATTTGCCACGAGGCCAATCCGTTTCCCTTTTAGGAGCGGTAAATATTTTTCAAGCTGGTCTGCACCTGTGATGATTTCCTGCTTGCCGGATATACTTGGGTTCGTTGATGCAGTTTGCGCGATACATTCCATGGTGGCGACCGACAGAATCGCCAAAAAAAGTATAGAAATAAGTTTCGTCATTTTTTTAAAGCTATGATTGGGTTATTGTTATTCCCGCCTAGCCAGGAATTTCCTAAGTGACAAAGTGCAAATTAGCCAATTTAGGTGAAATGAATATCCGGGAATAGGTTTTCAGCTTATTCTAAAAAAGGATTTTAAGTGGTGACCAAAAAGCTTTTACAGATGTCGATGGGCTTCCGGATAACCTGGACGGAATTGAACATGAATGCTATATGTTAAATGGGGAGTAGTCCAGAAAAGTCCAACTAAGGCCCGACAGGCTCGATTGTCGACGCCAGGTGTGCAAATGAAATTGCCAGTAACGCCCGGTCCCGCCTGTACTGTCATCGGCACCCGGCTCGGTAAAGTGCAAATCGGCGTGCCCGGTAAGTTGCAGACTTTCGCCCGTTTCGAAATTCACAAAGAGCAGCCCTGCCCTGGGATTGACGGCAAAATTGCCGAGCGAATTGAACATGCTGTTGCCATTATAGTCGGGTATCAACAATGTCCTTTCATCCAGGATTTGGACAAAACCCGGATTGCCTCCCCTGTGACTGACATCAATGTGATCGTTGTGGTGGCCGCTGCCGACAAAAAAAGTATCTGCACCGCTGATCCAATCCTGTAATGCTGGGGTGAATTGAGAGCCGGTTTGGAAGTCCCCGGTAGCTTGCTGTTCCTGAGCGGTTACGGCTACTTCGCGCCGCTGGATATAGCGGGGACAGAGCGGAAAACATTCCTGCACGTGCACCGACAGGCCCGTGCCGTCGGCGGCGAAACTTACGGGCCCGTTGACTTTCAGCCTCCTGCGCGAGGTAAGCTCGATAAAAAGCAACCCGACAACAGGGTTTACGGCCACATTGGTCCAGAAAATATCATTTTCCACCGATACCACGTGCTTCGTATCAATGCGTACTAGCTGCGGCGTTTCGGCCTGTACAAAACCGGGCTGTCCGGCCAGAAGTGACACCCAGATGTTCTGTTCCTGATCAAGGCTTGCGGCGATTACGTAGGGTTGCTTGTCTACAAATTTCAATGCGCCATTGGGTATCCTGTCCGCGATCAGCTGACCGTTGCGGCGGGCGAGTTGTTCTTGGCCTGCCCGGGCCTGAATGTCCAGCTCGCCGGAATGAAAAGGGGTATTATCCATATGCAGCGTGAGAATTACGGCCGCCACAAGATGAAGGCCGCGTGTTTGTGATGGGGTTTTGGCATTACGCAAGTTACCTGTATCGCTGCCATTCAAGTTGCTTTTGCATCAGAGGTATTTCGTGCGCCTTTGCGAATTCGTTTCGCACTTTCAGCATGTCATTCCACCACTGGTCGAGCGGATAATGCAGTTCTCTGTAAATCAGATAGCTCAAATCGATGGTACGCACCGGCTGGTGGTCTTTGATATCATCTACCTGTTGCAGAAATGTGCGTCCGTTTGCTTTTTCAACCAGCGGGTGCCATTCTTTAAACCATATGCTTTCCACGAATGCAAATACACTGTCGCGCTGGGTTTTCATTCTGCTCACCATTTCCATGGCCGCATCCAGCTTTTTGACAGCCAGCTTCGGATCGGCCGTTGCTGAGGACGCATCCCGCAGCAAATCCGTGGCTTGGTTCAGGGCGGTCAGCATCCGCAGGTTTTGCCCGCAGATCGCCGCAACGGATTCCAGCACTTCCAGATTATAAAGCTGCGTTTTAGCAAGTGATTTGTTCTTTTGCAGCAGTTGCAGCGCGTATGCATTGCGGGGCAGCATGGACCGCGCTGTCGCAAAGCGTTCCGCATTTACGGGGTAGCTATTGCTTGTGATCGCCAGTGTGCCAGATGCCGGCACGGGCAATAGCGGTAAGGTCTGATCCCTTTCTGCATGCACAAAGAGGCTGTCCGAATTTCCTTTAATGGGGGCGCGCCACGTCGACGGGACCCAGTCCCAGCTATTGGTGTGAAACTCCGCCTGCTCGCTGAGGACGTGGTAAATGCTGTCCATATCTTTTTGTTCCGGTCCGTAAAATGCAGTCATAAACCGGGCGGAAGCATCGGCAGGTGTCAGGTTTTTGTGGTTCCAACCTGCCGCTGTGGCTGTTGCATAACCCAGCCAGAATGTCTCCGGGTGCAGGCCTGCATCGGCCCAGCCGGCTATGACCACCCCCATAAATGCGGATAGGTTATCCGTGAAGGCACCATCAATTTCCCGGAACATATCCGCAACACGCCCCGACGAGCGGTCACTTCCGTCCGCCATGACAGCCGTTTTGGTATGCAGCGGGTAATAGTTTGGAAAAATAGGCTCTGCGCCCTGCGTGGCCGTGTATACAAACTGCCGGATGCCGTGATTTTTGTAATCCGCCGCAATCGCCTTGTTATATACCCCATTGACCAGGTGCGACGGCAAGGCGGTGATATCTTCGCGGCGCAACGGAAACTCGCCCCAGAACAACACCGTGCGGCCTTGTTCGTGCAAGCGGTCGGCCAGTTTTTTGATAAACCAGGCCAACAAACGGCCATTGCCGCCGAGACTATCCGCCATTGATTTTTCTGATGGCGCCTTGCCAGTATAGTAAGCTTCGTCATTGGAGAGCAGAATGTATTTGCTGCCCTTGCTCGCATTGATCAGCTCGCCGAACATGTTGTCGAGCAATTTGTAAGTCTCCGGGTTGGTTACTGAAAACTGATAGTTAACGTCATCAATCAGCCGCAACTTGCGATATTCGGGATGTTTCAGGATAAAAGAAACGTGTGCCGGTGCATCGAGGAAAGGCACGAGGTCGATGTAATGCGCTTTTGCATAGTCTGCCAGTTCCTGATATTCCTGTGGCGTTACTGCATAAGGCTCCACAAGGGCAGGGGCAGATTTGTATTGAAAGTGTCCTTCCAATTTGATTGAAAAGGCATTGATTTTGTAAGTGGAAGCCTGATGGATAATTCGCTTCAACGCGTTGAGTTTTTCCAGGTGATGCGCATCGTCCCAGTAAATCATCCTGACTTCCACATTAGGCCAATCGGTAATTTCGCCTTCCGGAAGCTGCGGCTGCGTGCGTAGTAATTGTAAAAAGGTTTGGACACCATAGTATAAACCTTGTTGCGCATTGGCGGTAATGGTAACCAATCCGGGCTTTAAACTCAGCCGGTAGGCCTGGTTGGCAAGCGCAACACGATTGGTGTCGACGGTGGTACCAATTTCAACGGCCCCTTTTTTTACGATCAGTTGAATGGCTGGCGACTTCCCTGCCGCTGCCTTATTTCCAACTGCATTCAACGGAAGATCCGCCTCCTTCAATCCCTGCTGCAAACTCAACACTGCCTGTTTTTCGGCAAGGGATGGGTCGGCGACGATTTTCCAGTTTTTACCCATTGAAAACTTTTTCCCAGTCAGCTGCATTCGCTGCGGAAGTGGCAGCAAACCGGCGCCGGCCTGCACGCTTTTTGAGGGTAAGTTCGTCGAAGCCGTAATTTGTGCATGAGTTGCAATGCGAATCAGAAAGCAGCAGCAGACGAATAGAAAAGTTTTTCGGTACATGGCAATCGTTTTCAAGGGAGAATTTTTTTGAGGTTAACTAAAAGAGTAATCAGCTTGCGCTAATTACTCTCATGGATCATTGTCTGTGCGCAGCTTAAAACAGCGTTAAAGTAGCGCAGTCTCGTTTCTAACTGTTAATATCCCTGATTTTGAACAATCGCCGGGCTGCTTGTTATTACTGCAATGGCCGGGATCGGATACAAAAGCTGATATTCCTTAATCGGCGTGGAAATGCCTACCGTTGCTTTGCCGGGGCCTGATACTTTTGAATTCATAACCGTGAGCGCACGGTCTGTGCGCAAAAGGTCGAACCAGCGGTGTCCTTCAAATGGCGATTCAAGTCTTTCTTCATTGTAAACCGCCGCCTTGAATGTTTCATAAGTCAGGCCGCTCAGATTGGCGAGTTTTGCGCGCGTCCTAACCTGGTTAATAGCCGCATAAGCATCGGCATTCGGGCTTTTGTTGACTTCATTTAAAGCTTCTGCATACATCAGAAGGATATCGGCATAGCGGATCACATACCAATCTGCTCCCGAATCGGCATAGCCGCCGCCTGTTTCGCGCTCTACATAACCGCGGATGTATTTGGCCGCCACAAATGTGTTTCCATTTTGATAGCCATCAGCAATATTGTTCCGGCGCACATCACCTGCCGCGTAAGCAGCTGCAATGTCTTCGGTGGGCTGGTTAAACCCGTAAGCGCCGCCTGATGGAATCGTGATTCCTTCCGAGCCGGTCGGCGCAAAATGATTAGGAAGATTTGAGCCGAGACCATTGGCCGCACCTTTGTATTGTGCCTGCCAGATCGCTTCGCGATTTCCCTGCTGTCCGGCTTTGTACAGGTCAGCGTAAACGGGTAGCAAGCTGTAAGTGCCGGACGTTACCACTTTTTTAAGTTCGGCAGCGGCTTCGGCGTATTTTTTCTGCGTCAGGTAAACTTGTCCGAGCAGGCTTTGGGCCGCACCTTTTGTGGCTCTTCCCACAGCAGCGTCATCATAGGAAACAGGCACCAGGCCTTCTGCTTTTACGAGATCAGCCTCAATCTGCGCGTACACTTCCTGAACAGAAGAGCGGCCCACTTTGTAACTCGCATCGATATCTGTTACCGGCTCGGTCACGAGCGGGACGCCTCCGTATAACCGCACGAGGTTGAAGTAGCCCAGAGCTCTCAGCGTAAGCGCTTCGCCCGTGTATTGTTTTTTCAGGTTGTCCGAAACGGTTGAACCGTCAATCCTGGCAAGGATACTGTTGCATCTTGCGATGAGGTTATAACTCGTTTGCCAGAATGCGGTAAGGTGCTCATTATCGGTCGTTTCGCGGAACTCGTCAATGTTCCTTTTTGCGTCGTTTCCATCCCCGCCGGCAGTCAGCTCGGTGGTGTTATCGGCACGAAGATCAACCAAAAGAGGGTAGTAACCGTTGCCCGAATACACCTGGGCAAATGCAGAATAAGCTCCCACCAGCGCCTGGTTGAAATCGGATTCAGTTTTGAAAAAATCCGTTTCACCGATCTGGGAAATGGGTTTTGATTCCAGGAAATCTTCACAGGATGTTCCCGAAAACGCCAGGATAACAAGGGCGACAGCTATTTTTATATTTTTTGAGACCATTTGAATCAGTGTTAAAGGGTTGATCGGGGTTCCGTTGGACTAGAAACCGAGGTTAAGGCCAAATACAATGGTTCTGGCCATCGGGTAAGTTCCGTAATCAATGCCCGGCGTGAGCGCGGAGGAGATCCACGGGTCACCTTCGGTCGTGTTCACCTCCGGATTGTAGCCCGAGTATTTGGTAAAAGTGTGCAGGTTTTGAATATTCATGTACACCCTCGCATTTTTCAGGATCGTCCCGTTCAGCACATTGCCGAGCCGGTAGCCGATCGTCACGTTTCTGATGCGCAGGAATGAGGCGTCGTCTACCAGGTAGGATGAAATCGTGCGGTTGTTGGCCGAGCTGCCTGCACCAAACGTTCTGCCATCGCCCGGCTCTTCCGGCGATCGCCAGTAATTGACAGAAATAGTCCCGTTGTTGCGGTAAGCGCTGCGTTTTGTCAGGTTCATCACTTCTACATCCTGAACACCCTGCAGCGAAAATCCGAAGTCGAAGTTGCCCAGATTGAAGTTGTTCGTAATTCCATAAGTGAACTTTGGAAGGTTATTCCCGATAATGGCCTTGTCGGAATCATTGATCTGGCCGTCCCCGTTCAAATCCCTAAACTTGGCATCACCGGCATAAGT
>CBIHPQ010000134.1:0-15407 GCA_966211825.1 uncultured Dyadobacter sp. | reverse complement strand
GCTGCTGCGACGGACTGGAAAGCTCGGGCGTGAACCGCAACCAGGGCGCAGAGAGCACATTGGCCTACCTGATCTCGCACCTGAGCGTGCTGGAAGCATTTGAAGAAATCACCAATATGCAGGCCGAGCTCGTATGAAGATCGCGATATTGTCATCGATCGCCTGGCGCACGCCACCGCGGCAATACGGCCCCTGGGAGCAGGTAGCGTCCTATCTGACGGAAGGATTGGTTGAAAAAGGGATAGATGTGACGCTCTTTGCCACCACCGACTCCGTGACGGCCGCGCGGCTGGAAGGCACCTGCGCAACGCCCTATTCGGAGAACCGGGAGGTTGACCCGAAGGTTGCTGAATGCTTGCATATCAGCCATTTAATGGAAAACGCTGCGCAGTTTGACCTGATCCACAACCATTTCGACTTCCTGCCGCTGACCTATTCGCGGCTGATAGGTACGCCGATGCTGACGACCATCCACGGCTTTTCTTCCCCTAAAATCCTGGAAGTGTATCAAAAATACAATGCATCTTCTTCCTATGCGTCGATCAGCGATGCTGATCGCAGCGAAAAGCTGGATTACATTGCCACGGTGTATAATGGCGTAGATGGCCGGGATTTCCCTTTTGAAATGAACCCGCAGGATTACCTGCTGTTTTTTGGCAGGATCCATCCTCACAAGGGCACGCTCGAAGCTATCCAGATTGCCCGCGAAGCAGGAAAAGTGCTGCTGATCGCGGGCCTCATTCAGGATGATGCCTATTTTGAAGAGAAAATCAGGCCCTGCATCGACGACCGGTCGGTGTTTTACATTGGAAATGTGGGCCCGGGTGAGCGGAAAACGTTGTTGGGGAAGGCCCTGGCCCTGCTGCACCCCATCCAGTTCGACGAACCGTTCGGATTGAGCGTCGCGGAATCGATGTTCTGCGGCACCCCGGTGATCGCATACAACCGCGGCTCGATGTGCGAACTGATCGCCGATGGAAAATCCGGTTTTCTCGTGCGCACGATCGGCGAGGCGGTACAGGCCATCGAAAAGGTTCCGCAAATCGACAGGCAGGAATGCCGGCAATGGGCAAAGGCCATGTTTTCCAAGGAAAAAATGGTGGACAATTACTTGGCGGTGTACAACCAGATTCTCAGTCGCTAGGCAGCCGTAGCCGCTATTTCTTCCAGGAGTTCATTCAGGTTCACCACCGCGTAGGTGGATGCGTAGTCGGAGGTGGCGTAAGGGATGATCAGGCTTTGATTGTGGACGAATGCACCGCAGGAATAAACCACATTGGGCACATAACCGTCGCGCTCGGTCCCGCTTGGGATGAGCAGCGGGCGATCCAGGCGTCCCAGTTCATTCTCCGGATTATCGAGGTCGAAAAGCGATGCTCCCAGCACGTACTCCCGCATGGGCCCGACGCCGTGGGTAAGTACCAGCCAGCCGGCCGCGGTTTCGATGGGCGATCCGCAATTGCCGATCTGCACAAATTCCCACGGATATTTCGGGGCCTGGATCAAAACGGCACGCCGCCAGACGCTGATATTGTCGGAATAAGCGATGTAGTTATTCACTCCATCTATCCGGCAAAGCATCACAAATTTCCCGTTGATTTTACGCGGAAAGAGCGCCATACCTTTGTTCTGGGCAATCTCGCCATGGAGCGGTAATACCTTGAAATGATAAAAATCGGTCGTCATCAACAGCTTCGGGAGGATATTGACGCCGTCGTAGGCCGTGTAAGTGGCATAATAGGTTTGCTGCTGGTCGTCATCCGTAAACCGCACAAACCGGGCGTCTTCAATCCCTCTTTTTTCCGTGTCGGCAATCGGGAAAATCACGCGTTCGGAAAGATCGGTGTCGAGTGAAAAATCCATTTCGTAATGCGACGAGGCGAGCCACATTATTTCGCGCAGAAAAACTGCGGAAGCAATGTCCATTTCCGGTAGCCTGCTCGTTTCATCCACATACCTTTTCAGCTCTTCATAGGTGAAGGTGGCGGTAAGCTTCTGTTCAATGACCGGGAATGCGGGATTGTCAAAATTCTGCATCTCCCTCAGTTTGGCCAGAAAAGTAGCCTTCTTATACACATGGTTCCGGACATGCTCGGGGGAATCGAGCAGCCTTCCGGGCGGGTCGACGGTAATCAGGTCATGCTCATTGATCAACGCCGAGCGGAATACGATCGACGAGATATGTCCTTCGCCGGTCGCCCGGAAGCTGAGTATGATCCGCGTCTCGCCGGGCTCGGTACCGGACTGGTCCGGGTCGGGAACGATCGACGGGTTGAAAAATGCGGCAGCTTCTATGGAGTATTCCATGGTAAAATAAGCCCCGATCAGCAGGCGCTGGTTTGTTGTCAGCTCTTGCGGGTCGATATCCATGGTCTGAAATACGTGGGATAACTTTCGGAAGTGACGTTCAAATACCCTGAGGATATTCCGGTGGCGTTTGGCATACTTTCGCAGGACGCTGCCCAGCTGCTGAATCTGAATGTGCTCGGGAAGTGCAAGAATGATCGAGATTAGCTGCCGGCCCCGCTCTTCGCCGTTGTAAAGGAACCGTGCAATCACACGGCTCGAATCGGGTTGAAAAATAATGTCCTTCCGGGTGAGGCGTGCTGCCATAATGGTGGGTTAAGAAGCGTGGATAGCAGTAGTGGCCGGGGCTTTCCAGCGGTTATGTGACCATAGCCAGTAACTTGGGGCGAGGCTGATGCTTTTTTCGAGGAAACGATAATAGGCCTTGGTAAGGCCCAACGGAGCTACGCGGTCGGTGTTCTCCATCATTTTAAAGGTAAACTCGTATTTAAACTGCGCATTTTTGCGGGATTCGACATACACGACCGCCGCATCCGACGACGCCGCCATCCGTTCTCCGCCGGTTTGCACCGCCGTGTCCTGATCCAGGAAAGGAATGTGAAATTTGTCGTTGCCGGGCGCAGGCCTTTGGTCTGCAATGACTACCAGCAGGTTGGGCACCGAAGTCTGTCGTAGCAAGGACAATGCCTGGCGGTAAAAACCCTTCCGGGGGATCAGCCTGACACCCAGAAATGACCGCAAGCTGATCATCAGCCTGTCCAAAGCGCCGCTTTTAATGGGCGAATATGCAGTATACACCTGATAGTCTGTTACTTGTGGAAGATTAATCAAATACTCCCAATTGCCATAATGCGAGGCAAAGACGATGACCTGGCGGCGATCCTTATACAAACCTTCGAGCACCTCGGGATTGGTATAAGTAGCCAGACGCTTTCTGAGCATGGAAGGCGCGAGGTAAAACAGGAAGGGTTCGATCAGCAAATCGCTCATATGCACATAATAGGCGTGCATCAGGTTGCGGATTTCTCCGGCCGATTTGGCGGGAAAAGAGCTGGTCAGGTTTTTTCGGATAACGGCTTTCCGGTATTTCAAAATATAGCGGAGGGAGACGAAAAGCAAAAATGAGAGACTTTTTGCAGACAACAGAAGCCCGTTATCGCGCAGGCCCGCCAACTTTCGCCCCAGGAAGCCGGCAATTATATTCAGTGTGGATTTCATAGAAGACACCATTTAAAACAAAAAGATCCTCCCTGTAAAAAGGAGGATCTCGCTGCTAAGTGTATGGTTGATCAGATAATGTTCACATTAACTGCGTTCAGACCTTTTCTTCCGTTTTCAACTTCATAAGACACACTGTCGTTCTCACGGATGTCTTCATTAAGACCTGATGTGTGTACAAAAATATCATCTCCGCCATTTTCCGGAGCAATAAAACCAAAACCTTTGGTCTCATTAAAAAACTTAACTGTTCCTCTATTCATAACATTATTTTAAATTATTTGTCAAATGTAGGATAAAATTTCGGAAATAAAAAATGAAATAAAAATTATTAGAATAATATTTTATACGGCCCCAAATAATACTATCTTCGGAATAGCCGTAAACCTCCTTATGATGATGCAGAACCTGCTCGATATCCACTTGCATCCGGACCTGTTCGGTATCCGGGAATACTGCCTGGAAAAGCTGCGGCCAACACAAGTGGAGCGGCTGGATTCGCTTATCCAAAAATACCCTGCCCTGCTGACCGGTGCATTTTTCCTGCGTCCTACGTCCCGGAATGGAACTGAGTTTACTTTTCCCGATAGCGAAGCCGGCGATAAAGACCTGGTTGCGTGGTCGCGCATTTCAGACGGCCATGAAATCCTGTGTGCCATCAATCTGGACCAGCAGCAACATGCATTTGTGTATGTGACGGTGGACAATCAGATTCATCCCGAAAACAGTACGATGAAATGCCTTTACGCCTCCGACCTCAGTCCGGCTGAACTGAACATCGAGGTAAGAAACGGGAAGTCGATCCGGCTCACAGTTCCTCCCCATGCCCTGGTGATTTACTGCTAGGAGCGTTGAATGCCGCGTTATGCGCCGTCGCCCGACGAAATTTCCCTTTCAAAAAAGGCATATTCCTTTTCGGACCCATCCACTTCGCGGCAGTAGTAAATGCGGTCGTAATAACGCCGGATAATCAGTTTCCGGGCCGGGTTAACTTTGGCATATACCCGCTGACCATCGATATATTTGCTATCTAAACTGGGCTGTTTCATTTCGTTGAAGCAATGCCTGTCTGCATTCCCGTTAGCCTTTTTCCTTTTTCTATGATCCTCCTAACCCTGTATGACAGTTTTCCGGGAGCAAACATGGTTCCCAGACCTACAAACAACGATGTCAGGATTACCCATCCGAACATTACTTTTCCAGTTTTCATAATTCATTTAAATTGAACTGATGCGCATTACAATCTGCCTGCCACCGTTCCCGGTGACCGGGTCTGGTAACAGAACTTGACACAAAGGTCGGCACGGGCAGTAGCAGATATGTTACACAACCAGCCCTAATAGTTGCATTCTTCACTGATTACCTGTGCCTGCTGGAATACTTTCAAATGTTTTCCAGGTTGCGTTCACGCTTGCGTCGGAGTTTTTTGTAAAATGATGGCGTAAGGCCGGTGACTTTCTTGAACTGGTTGGAAAGGTGCGAGACGCTGCTGTAATGTAGTTTGTAAGAAATCTCCGTCAGGTTAAGATCTTCATAAAGTAACAACTCCTTAACCCTTTCGATTTTGTGATAGATGATAAACTGCTGGATATTAATGCCTTTCACTTCCGAAAAGATGTTGGAAAGATAGGTATAATCGTAGCTCAGCTTTTCGGCGATATAATCCGAGTAATTCATTTTGGGCAGCTCATCCTGATAGTGGATCATTTCCACGATCACATTCGTAATCTTTTCGATCAGAATGCTCTTCTTGTCGTCCAGCAACTCCAGGCCCGACTTTAAAAGATTCACTTTCAGCGCCTCGCGCTGGTCATTACTGATGGCCCCGAGGATTTCAACACTGCCTAAATCGACGACCAGATGGGGCAGGTCAAGTTTTTTCAACTCCTCCTCCACCATCATTTTGCACCGTAGGCTGACCATATACTTAATATACAATATCATATTTGGAGGCTGGAAAATATTCCGGCAGCCCTAATTAGCGGCCTTCGGAAGAGGATGGGTCTTAATTTCGGCATTCTGCAGATGATAGGCAAATGAATGCAATATTTTATTGATGTATGAGGACATTTCAAAAAAGGCTGCCAATGGCATTCCGGATCAAAGGGTAAAGATGCTATGGATCAGGCTTATAACCGCTGGACAAAGGCGTATCCTAGAATTTAAGGATGCAAAATCATGCAAAAAGGGGATTTCATACCCGTCCAAAGCAGCGCAACTTTGTACCGTTCCGATCAATCGGCAGGCAAACTGATACCAATCACTTCATTATTATGCGAATACTCGTTGCTGATGATCACAAGATATTATTGGATGCACTTGCTCTCCTGCTGGCCAGTATTGAGGGAGTTGAGGTAATTTCCAAGCACACTAACGGGCAGCGGGTTTTAACCGCCCTTGAAACCGAGCATAACATCGACCTCGTCGTTTCCGACCTGCAGATGCCCGTGATGGGGGGAATTGAGCTGACGCTCAAACTGCGCGAACGTTTTCCGGATGTGAAAATATGTCTGCTCACAGTCGCTGACAGGCCCGAGGCGGTTAAGGAAGCGATCCGGGCCGGGGCCGACGGCTACGTATTGAAAAGTGCCGAACGGCGTGAACTGGAGGCGGCGATCAGGACCATCGTGGATGGCGGGAAGTTTTACAGCCCGGAGGTACTGATGCTGCTCGCTGCCGACAAGACCATTGAATTTGTACCCGATCTCGATAAGCCGCAGCGAATAGCGATCACACAGCGGGAAATGGATGTATTGAAGCTGATCGCGCAGGAAATGTCAGGAACACAGATCGCTGAAAAACTATTTATAAGCCCCACAACGGTCGAAACCCATCGCAAGCATCTCATGCAAAAATTGGGGGTGCAGACGACCGTCGGCCTGGTGAAGTATGCCATCAAATACAATCTTATTCAATAAACCTTCAACTATAACCAACTCTAATCATGGCAGGTACAGTAAAGTATGTTCGCTTACAAGGCTACGTCCAACTGGGTGTAGCAGACGACGGCCGGTTAACACTGATAATGTGCGACAAGGAAGGAAAGCCTTATGCAGGTACGGAGCCTATTTTTTTCTCCTGGATTCCCGGCGCAAACGGAAAAACGGCTGAACAGCCCGACCCGGCTGCCAACGGCAAAGCCAATTCGCCCGTCAGGTTCCTGAATATGGATATGTATGCCGAGTTCAATGAGGCCGATTTTAACCGTTACAAGCCGCTATGGAACATCGTTCAGCCCAGCCTGACGTGGCAAAACGCATTGGTTCCTAATCCGATCACAATGCCCCATATGAACCCTACCGGCCCGCCCAAACCATAATTTCTATTTTTAAGCACCCGATTGACTCCCATTGAAGCTATCCGATTCAATGGGAATTTTTATGGCTATCCGTGTCCCGGTTTCGTCCGGAAGTACCGTGCTGAACGTACCGCCCAGCGATTCCAGCCGGCTTTGGATATTTAATAGTCCCACTCCTGTCTTTGCCCTGTCGCTGCCCAGGCCGATTCCGTCATCCGTGACCGCCAGATCGACCCCGTCATCGGTACGGCTGAGATTGATCCCTACCACATTGGCCTTGGCATGCTTGATTGCATTGTTCATCAATTCCAGGACTATGCTGTACACGTTGAACTCGATTTCGATCGGCAGTCTGCGGTCGAAGCCGGTCGTTGCCAGCGAGAATTTCAGGGGTGAATTCTGGTTCAACTTACTCACCAGGGAGTTCAAGGTATTCGATAACCCTTCTTTTTCAAGCTCCGCGGGCAGGATATTGTGGGAGATGTTACGGACTTCGGCATACGCATTCTGGATCAGGTGTCTTATGTTTTGAAATACGGGCCGCTCCGATTCCGGCATGTGCTGAAGATCCACGTGCTGGATGCTCATATTTACGGCGCTGAGCAAACTGCTGAGATTATCATGCAGCTCTACCGCCACCCTTTTTCGTTCAATGGATTGGCCTTTGAACAATGCTTTTTTGATCTCCTCATTCTTTTTGCTCAACGCTTCATTTGCATCCACCAATTCCTGCGTGCGCTCCATGACGCGCCGTTCGAGGGTTTTGTTATTATCGGCCAATTCCATTCGCGCCGTTTCTATCAACGCCTTTTGTCCGTTTATCAATTGGTTTTTGGATTGCAGGCGCCGGTTGTTCCAGAGAAGCAATGCGGCGATGACGATGATGGAGGCAATTCCAATGAAGAGGCCGTTGCGTGTTCGCTGGTAAGCCAGTAACTCAACCTGTTTTTTATTTAATTCATTGGATTTCTGAACATTATCATATTGCGCCTGTAAAGTCTCGATCCGATGTTCCGTTTTTTCTTTTGACAGACTGTCTTTCAGCAAAACAAACCTTTCATGGGCTTCAAGTGCAAGTTTCGGCTTGCGGGTTTGTTTGAATATTTTGTAAAGGTGCTCATATGCTTCAACCTCGATGCTGCTATTCCTCACTTTAAGCGCGAGGTCGCGGGCGGCATTGCAGTATTGGAGTGCGTCGTCCCATTTTCTTTGCCTGAAATAAAGATCACTGATATTCAGGAGAATGCTGCCTTCCAGATCGACACTGCCGACAGTCCGCGCCAATGCGAGCGCACGATTGAAATATTGAATCGCATGCGGCATGTCGTCCATCTCTTTGTAAACCCAGCCGATGGCGTGAAGCCCCTGTGCCTCATACCATTGATCCCCACTCCCTTTGGCCAGCTCGTACAGCTGCTGATTTGTTTTAAGCGCATCTTTCAGCTTGCCTTGCTGTCGAAAAATGGCGCCCTGCACATTTAGGATCGACGATTCTACGTAGGAATCAGGTTCGAGGCGTAAAGTCTGTAAACCCAGCCGGCAGAACTTTGCAGCCTTATCAAATTCTTTCAGGCTCGTATATGCATGAGCGAGCCACCCCTGCGACGCCGCCATTCGCGCATATTGCTTTGTCTCTTCTGCAATGGGAAGCGCTTTGTAATGGAAGCGGATACTTTGGTGAAAGTCACCCCTGACCTGGTGTATATAACCTGCATACTGATAGGCATAAACCAGTTCATTCTTCATCGCGGGTTTGCTGCATAGTGCAATCAGTAATGCATTGTAATGCGACGCCGAATCGATATTGATATCGACGTAGGCCTTCATAATATTTCTAAGCAACTGATAGCGGGACGTATCTTTCCTGTAAGACTCCGGCGTCCCGGCGAGAACTTTCAGCCTGGTCTTCAAACTATCTATTTCCACAACCTGGGAATAGCCCGTGTGGGATATTAGGCAAAGCGTAAGCAGAAGTTTTTTCATGAAGAGAGTGTTTTAGTAAACTTAATCACTATACAGCTCATTACAAAAGGGTTAGTATCCCTAAATTCTAGGATACAAAATCGTAGGAATCAGGGATTTAAATGGCTTCGAACTCTTTCGACCTTTGAGATCAGCAAGCCTTTGAATTCTCACCCTAAAAATATTCCTATGACTACCCAGCCCCCCGTTCCCGAAGAAAAAGTCGAGAGATTGGCACATGGCTTTCGCAGAACCCTGTTCGGTTTGTCCCCATCATTTGTCGAGAACAGCAAGTCAGATCATTTCGGTTACCTGTTCGATTCCCGGTCGGCGATCCCCTACACCGATGCCAACCGGACCCTGCTGGAAAACCTCGGGTTGAACATGTTGGAAGATCCCGCGACAGTCGCAGCCGAAGACAGTACCATTGAAGCAGGTTATACCTATTTTGGCCAGTTTGTCGATCACGACATCACGCTGGACGTAGATTCCGACATCAAGGTTTCGCAGAATGCCAGGGACCTGATCAACTACCGCACCCCAAACCTCGAATTGGACAGCGTTTATGGCGACGGACCTGCCGTCGATTCATTTCTATACGACTCGGAGGGAGTCAAGCTGCTGTTGGGAAATACAGTGGTAGGCGCGGGCGATCCGAGCATCCCACCCATGCCGTTCGATCTGCAAAGAAACAGCATTGGAAAAGCGATCATCGGAGATCCGCGCAATGATGAGAACCTGTTTGTGGCCCAAATGCATTTGAGCATGATCATGTTTCACAATGCTGTCGTAGATGCTATCAGACAGGAAGAACCGTCATTGGCGCCTGACAAGCTTTTCAGCAAGGCCCAAACGGAAGTCAGGCGCCACTATCAATGGGTATTGTTCCACGATTACCTGAAAAAGATCATCGGTGAGGCGACCGTCAACCAGGTTCTTCAACAGGGTCCCACGCTGATGCCTTCCGGGAAAAAGTTTTTCATGCCGGTCGAATTCTCCGTAGCCGCATACCGGTTTGGCCATAGTCAAATACGGGATAGTTACCGGTTCAACCAGGTGTTCAGCAACAGTCCGTTTTTCTGGGCATTCACATTCACAGGCCGGGTTGTGCCGAGTGACTGGGTCATTCATTGGAGAAGTTTTTTCACTGTGGACGGTGTACCTGCCGCGAACATGGCCAGAAAGATCGATACAAGGGTAGCATTCGCAATGGGGCAACTGCCCGGCCCGGCGCCGTCGGGTTCGCTTTTCGCGACACTTTCATCCCGGAACCTCGTGCGGAGTATGGCACTGAGGGTAGGAACAGGCAAAGCGATCGCTAAAAAGCTGGGCGTTACGCCTTTGTCTGAAGAAGAGTTGCTGCGTTCGCCCTTTACCAACCCTACGCCGAACCAGGAGTTGCTCCATCAGCGGACAATGGACGTTCTGAATGCCGAAAACAAACTCCTTTTGAAAAAGACACCATTGTGGTATTACGTGCTCAAAGAGGCTGAAATACTGCATCAGGGAAATCAGCTGGGGCCCGTCGGGGGCGCGATCGTAGGCGAAGTCTTTGTTCGTTTACTGGTACAAAGCCGGGACTCCTTCCTGCATGCCCCGGACTGGCAGCCTCGTTTTGGAGTGCCCAATGGCAATGTACAAGCCTTCCGCATTGCCGACATGCTCAGGTTCGCCGGCACGCTGGATATTCCCGGCATCAACTGATTGCCGGCCGTCCGAGCAAGAAATTTAATGTAATAATAAACCCCACATTCCGATGGAACCCGATATTTCTATGAAGCCCGATATCACGGACTCGCTCGTTGCGATCGCGATTATATTGTTCATACTCAGTACCATTGTCGAAAAAATCACGCAACTCATTCGCTCCTATTCCCCGTTCATCGGGAAGAAATCACGAAAAGGCACCAAGAATAATGCGCTGACCGGACTTTGGCGGCATATCAATCGCAAGCAAAATGGTGTTGACCGGGAGCTAGATCGCAAAACGCAGCGGGAAGTAAACTCATTGAGCATGGTCATCGGCTTGCTGATCGCCATTATGTTTAAGGTTGATTTACTTAAAATGATGTTTGTGAATGACCCGAGGAAGGCCCTGCTTTGGAGTTCGGAAACAAATTATGGTATTTTTGACTGGGTGCTGCTGCCATTCTCCATTTTTCTCACCGCCTTCTTCCTCTCTTTTGGTTCCAAATTCTTTCACGACCTGCTCGACACGCTTCTGCAAGTCAAAAATCTCAAACGGAAGCTCGTCGACGAGGAGACGTATAAGGTAGGGCGTGTGGAAGAACTGGACGAGTATCTCGACAGGAGCTACGAGGAAATCGTTCAGACTGCCATCGACCAGAACAGGTCGGCGCTGGTTGCACCGAATGCGATGGCGCCACCCATGCACGGCAGGATCATAAGAGCCGGAAAGCTCACCGATTGCGTTGAAATTCATTTGAATGATGACCAGCGAAATGCGATCCCGCAGACAATAACCGCCAAGCTCGAAAAAGGCAAGATCGTAAAAGTCCCGGTGAACGTGGTTTACGATGTTGAGCGTCCCACAGCTCTTGTCGCGCAGGGCGACACCGTCGCTTCCACCGGGTTCCCGGGTTTTAAGGGTACCATTTGCTGCAAGATCAGCCGGAACAATCAAACCAGCCTCCTCACGTGCAGTCATGTGCTGACGGGTGGTAGTGGCAACAATCTGTTCGGCAAAATCCCGCCCGTTCCGGCGAACATCGGTGCAGCCCCGGATCCCGACGGGAACTTCATCTACGCGGTCTGCGACGACAAATACGACCTGGCGCTCGTAGATCCCGATGATCACGAGTTCTCATATCAAATTGAGCCTAAAAAAGAGCGAATGGTAACACCCTCTGACAACATAACCACCAATGTGCGGGTTGTTTGCCGGGATAACACGGTCAAAGAAGGGACCATTGTCGTGTACAAAGCCCGCGATCCCATTGATATTGAGTACAAACCCCATGATGTGTTTGGTCTGCGGGATCTCATTATCCTTTCCCGCGTGACCGTCGTCAACGGCGTCAACCAGTATAGCAGGATCACAGTACCGGGCGATTCGGGAGCTTGTGTATTTGACGATAATGATCATCCGATAGGGATGATCGTAGCGGGGAACAACAAGTTTTCTTACGCCATTCCCATGACAAGTATTTTAAACCGATTAGGAGCAACCATTAAAAAGAGCTAATCATGAAAGCAAACCTACCCCGGAAAATTCTCTTCGTGCTGACCGTATTGCTTGTAAGCAATGCCGGTTGGTGCCAGGATGCCCAGGACATTACCATCGACCTTAAAAAGCCGGATACCGAGCACAAAACGGATTTTAGCAAGAATTTTAAAATCAAGTTTATCAATGCCAAAACAGGCGCGAAGATGGACGTCAAAATATCCTCCGAAGACCCGCAAATGGCGGAGGAACTTTTAAAGGGTGCTGATTTGTCAGCCAGGACCATTGACTTCACGCATGATCCTGCGAAGAAGAAACCGGTAGTTAAAAATGCCGCCAATGCCGATGTTGGTATCGACGGAAATTTCAAAATCACAATCGGAGACAATGAATACAGCATAGTCAAGACAAATGCGACCATTCCGCAGACCAAGGCAGGTGTTGAAACAGAAAAGAAAATCCCGTACTGGGCGTATCTGGGAGACGATAAAGCAGGAAGTTTCAGTTTAAAAAGCTTTTTCCTCGATCCATCCGGCAAACAATGCTGCGACGACTGCGAAAGCTGCGACAATACTGCTTTTGACGAGAACAACCGGATCATCTACGACGCCAGATCGGGGGTAACCTACTTCGTTCCTCAGGATGCTGCTGCCTTCGAACTGTGCACTCCCGCTAAAATGAAACAATATCGGGTGGGCAGCAGAAAGAAAATAGCCCTCGACGCCGGCGACCCCGTTGTACTGATAGTTGAAAATGTCAATCCGGCATTGTACAATGTAGAAATATCCGACTCTTCGTTTCTGACAAACAACGAATCGACCGGACTGCTTGAATCGCTTCTGTTTCAAAAAACCGAAGGAGAGTTTTCGGACAAAACAGCTATTCAAGGCAGCGATGACGGTATTGACAACACCGAACATCTCGTCGCGAAGGCGGGATTACTGCTGGTACGGGCAGAGATGGCGGGGCTTCTCGAAAACTTTCGGTTAAGCAACCTCTATCTTCACAATTGCATTCAAAAAAAGAAGCATGAAGCCTTGAAAGAGATCAACGGCTATCCGGCGCAACTGTTGAAAGGAAAATATAGCAAGCTTTCCTTTCTGCAACTCGTCGATATTTTTCTCAACCAGGAAACGGAAGATTCATTACTAAACAAACAAATACGCACACTCTATTCCGAGTTCCAGACAGCATCGTATAAAATTGCCTATCGTTATCCTCAAATTCCGGAACGTGATATTCTCAACTTCCGGATAGCGATCAAACCAAAACCATCGGCGCCATATCCAGGCTTGCTGAACACACAAATGCGGCACCCAACCCAGACAATTTACGTAAGGCGTTTTTTTAAAGTGGATGTAAGCAGCGGATTGTATATGGGCTCCAAAAAAGATCAGACGTACAGCCTCGTCGCGCACAGCTCTACGGGCCAAAACGGGCAGCCCGTCGATGTGAAACGGATTGTCAAAGAAGGTGGCAACAAAGAACTCGGGTTTGTAAGCTATCTGCA
Source organism: uncultured Dyadobacter sp. (assembly GCA_966211825.1). Lineage (GTDB taxonomy): Bacteria > Bacteroidota > Bacteroidia > Cytophagales > Spirosomataceae > Dyadobacter. The sequence continues at coordinate 1,928 of CBIHPQ010000134.1, read as the reverse complement.
CATGTATTACAAATTCAGCAGCCAGATCAATCCCGCATTCACCCTTGGCGCAGGTATCAGCTTCGACCGGACCGTCCGGCCAAGGTATTTCACGGGCCTCAGTCTGCTCGTCGGACAACATAACAGGATATGCATTACCGGTGGCGCGATATGGGGGAACTACGAAGCGTTAAGCAAGCAGTATGCCAAAACGGGCAAGGAATTTGACTTCCTGAATGCCTCTACAACAGACCTATCCTACAAGACAACCTTCAAAGGAGGCTGGTTTGTTTCGCTCAGCTATAACCTTCCTTTCTTAAAACGCAAATCCAGTTCGGAAGCAAAGCCAGGCAGCAGCGATACAGCGGAAACTGATAAAGAAAAGTCTGCCAGCAAAGCCTCGACACCTTCGGCCAAGGAATCGTAGGGCAGGAAGTTGCGGTTCAAACCCGGGTACTTGCCGGTATATCGCCTGGCAAGTACCCGGAACCCCATTTTCTCAAAAACATCTGGCAATAGCCTCACCCCTCCAATTCTTCCGAATATTCGTTTTCCAGACCAAAGAATGTGGCTTCGTCGGTGGCTTCCTGGTGTTGCATTTCGGAACTGATGTACTCTTCCTGATCGGCCAGCTCATTCGTAATCGTTGGGTGGCCGCTTGTCGGGACATATCCGCTGATGTTTTCGCAGATCACCTTCCCGATCCCGATTGTCCGCAGGTCGAAATGCATAATATCCCCGCTCGCCCTGGGGCCGAAATCGACGGCGCCCCACGCCAGCCCTGCGATTTGCCTGAGCGCGTACACGAGGTCGGCATGCAGGTTGAGGAAACCGTTGAGCGGGTTTTTCTTGCTGAAAGTGGCCGATGCACGCCAGTATGCGAGTTCGGAGGCATTACGGCGAAGATAGCCCACGAACTCGTCGCTGTGCGTCTTCAACTGCTGGTGCACAGCCCGGGAATCAGAGCCATTTGTCCGTGCGATCGAATGCAGATATTCAAAAATATGGGTACCGGGCAATGACTGGTTGCCCGAGGCATTGCGAAGTGCCTGGATCATCCTGACACGCTCTTTCAACAGTTCCTTATCATACTTCACCCACCCCGCCCCTATCCACGGATTGGCATAGGCATGGATATCCAGCGCCAGGCCAAACCCGTGAAGTGCTTCTTTTTCGCTGGAAAGCCTCGCGCCGCTGTACCGCGTGTCTGCCGTAAAACCCAGCGCCCTACCCAGCGCGGCTGGCGTGAGGCCTTTGTATTGGGATTGGTTCAAAAGCCATTGCTCGGCCTCTTTCAATTTCCGGAACAACAGCATATGCACCCCGTCGGTGATCTTTACGCCCAGCCATGCCGGTTTGACAATGTACCTAAACCAGTTCGCCGCGCTGAACTCGCCGTTCGTCAATACATCTATCTGCCCTTTAATCTCCTTTCTGTTGAGCTGCCCCTGCCCGTAGAAACCGGAGCTGCTCAGTGCGGATTTTAGTTTATGTTCGAAAAAACCCAAAGTTTCAAATGTTGAAGGCCCGAGAATGCCGTCGTGTTCACTGTCGCTCAGGTAGTTGGCGATCTGGAACTGGTGCACAGCTTCGGTAAATGCGGCGTCGGCGACCGTACCGGATGCCACCGTCTCGAACCGGCTGGCCGCATTCGTCGCATTGTAGGCACCGAGCATCTGCCCTATTGCATTAAAATCAACGCTTTGTCCCAACCTCGCTTTGATATCCGCAAAGGGCACATTCGCCTTAGTGATCTGAGAATTGTTGGTGGCAGTGCATTTCTTGTTCGTAGCCGGGTCGAGCACCTGGTAAGTTTTCCCTGCGTGCGAGAGGCTCAATTTCGGCTTGCTACGACCGGTTTCCCTTTCCTCTGCGGGTGCTACCGCATTGCCCGCCAGGTTATCGAGCAGTTCGGCCGTTTCCCGCACGATGAGTTTTAACTTGCGGAG
>CBIHPQ010000133.1:0-15443 GCA_966211825.1 uncultured Dyadobacter sp. | reverse complement strand
CCTTCAACTCGCCAAACGAACGGAGGTTATACGAAGCTGTGAGGTACTTTTTAGCTTCCGTAAGATTTGCAGTGCGGTTGGCGGCATCCAGCGTCGTCGCCATAGTCAGGTACACCTGGCCCAGCAATGCGTTGGCGGCATTTTTGGTCACCTTACCTTTGGTATTGGAGGTTTGCTTGTCGGGCAGCGTTGAGGCCACGGCGTCTTTCAGGTCCTGCACGATCTGGTTGTACACCACGTCCTGTTTCTCGCGGAAAGTGGCAGCGGTTACCTCTTCGGTACTGAGCAATTCTTTCGTCACCAATGGCACATCGCCCCATTTACGCACAAGGTGGAAGTAGGTCAATGCGCGGATAAACTTCGCTTCGGCCTTGTACTGCTCTTTCAGGTTGTTGTCCGTAAAAGTTACCCGCTCGATGCCCGCAAGCACCTGGTTGCAGCGCGTTACCATCTGAAATAACGTCAGCCAATGCGATTTCAGGTACGTATTGCTAGGCAACAATGAAAAATCGTTGAATTGGAACGGCTCGCCTGCATTCGACTGGTTATCGTTACGACCCGTATTGTCCGAACGTTCCTCGCTGAACAACCCGCTGTTCTCGCCGATCCCATTACCGTCGCGAAGCGAATTGTAGATCCCGTTCACGGCCAGCGCCACGTCGTCGGGCGTCCGGTAAAAAGTGGGTGCGGATACTGCATTGGGATTATCCTGGTCCAGGAAATCGTTGGAACAGCCCGCCAGGGCCACCAGGCCAAGTGCTGAAAATAAGGTATTGAAAATGTATTTACGCTTGATCATCTCTCTACTGCTTAAAATGTAATACGGGCACCTATGTTGTAGGCACGCACGAGCGGGTATTTTCCGTAGTCCACACCCGGCGTCAGGTTAGCCCCGTTGTTGTAATCCACTTCGGGGTTGTAGCCCAGGTATTTGGTTAAAGTAAAAGCATTGTCTACGCCCACATACACACGCAACGCGCTGATCGCATTGTTGGTAAGGCTGCCGATGCTGTTCATGTTGTAGCCCAATGTCAGGTTGGTACATCTCAGGAAAGAGCCGTCCTGCAAATAGAAAGTAGACAAACGCGTGCTGTTGCTTTGCGTACCCCCGCGGGATGCGCGGTACACGTGCCCATCACCCGGCTGCGACTCAGAGCGGTAGCGGTTTGCTACTTTCGAGTACTGGTTACCCGATCCTTCCATGTTGTACAGGTAGTAATCCTGGCCATCGAGCACCTTGTTTCCATAGCTTCCATTGAATGAAGAGCTGAAATCAAAGCTTTTATAGCTGGCTGTGATCGCGAAACCGTAGGTAAATTTCGCATGCGGCGAACCGATCACGCGCTTGTCGGCATCGTTGACGACCCCGTCGTTGTTCACGTCCTCGAAATACAGGTCACCCGGGCGCAGCGGGTTGGTAGACGCCGTCGAGCGGGCAGGCCCTTTAAGCTGGTAACCAGCGGGGAACGACTGTGTGGAGGCATTGTAAGCCGCATTATCCGCCGCAAGGTTCTCCATATCCGATTCGCGCACCATTCCTTTCACTCTAAAACCGTAGAACATCCCGATCGGCTGGCCTTCCTGCGTAATGTGTGTCAGATAAGAACGCTCCGCACCACTGCTGATAATCGTGCTCGCACCACCCATATCCAGGACTTTGTTGCGGTTCACGGAAATATTTCCAGCCAAATTCAGGTCAAAATCCTGCGTCGAAATCACACGGGCATCCACTTGGAGGTCAATACCTTTGTTCTGTACTTTCGAGTTTCTGAGGTTGGTCAAAATCGTGGAAGCACCGGAAATGGCCGATAGCGGCTGATTAAACAACAGGTTGAACGAACGGCTGATGTAGTAGTTGGCCATCACCGACAAACGGTCGTTGAACAATCCCAGGTCGGCCCCGAAGTTGTACTGCGAGGTCGACTCCCAGCCCAGGTTCAGGTCTTTGATACCCGTCGCCCACAATGCTGTGTTGACAGAGCCATTTCCATACACTACCCCACCCGGCGCTGCCATGGTTTGGAGGAAGTTGTAGTTCCCGATATTGTTGTTACCACTCAATCCCCAGCTTGCGCGGAGCTTCAAAGTCGATTTTTCACCCAATGCATCTTTGTAGAACTGCTCATTGGAAATGTTCCACCCGGCCGATACCGATGGGAAGTTACCCCAGCGGTTGTTCGGTCCGAAACGGGAGGAACCGTCCGTGCGGAAAGTGGCTGTCAGGTAATATTTGCTATCGTAATTGTAAGAGGCACGGGCCAGGTAGGAAAGCAATGTCCAGTTCACTTTTCCGGTCTGGTCGTTGCCGGTATTCAATGAGAAATTGGAAGCGTCTGCGCCTTTCCCGGTAATTTCCTCAATGCGGTCGTTAGAAAACCCGCGTGCCGTTACAGATACAATGTCGCGGTTATTTTCCTGCGCCGTGTAGCCGATCAGACCGTCGATACTATGCCTGCCCAGTTGCTTTTTGTAGTTCAAAGTAAACTCGGCCAGCTTGTCCATTTGCGTCGTCATCATCGACACCGCATTGGCTGCTGCAATCGCCTGCGGTGATCCGGGAGGGTTCGCGCCGCTGCTCAGGCTGGTTGGGGAATAGTATTCGTACTTCTCGTTGTAGGTCTGCAAACCGAGGTTTACCTTAAAATTCAGATCCGGAATGATCTCATAGGTTGCAAAACCATTGAATGTCCCGCGCTGTCCTTTGCGGTTGATATGCGTTTCGGTCGCGAGTGCCACGGGATTTTCGATAGACTGATATCCGTAAGCCGGGCTCAATGCAGCCGCCTCGTTCTTCGCAAGCGAGCCGTCTTCATTGTAAGCCTTGAAAATAGGCATGTAAATCAGCGCGCCGAGGATCGGGCCTTGATTAAAACGGCCTTCCTGTACCTCGCGGTTGGTATTGTAGGTAAATGCCAGGTTGGCCCCTACTTTTAGTTTTTTGTTGATATCGGCATCCAGGTTGGTCCGGAAATTGGTCCGATGCTGGCCGGTACTCAGGATAATCCCCTGCTGATTGAGCTGCCCGCCGCTGACCGCATACCGCAGGCCATTTTTCCCGCCCGAAAACGAAATGTTGTGACGGTGCACCGGCGCATTCCGGTAAAGCTCGTCCTGCCAGTCGGTATTGTATTTGGGCGTAATCAGTTTCTGGTTTGCAAAATCGTACAAATCAGTGGGAATGCTTACAGATCCTGCATTACCTACATTCTTGATACGCGTCGCATTATCGTCGGAATACATGCCGTCGTTCCAAGTCTTTCCCGCATTCACCATCAGGTCGCGGTAGCTGGCATTACGTCCGTCGATCATGAGCTGACCAAATTCCGAAGCATTCAAAAGGTCTACTTTTTTGCTCAGCTGGTGCACTCCGAACTGGTACTCATATTCCAGGCGGCCTTTTCCTTCCTTACCTCTCCTGGTGGTGATCAGCACCACCCCACCCGCAGCCCGCGAACCGTAAATAGCGGCTGAAGCCGCATCTTTAAGGATGTCGATCGATTCAATATCATTCGGATTAATGAACACGTCGTTGCCTGCCGGGTAACCGTCGATCACATACAAGGGATCCGAGCTCGCATTTACCGACCCAACGCCACGCACGCGGATCTTCGTGCCTACATAAGGCGCACCGCTCACCTGCGAGATCTGCACACCGGCCACTTTACCCACCAATGCCTGTCCGACGGTCGGGGTCGTCAAATTCAGTTCTTTTGCTTTTACACTGGAAATCGCGCCGGTAAGGTCGCTTTTGCGCATGGTCGAATAGCCTACCGCCACAAACTCGTTGAGCATCATCGCATCCTGTTTCAAGGTAATGGCCAATGGCGCATTGCCCGAAACCACCACTTCCTGCGCGATGAAGCCTACAAATGAAAACACCAGCGTTGAACCAGGGCCGCTTTCGAGGGAAAAACTACCTGCGGCATCGGTTACGGTACCTTTGTTGGTCCCTTTTTCCAGAACCGTCACACCCAGCAACGGCTGTCCGGCTTCATCCACCACCTTGCCCGTCACAGTCAGTACGCGTGTCGGTCTCTCCCACGTCGTCCTGCCTTTTTTACCGGCGGCCACTGCATGCCCGCCCGGACTAAAAACCAGGATACCTGTCATTACCAACGGAACTATTGGCAGTATCAGTTTCTTCATAATTGCTCTAAAAAATTTAACAAAAACAATAAGACACGTTGCAATTCGCTTTAAATTATCTCCGCACCATGCTTAAAAATTGAGCGCAAAGGTATTTTTTGACTATTAAGCCAATGGAACGTGTTTATTATTAAAATGTAAAATTTTCAAGATCAACAAGTAACTGTTCACCATCTCACGCGCACGTTGTTTTTGCGGGATGAGGTCACGGTGATACCGCCGGTAGCCGGCAGCAATTTCTGCGCATACACACCGCCCGCTCCCACTACACCGAAATAGTCGTCGTTCGAAATGGCGATGGTCGTGGAGTTAATGATCGCAATGCCTTCCGCCTTATCGTGCGGGTAAAGCGCCGGAATGTCGGCCATCAGATCGGCCACCAGCGTCTTCGTGACAACCCGTCAAATCAGGATATTGTTAAGGCTTAATTCCTGGTTTTTTTCCTGAACGCAGGCGGCTGAATGTAGAACTCTACAGTTGCGGCAAGGCCCGAGGTGCGCACCGGCACCGCATCGTGGACCATTTTGTTGGAGATGTTTTTGCGGTAACCACCAAAGACTTCCACCCCGCCGAAATTCCCGAACCTGCGGTTGTAGGAAATCCCCATATCGACGTCTATCCGGCGACAAACGTCGGGCGTGCCCACGGCTACACGGTTGAGATAATACGTCCGTGTGACGGCCTCGGCTTTGAAATACAGCAGGTCATTAGGCGAAAGGTTGTGCCGCCAGGCCATTTTCTTCGGCAGCATAATTTCGATACCTTCTCTTTCGGAGAGGTTATAGTTGAAGAGTAAAACCGGCAGCACCGTCAGTTTGTAGCTTTTATTAACAATGATTCCTGCCCCGATTTCCTTGTTGGGCGACTTTCTTTTCAGGTAGGAAGCCGAAACGGTGTAATTCAAAGGGATTTCCTTTGCCGAAAGCATTGCGAAGTTGCCTGTTTTGTTGATATGGGAAGTCAGGACGAGCCACGAGGTACTATCGAGCCGCACAAATGAATTGAGGTCCAGCGCAAAAGTACGCAGGTTCCAGCCCTCGAATTTTTTCGCCGGGTTTTCGCCGCTGCTCTTGAACTCCAGTTGCTCGGCCCGGTAATTCGGCCCGAGAACAAGCGCAAAATTCTTTTTGTGAACGACAGGAATCCACGCCCGCACATACATTTCCTCGTTTGTAAACGTCTTGTTACCGCCGTTGGCGAAGCGGTAAACCTTTCCGGGCGCATGCGTGGTACGAAAGGTAATCCATTTAGAGGGAGCCATTCCCGTCAAACCGGGCTTCTGGGCGCAGCAGACCATGCTTATGCCCCATAAGGATAAGAAAATTGCAAATGCCTCCGGCTTTCGAAACTGCATACTTTACCTGTAAATGGATGTTATCGTTCTAACCTGCACTAAATTATTCGTTATGAGCCGGTAACGCAGCAATACATTCATTAAGTTCCGGACTCAAGACCGTCACGCGAACGCATTACTTATATACGTCGTGCGACATCTATTAATAAACGATCCGAAAGCGGGTTTCGGATGAGCGTGCCCATTTTTTTCTCATCGGTGTGCAGCCACCCCGGGTACTCACGAAAAAGAAAGTACTCGAAATTGGGTCGGAAAAGACATTGTTTGAAAACTATAACCAATGATTTGAAAGTCTTAACTTCAATACAGAACAGGCTGCTAATTTTGTGACTGTATTAAACCCCTTTTTCTGACATGATACAAGCAAAAGCATACGCAGCCCAAACACCCCAGACAGATCTGGCGCCCTGGGAATTTGAAAGAAGAGAGGTCGGCCCGCACGATGTCCAGATTGAAATACTGTATTGCGGCGTTTGCCACTCCGATCTCCATCAGATCAAATACGAATGGATTCCCGGCATTTTCCCCATGGTTCCGGGCCATGAAATTGTCGGAAAAATCGTTCAGACCGGCGCGCACGTCAAGAAATTCAAAGCCGGCGACCTGGCCGGTGTAGGCTGCATGGTCGATTCCTGCCAGGTATGCGAAAACTGCAAGGACGGCCTGGAACAGTATTGCCTCGACGGTAACACGCAGACTTACAACAACCTCGACCGCAGCGGTGTACCGACTTATGGCGGCTATTCCAACACGATCGTCGTTCGGGAAGAATTTGTCCTTTCTGTTTCTGATAAGTTGTCCCTGGCGGCTACCGCGCCACTACTTTGCGCCGGTATCACCACTTATTCGCCGCTCCGCCACTGGAAAGTAGGCAAAGGCCATAAACTGGCGGTGCTTGGCCTTGGCGGGCTTGGCCACATGGGTGTAAAATTTGGTGTTGCATTCGGCGCCGAGGTAACCGTCCTCAGCACCTCCGCGTCCAAAGAACAGGCTGCAAAAGACCTCGGTGCACATCATTTCGTGGTTACCTCCGATCCTGAACAGGTAAATGCGGTCAAAGGCAGCTTCGACTTCATTCTGGACACGGTTTCAGCCGTGCACGATATGGATTTATATCTTTCGTTGCTGCGTACCAACGGAACGTTGATCAATGTGGGAGTACCGACCGAGCCTTATTCGGTTCAGCCGTTCTCGCTATTGACAGGCCGTCGCAGCATGGCAGGCTCCGGCATCGGCGGCATTGCCGAGACCCAGGAAATGCTGGATTTCTGCGCCGAACACAACATTGTCTCCGACATTGAGCTGATAGACATCAAGGACATCACCGCATCCTACGATCGTATGCTCAAAGGCGATGTGCGGTACCGGTTCGTGATCGATATGGCGACATTATAACCTTGCAACCCCGGCGCAGGAAGTGGCGCCGGGGTTTTTACTTAGGCAAGCGGCGTATTACCAGTCACTAGCCCCAAAAGACTTTATTCTCCCAGAAACTCCGTTGCTTCCGCTACAAACCGGTCTGCATACTGGCAGAATGCTGCGTGCCCGGCATCAGGGTATACCACCAGATTGGCGTTGGGAATGTTTTGCGACGCATTGATCGCGTTGATCACGGGAACCGGCACATCATTTTTCCCCTGCACATACAACACCGGCTGTTGTACGGCTTTCAGCTCCTTCAATGCATCCGGGTAAGGCTTAGCCCAGGCGAGTACGGCCGTTAGCTGGGCACCGCCTGCCTGCTGGCTCAAACCGGGGTCCCGATCGGTTTTGCGTTTTTGAATGCGCTCGTATGAAGCTTTCCCGGCTTTAAGGCTCGCTTCGGACTTCGTGAAACCAAACGTAAGGAATGTTTCCTCGGGCGTGAGGTTGGCCGTCGATGCGATAATATTCGGCAAATTCGCCAGCCCCTCGCTTCCTTTCGGCCCGGTACCTGTCAGGATAGCCTTGCGGACGAGCCCCGGCTCGGTGAGCAAGATTTGCTGGGTAATGAAACCGCCCATTGAGAAGCCCATCAGGTCAACCTTCGTGAACCCCATCGCTTTAATGAACCCAACCGCGTCCGTTGCCATTTCTGCAATCGTGGCAGGAACCTGGCCCGTGGAGCTTCCCACGCCGCGGTTATCGAACAAAATAACTTTGTGCTTCTTCGCCAGGCCATTGGTGATCGCAGGGTCCCAGTCGTCCATCGAACTGCCCAGAGATGACAGCAAAACCAATGGAGTCCCTTGCTGATCGCCCAGAATACGGTAGGCATATTTTACATTTCCTGCCTCTACAAACTGCGTTTTAGCGGTCTGGTGGTAATCTGCCACGACGGGCGCGGGCTCGTTGCCGGAAGCTTCGTCATTATTGCAGGATACAAATCCGAATGCCAGCATCGCGGAGAAAAGAACAGATTTAAGGGAGATACCCGTGTTGTAAGTTTTCATTGTCATTTGTTTGGTATGTGAATGATTGACGGGCCAAAACTAGGATCACATACCGCCACCGGTAACTGAAAAAGTGCCCGGATAGGCCAAACAGGCCCCGAACCGGACACTCAGAAGTGTGAAATATACAACTGGTAACACTGCTCATACGGGCCATCAGGCACCATGCCACACAAACATTTTTAAGGCTCGCCCGACTATTTGCGAACCCCTTATACGGAAAGTAGAATTATGTCGATAAATTTTGATTTTGAAGGCCTAAAAGTATTTCGCATTGCCAAACTTTCACTACCTTGCTTCCTAATGAATTTTAGTTCATTAATTATAGAAGGTAATCTATTAAAGCCGGGTGGTTCGCTCCGGCTTTCTTCATTTTAGCGCGAAGAATATGGGCCGTGTATGGATTTAATTTTCAGCATTTCATCGCGGTCGTCCAGCACAAAAACGCGGTAACTCTCTCCGCCATTGGCTACTCTGACTACCACATGGCCACTGTCGCTTTTTAACCGGCCAAGCATTTCACCTATTACCAGCTTGTTCGCTTCCAGCATCCCCGTGGCGAATACATCCCGCTCGCCCTGGTAAATACGCTGGGAATAGATGCGGTCGAGCACGTCCTGCCCGGGATGATCCGATGACCAGACCGGGATCACCAGCACGCGTGGGCGCAGCGCCGAAAGCAGGAAGTCATTTTGCGAATCACGGTTGCCGTGGTGGTCGAGAATATGGACATCCACCGGACCAACAGCCTTTGCGACAGGCGTCTCCACATCATGCCACACAGGCACGCCGGGTTGCAGGATGCCGGGCGTATCGCCACCCGTGAAGTAGTCGAACTTGCCGTAACTGATCCTGGTGGCAATGCTGCACATGTTTTCACTGGGATATTGTTCGGGTTTCAGGTCCTTCAATTCAGGGAAATGCTTCCGGGTCACCGTGCCTACGCCGGTCCAGATCTCCCCGTTGGCGGAAATGTTCCGCACTTCGAACAAGTCCTTGTATTTCTGCGGATCATGCAGCAAAACGATCTGGTCATTACGCCCCGGAACGCTTGCCTCTACACGCAACCCTTTGTTCCTGACCTGCCAGTCGAGAAAATTCCGGTAATTGCTTATCATGCTGTCTTTGGATGGCCTGGGATACGCATAGTTGGGCCAGCCGCGGTCGATGATCTTTTTCACTGGCACAAACTCGGCGACCTCCGTAATGCCCGCCAGCGCATATTTGCCCTGACCCGATCTTTTGGAAATCGACGTCGGAGTTCCCATATGGTCGTCGTGAAAATGGGTCACCAGCGCGTAGTCCACGGCCGGCGTCCTGGAAACCTTGCGAATGTACCGGGCGATCCATTCACCAGGCTGTCGCTCCGCATTGGGCATTGCCCTCGTGTTGCGCGGGCTTTGCGTGCGCGCCTCCGTGGGATCGAGCGCGCCGGCATCCACGAGGAACGTGGTACCGTCCGGCAGGATCATGAAGGTGGCATTTCCCATACCGGTGTTGATGTGGTGAATGTCGAGCTCACCCTCCTGCCAGGCCGGTAGCGGCTGACCAACAGTTTGTGCCAAAGCAACAGGCGCATGAAGGCCCAGCCAGCATATGGCCAGGCCTGTTTTTATCATAGTGGTGTATTTCATGCTAAAAATTTTGAAACGGGTTAGTTTTGTACTTCCAATGCATGCAATTTATCAAACTCCCGGATAGTCTTTCTAATGTGTTTCCTATGCACCCCGCTGTATTGAATTTGCAACAAACTGGCTTTTTCCAAATCCAGGTTTTTCAGCTTCCAGTATTTCGGGTGCGTCAGTCCGATCGGTGGATGGAACTCCTCTTCCTTCGGGTCTTTGATCAAAACTTCGACCTGGATACTTACTTTCGAGAGGTCTTCTGCCAATACCCCCTCTACTTTTACTTTTACGGCTCTTCCGGTTTCTAAAACAAATATTTTTTCGTGCGTCATCTCACATCCAAACTTAATTCGGCGCCAAAGGTAAGGAGCCGAATCAAGATACAGGATGCTTTAACAAAATCTTAATTTTCACTGGACGTCCCACCAGTTCCTCACCGCCTGAGTATCACCGCCTATCCGCTTGGCCGCGCTTTCGCTGTTTTGTGCATTGCTGGCGCGGGTATTACTGGGATATTTCAACCGTTTGGGCACATCCGTAACGTCCGGATCAAGGCTGCCCGACGCCGGCGGTATAAGCAGCACGCTGCCATCAGGCTTCTTCGGATCGAGCCGCAGGCGTTCCAGCCACGATTGCAGCCCCTGCATATACATGGCGATCCATTTCTGGGTACCGATCACGTTTTTCCAGGCACCGGCCTTGTAAGGTACGCCTTTAAGATAGGTCTCCACCGCTCTTGAATCGGTAACGCCCCATTGCGCCATCGAGGCCTTAACAGCATCATTATATAGGACTTCCGGCGTCTCATTTCCTACATTCATTCCACGTGCCGCCGCCTCCGCTTTGATGAATGCGATCTCTGCAAACGTGATCACATAACCCTTGGCCGAACCGCTGTAAGCGATCACGCCGGGTTTTGATAAACCGATCATCGTCGGAAGATTAGCTTCGGTACCATATACTTTGCCGATGTATTTGCCATTGGTATCGTCCGGACGTGCAAAAATGGGCAGACGCGGATCATTGACCGATTGCAGGTATTCCACCAGCGTCGACGTCACTGCAAATTCGACGAGCGGCCGCTCTACGTCATTATAAGGAAACCGGTTGGTCGTGGTTGCCACATTATAAGGAAAATAAACGTCCTGCGTAGTGGCAGTCAATGTGTTCTTGACGGCCTCTTCGATAACCGTCTTCGCTTCCGCGGGCGCGGCGTCCACCATGCGCATCGCAATGCGCATACGCAATGCATTCGCAATCCGGATCCACTGCTGCACGTCGCCTTTTGCAATAATATCCCCGCGGATCACACCCGAAGATGTTCCGGAAAGCACGTCAATCTGCGTTTTTAACGAGCTCAGCAATGCCGTGTACACCTCTTTTCCCTGGTCGAACACCGGCTGGGGAATGTCCTCGCCCTGCAATGCCTGCGTGTAGGGAATGTCAATGTAAACATCCGTAAGCACATGGAAGATCCAGGCTTTCAGAATTTCTGCCACAGCCAGGGTATGCGGGCTTTTTTCAGTGGGGTGACGGTCGTAATAATTGCTGATTTCCTTCAAATCCATCAATGGTCCAGCGTAAAGCCCTGCCCAAAGGCCGTCGTTCGTAAAGAGGAAACGCCCGTCGGAAGTCTTGTCGGTACCCATCCAGTATTGCGACAGCTCCATGCCGATCCGGCCGTTGAAATAGGTGTCGTACATCAGGTCGCAGGCACGCTTTTCGGCATTGGATAGCAGGAATTCAGGCTGTGTTTCGCTCGACCGCGCCGGGTCGGTATTCAGCGATTCGAAGTTGTCGCACCCCGTGAAACCCACCAGGCATGCAAGCAGAAGTAATATCTTGTTTCTCATATCAATCGATTTATAGCCGGATCAGAAAGTAACATTCAAATTGACACCATAGCTTCGCACCGCCGGCAATGCACCGCCTTCAAAGCCAATTTGGTTGCTGATAGAATTGGTAATGTTCGCCGGATCGACGTTTGGTGCATTGCTTTTGATAAGCCAGAGGTTCCGTCCGGTAAGTGTGACGCGTAATGCCTGCATCCGGATTTTCTGTGCCCAACTCTCGGGCAGGTACCAGCCCAGCCGTACTTCACGCAGGTAAATAAAACTGCCATCGTAAAGATTGGCCCTGCTGATCCGGTTACCGCCGTCGGCATTGAAATGCGTACGCGCAGGCACCGAAATGTCGTTCGGCGAACCGTCGGCTTTCACGCCCGGATTGATCACCCCGTTTTCACGGATACCATTTTCGGCCGTCTCTTTCAGCATCCCCGACTTGTTTCCGTACAAATTGGTATAGGAAAAGAAGTCTCCCCCCTTTTGAAAATCCACCAATGCCGACAGGTAAAAATTCTTGTAGCTCAACATATTGGACAAGCCGCCGATAAAATCCGGATTGGCATCGCCGATGATCACGGGCGTCGGCGTCACATTGTAAGTCCCATTGTCGGCCACGGTCTTGTTTCCTTTGGAATCATACACATAATCGGTCCCTAGCATCGTTCCGAGTGACATCCCTTTCTGCGCTACCATCGACACCTTGTTCGTACGGCGCTCGGTGCCGATAATGAACCGTTCGATACCCGCAATTTTATCGCCGGTACTATTCAAATCGAGGACTTCGTTTTTGTTTTTGGAAAAATTAAGCCCTACCCGCCAGCTGAAATTGGTGGTCATCACAGGCGTTGCCGAAAGGGTGAGCTCGATACCCTTGTTCTGCACGGTGCCGCCATTCACCACCTTCGTCGTAAATCCGCTTTCCGACGGGATCTGCACATTCCATATCTGGTTTTTCGTCTTCCGGTTGTAATAGGTAAAGTTCGCGCCGAGCCGGTCGTTGAAGAATTTGAAATCAACGCCTGCTTCCGTTTCCGACGACAGCTCCGGTTTCAAACGGCTGTTGAACAGCTTATCCGAAGTGCTTTGCAAAGGATAAGTATCAAATGGCGCCACATAATCGTAATACCTCGACACCGAGTATGGGTCGGCATCGTTACCCACCCGCGCATACGAGAGGCGCGCCTTCCCAAGCGTGAGCCATTTCACGCTGGTAATCAGGTCGGAGAAAATGAAAGAGCCTGCTACCGACGGATAGAAATAGGAATAGTTTCCTGTTTGTTTCAGGGTAGAAGCCCAGTCGTTGCGCCCGGTGGCGGTGAGGTAAAGGAATTTGTTATAACCCAATGTAACCGAGCCGAAAACGGAGTTGATCTGCTTGTTTCCAAAGGAATTTGAGACCGTCGCCGGGGTTACCGAGTTTTGCAGCACATATACCATCGGGTTTTGCAGCCCGCCGTTGGTAGTTCCGGCATCGATGCTCGATTTAATCCTTAAAATATTACCACCCGCAACCGCTTCCAGCGAGAACTTCGAATCGCCGAAGTTCTTGTTGACATTCAGCGTACCCTGGTAATTGTTTTCATTATTAACCACCACCCGTTTGGCATAGGAACCTACAAAAAATCCTTTTGCACTCCGCACCTCGTCCAGGTGATTCAGGTAGTCGGAAAACACGCGAACATCCGCCGACAGCCAGTCGGTGAACTTGTAGGTTAGGCCCGCATTGCCGAAATAGCGGTTATTCTGATCGGTGTTGTAGTTTTCGTACTGGTTCCAGTAAGGATTTTGGGTAAATGCCGGTTTCTGGATATTCCACGCCGTGCGGTTCCACGATTGCTCGGTACCGTCGGCATATTTATAGTTTTCCAGGTAAGCGTCATCGATCTGGCGCTGGCCGAACATGACATAAAACAGCATGGGGTTGTTGCCAAAGAAACCCGTTCCCGGCCGGCCTTTGGAATGGTCATTGATGTAATTGATCCCGCCGCTGAATGTGAATTTATCCGTGAATTTATAAACCGTATTGAGGCTGATAAAAAAGCGGCTCAGACTGCTTCCGGGATAAATGAAGTTCTGCTTGGTCTGGCCTGCCGAGAACCGGATCGACCCGTTATCGCCGCTGCTGGCCACGGAAAGGTTATTGGAAAACGTCACGCCGGTTTTGAAAAACTGCTTCGCATTGTCCGGATGCGGGCTCCATGGGGCGGTTTTGCCGAAATTGGGGTTGTTGCGGTCCTGGTCCCACGACCAGTAATGCCGCACCAGCTGGCCTTCCATCTTCGGCCCCCACGATTCGTCGGTACCGTAGTCGGGAATGAGGTCATAGCGGCCCTTACCGTCCCCGTCGTCATAAGTACCGCCGCCCGGCAGGAAGCCCGACGGGTTTTCATTGACATACAATTTTGAAAAAGCAGAACTCCCTCCGCCGCCGTAAAGGTTCTGGAATTTGGGCAAAAGCGAAACCTGGTCGGTCTGAATGTTCAGGTCGTAGTTCAAAGAAAGCTTGCCCGAGCCCTTACCACTTTTAGTAGTAATGTAAATCACCCCATTCTGCCCGCGGCTGCCATAAAGCGCCGTGGCTGCGGCCCCTTTCAGTACCGAGATATTCTCGACGTCATTCGGGTTCAGGAGCTGTGCCGGGTTACCATAGTCATAACCGCCACCGCCAGTTCCCTGCCCGCCGGTGACCCCGTACGAGTTGAGGTTCATATTGGCCATCGGCACGCCGTCGACGATGAACAATGCATTGTTATTCCCCGAAATGGATTTCAGGCCCCTGATCGTGACCCGCGACGAGCCGCCCATGGAGCCGCTGTTGCCGCCGATCTGTACGCCCGCCAGTTTTCCCTGCAAAGAATTGATATAGTTAACCTCCCGCGCCTCCTGAATGCCCCCGCCGTCGATCTGCTGCACGGCATAACCCACATTCCGCGTGCTGCGCTGCACACCCAGCGCCGTCACCACCACTTCCCCCAGGCTCTTTACATCCGCTTTAAGCTTCACCGTCACCTGGGTCGCCCCTGCCGAAACATTCACATCCTGGGTAACGTGCCCGATGGAAGAAACCGTGAGCAAATGGCCGCCAATCGGGAGCGTAATGCTGAAATTACCTTCCGCGTCGGTATTGGTGCCGTTGTTGGTGCCCTTTACCAGCACGCTCACACCCGGTATACCCGCATTGGCCTCGTCCGTAACTTTCCCCGTCACGCGCCTGTCCTGCGCAGCTGCCCCGTAGGCACAAAACAGCACGGCAAGTAAGGCCGACAAACAACTTCGTATCGATTGTGCCATATTTGTAAAATTTAAAGATTAAATATTCTTTAAAGGCGAAATCAAAATACGTATACTGCTGGCGACTTGGATAAGGTGCAGGAAATCGACGATTGGGGTTAAAGTCTCGACGAATCGGCGAAACCAGGCTGGTTTTCAGGGATCAGAAACAGGAGGTATTCGGGGAAATGCTGGTTAGGCCAGCACTTTTTCGAGGATCGCCACCAGATCCTCGAACCGACCGGCTTTGTTAAAAAAGTGTCGTGCGCCCCGCTGTTTTACCTGGGCGATCGTGGTAGCATTGCAACAAGTGGAAAAGATCACAACCGGAATTTTCCGGAGTTTTTCATCCTTTTTGATTTCCGTCAGAAACTGCTGCCCGTTCATCAGGGGCATGTTGAGGTCCAGAAAAATGAGGTCGGTTTCGAGTTCTCCTTTTGTAATTTGGCTTAAAGCTTTCCTGGCACTATCCAGGACAGTGCATTGAACAGGTTTTCGGGTACATTCCAGCGCGGTCAGGAAAATCTCCTGATCATCTTCGTCATCGTCGATGAGAAGAATATTCTGATAGAGCATTAACAGGGGGTATAAAAAAATCCGGATGCAAATTATATTACAATGCTCCTTAAATCAAGTATTTTGTTGTGATACTCCCTACCGAATGTCCTGATAACGCCCCTGGTTCAGGTCGCCGGTTTCGTAACCCTTTTTGAACCAGTACATCCGCTGCTGCGAAGTGCCGTGGGTAAATGCGTCGGGACCGACACGG
>CBIHPQ010000132.1:0-15503 GCA_966211825.1 uncultured Dyadobacter sp. | reverse complement strand
GGCCAATGCCCGCAGGCCCGCCTGGATCGACTGATCGTATTTTTTCTGATCATAATAAGTGTTGCTCAGGTCATTGAGGCAGTTGAGCTCCCCGTACCGGTTGTCGATCTTTTGGAACAATGCGATACTCCTCAGAAAATAGGTTTCCGCCTGCACGTAATTGGCAGTGCGGATATGCATGTAACCAATGCTTTGCAGCACCGTCGCCCGGCCCCAGTCGGAGTTCAGTTTTTCGAACATTTTGTACGACTGGTCATAAAGTTTGACGGCGACGCCGTACATACTTTTCTCGCGGTAGCAGTTGCCCAGGTTTTCGATGCTCAATGCGAGCGAGCTATCGGCTTTGAGGCCGGTAAAGATCTGAACAGCATGCTCATAATTGATCCGCGAGGAGTCCCACTGGCGGTATTCGGAGTAGCTTTCGCCCAGGAAGCGTTTGCCGTGGGCGGTAAACATCGGGAGATTGAGCTGCTTTGAAAGCGTGATCGTTTCATTGGAAAGTTCGCGCAAAACATCATAGCTTCCGTCCAGCAAATAATAGGTACTCAGTAGGTTGTAGGCGAGTAGTTTCCCTTTTCCCCACTGATGTTTTTGCGAAAGCCTCAATACATTTTTGGAATAAAACATCGACTTTTCCGCATCCTGGAACAAATACTCGGAAGCAAGCTTGTGGTATTTGTGGATCAAAACCGTATCCTCGGCAAAGCCTTCTTGAGGTTTGGATTCGACCACTTCCACATTCCGGTTCTCACCCTCTCCCTGCCCGGTGGACGTGCATTGACTGGCCGATAGTAAACAACTTAACGAGAAGAGGAGAATTAGTTTGTAGAATTCATTCATATGTCGTTGATCCCATGATAGTTAGGTGCGTGACGGCGGATTGTCGAGGGCTGGTTTAATAAGACGGGCTTAGTTAACCTTTACTTACAAAAATATTGTCTTTTATGTAATATCTGTAAGGAAGCTCACGACCGACATTGATGCCGACGCGCGGACCGGCGACAATTGGCCCGGGTGGTGTTACCGGACGCCGGAGGTACAGCACATTACCTGACAGCAGCGTGGCATTATGCTCGCTGCGCCCGATGCCCATTGCCTGTACGAGTTTGCCTGGCCCGCGGCAAAGTTCTTTGAGCGCTATCTTGCCTGACTGTGAGATAATTTGCGACTTTCCCGGTCGGAGGAGCCTTCGCATTTCCATTAGTTCGATGCCGGCGGTAGGCTGCAATGCGCGGATCAGCACCGCTTCGCCGATACCTTCCGCATTGCTGACGACGTTGAAGCACTGGTACATGCCGTAGATGAGGTACACGTACACCGTGCCCGCTATGCCATACATCGGCTCCGTACGCGCAGTGCGCCGGTTGAATGCATGGCACGCGGGATCGTCCTGTAAATAGGCCTCCGTTTCGACGATAATGCCGCTTGTGATACCATCCGGGCTTTCATGCACCAGCTCGCAGCCCAGCAATTTCTGCGCGAGCGTACGCGTGTCGTAGGCGGAGTAGAAGGAAAGAGGAAGCTTCTCTTCCGGCATCAGATGATGTTCATGGTTTGCTCTTTGATCTTTTCGAGCTCGTCCTTCATTTGCACGACGAGGTGCTGTATCGTAGCGTCGTTGGCTTTCGACCCAATGGTGTTGATCTCCCGACCGATTTCCTGCGCGATGAAATTGAGCTTCTTGCCGATGCATTCCGAAGCCTTCATCGTTTCATGAAAATAGGTAAGGTGGTTGGCCAAACGGATCTTTTCTTCTGAAATATCGAATTTCTCGACATAGTAGATCAGTTCCTGCTCGAACCGGTTAGGGTCGAAATTGTCGTCCGTCAGCAGCTCTCTCACCTGTTTTTCGAGGCGTTCGCGTACAGCCGGGATCCGGGCTTTATCCTGTTCGGCGACCTGGTCGAGCAGTGTCTGAATGGTGTTAATATACTCCGTGAATTTCTCGGCGGTCATGCGGCCTTCCTGTTCGCGGAAAACGGAGCATTTGCGGAGCGCTTCCAATACGGCCACCTTGATCTGCGCCCAGTCATTTTCGCGGCTCGACTCGTCTACCGTCTCGTTGTTGTATGCATTCGGCATTTGCAATGCAATGCGGAGCAGTTCGGTGGTTTCGGGCGTGAAGCCGAGCGACGTCGCGGTTTCAGACAAATCCTGGTAGTAGGCGCTTACGAGCGGCCGGTTCACCGAAGTGGATGCAACGGCTTTGCCGACAGGTTGGACCGTTAATGTAAATTCAACCTTTCCGCGTTCGAGCGACTGGGTGATGAGGTTACGGATTTCGATCTCCCTTTCGGAGTAATTACGCGGAACGCGGCAGTAGATGTCCAGGAACTTGGAATTCAATGTCTTGATTTCCACCGTGACATTGATCGATTCGGATTCGATGTTGGATACACCGTATCCGGTCATTGATTTTAACATAAGGATGTTCGTTGGTTCCGGTTAGGGAACGGTTGGTTGTTTTTTGACCGGTTTGGGGTTGCTTTCGGCAACCGACCATGGTCGACCCGTCAGGGCCCTAATTAAACCTCTGTTTCCCGCCCGACTTCGCCGGGTGCTGGCTTTCAGAGGGTTGTGGTTTTGATATCAATGCATTTTTCTCCATGTCTGCATTGAAAATGCGGAACCGGGAGATGTCGCAGGCCAGGTAGAGCGCTTGTAACAGCGAGCCGGGCTCTGCGAGGTTTTTTCCGGCGATGTTATAGGCCGTGCCGTGGTCGGGTGAGGTGCGAACGGCCGACAGCCCTGCCGTGAAATTCACACCTTCATTAAATGCGAGCGTTTTGAAGGGGATCAGGCCCTGATCGTGGTACATCGCTAGTACGGCGTCATACTGGCGGTAGGTGCCCGCCGCGAAGAAACCGTCCGCGGGGAACGGGCCTACCACGAGATTACCCTTTTCTTTGAACTGCTTTATTACCGGCTGGATAATTTCGATTTCCTCCGTTCCGAGCAAGCCGTTCTCTCCCGCGTGCGGATTGAGCCCGAGCACAGCCAGTTTAGGTTTTTTTATACCAAAATCGCCTTTCAAAGACTGCAAAATCTGCTCGATCTTGGCTGTAAGCTTGTCAGCTGTGATGTGTTCGCGGACGTTTTGAAGCGGCATATGGCCCGTGAGCACGCCTACGCGCAGATCCCCCGCTACCATGAACATCAGCGCGTCGTCCTTTCCGAATGCCTGAGCCAGAAATTCGGTATGACCGGGAAATTTAAAATCTTCGTTCTGGATATTGTCCTTATTGATAGGGCCCGTCACGAGCGCCTGTATCTTTCCTTCTTTAAGGTCTTCTACCGCGCGTTTCAGTGAGGCGTAAGAACCCTGGCCGGCTTCTGCGGAGATCTGTCCGGGTTGTATTTCCGTCTGATGGTCGTGCCAGCAGGTGATTACATTCGTCAATTTATGGTTGACCTGCTCGGCCTTCTGGATACCGTGCAGGTTCCAGTCTTTCATTTCAAGCAGGTTGCGGTACTGGTTCAATACTCTCAGGGAGCCGTAGATGATTGGTGTGCACAATTTGGCTAACTGGTTCCCCTCTAATGCTTTAAGGATTACTTCCGGGCCAATGCCGTTATAATCGCCTATTGTGATCCCGATTACCGGTTTATCACTGTGTTGTTCGCTCATGTAGGTAAATGCTGTTGTATGTGTTCTCCTGCGTAATTCTGTATTACTTTTGCCGAACGGTTCAACCGGCAAGTTACAAAAAATCCCGTGCTACTATGAAAATCCTGATCGCAGACTCCATGCATGCCTCATTATTCGAGATGCTGGAAGCGCAAAAATGGGACTATGATTACCATCCTGAATACAAAAGAGAAGACATAAAGAACGCATTGCCCGGTTACGACGGGCTCATGATCCGCAGCAAGACCTTCCTCGATCGTGAAATGCTCGAAAACGCCTCCAAACTGCGCTTTATCGCACGCGCAGGGGCGGGCCTGGACCTGATTGATCTGGCAGTGGCCAAAGAATTTAAAATCGAGGTCTTCCATGCAGGTACGGGCAACCGTGACGCCGTGGCGGAGCACGCATTAGGCATGCTGCTGGGGCTTTTCAACAACATTTTACGGGCCGACCGGCAGGTACGGGACGGAATCTGGGACCGGGAAGGCAATAGGGGAGTGGAGCTGATGGGCAAGACCGTCGGCCTGATCGGCTACGGTAACAATGGGACCGCTACCGCGCGGCGGCTCAGCGGGTTCGGCTGCAAAGTGCTTGCGTATGACAAGTACCGTGATAATTACGGCGATGCATTTGCCAGGGAATCGTCAATGGAGGAAATCGCCAGCGAGGCGGATATCCTCAGCCTGCACATTCCGTTAACGGACGTTACGCGCTACCTGGTCGATGAGCAGTTTATCGCCGGCTTCGTAAAGCCTTTTTACCTTTTGAATTTATCCAGAGGTGAAGTGGTGAAATTAAAGGCGGTTACCGAAGCTTTGGAAAGCGGAAAAATAAAAGGCGCCTGCCTGGATGTGCTTGAAAATGAAAAGATCGGAAAACTGACGGCTGAACAGCAGGAGGTGTTTGATTACTTACGGGCATCCGACCGCGTTGTACTCACCCCGCACATTGGCGGCTGGACGCATGAAAGTTACGTCCGGATCAATAAAGTACTGGTGGAGCAAATACAGAACTGGCTATAAACAAATATGCCGACCAATGGTCGGCACGTTTGCATCTATTAGCCATGAAAAATAAAATACTTACTTGCCAAGTGTACCGCGAAGCGCACGTGGGATTTCAACAGATGCGATCGGATTACTTGTCGCTGTCAATATAACAAAATTTTCAGCTTTCAGTGCACCAACTTTAACAGATTTTCCTAAATCAAGGTCTGTCACATCAACATTTACATAGTCAGGGATGTTCTCCGCAAGACCCTGTACGCGCAATTTACGCAATTTTTGGTTCATTTTACCACCTTTCATAACACCGGCGGATGTACCTGTCAATTTAACAGGAACTTCAACTTTAATTTCCTTTCCAGGAATGATTTGCAGAAAATCCGCGTGGATCAACGCATCGTTCACCGGATGGTATTGTGTTTCCTGAAGAATCGCATTGTACTCAGTACCTTCGATGTTCAGGGTAACGTTAAAAATATCTGGTGTGAAAAGCAATTCACGGAACAACATGGTTGGTGCATAAAAGTGCACTTGTTCGTCACCTCCGTACAACACAGATGGAACATATCCTTGAGCGCGCAAGTTCTGTGATTCCACCTTGCCGAGATTCGCTCTTTTAAACCCTACAATCTCAATACTTTTCATAAGAATTTTAATAAGAAAGTTAAATAAAAGAAATTTTACTGATAATTTATAAACAATGAACTAATAGATTCGTGATCGCGGATCCGACCTATTGCCTTTGCAAATATTTCTGCAACCGACAGTACGCGGATTTTTTCATTTTGTTGCTTCAGAGGAATAGTATCTGTTACGATCAGCTCTTGCAACACCGAATTAGCAATATTTTCATGCGCCTTACCCGACATGATCGCGTGCGTACTGATTGCCCTTACGGACGTCGCACCCTTTTCCATGATAATCTCGGCTGCCTTGCAAAGCGTTCCTCCCGTGTCGATCAGGTCGTCTACCAGTACTACATCCATTCCTTCCACGTCTCCGATCACCTGCATGCTCGCGATTTCGTTGGCGCGTTTCCGGTGCTTGTCGCAAAGGATCATGTCGGCATTCAGGAATTTGGCAAAATTCCGTGCCCGCGCGGCGCCGCCTACGTCAGGGGATGCAATCAGAAGATTTTTGAGGTTCAGGGATTTGATGTAAGGAACAAAAATCGAGGTTCCTTCGAGGTGGTCGACAGGCAGGTCCAAAAAGCCCTGGATCTGTCCGGCATGCAGGTCTATGGTCATTACACGGTCGACTCCCACAGCTGTGAGGAGGTTGGCAACAACTTTCGCTGCAATAGCCACCCGCGGTTTGTCTTTTCTGTCTTGTCTGGCGTAGCCGAAGTAGGGGATCACTACCGTCACATAATGCGCCGAAGCACGACGGGCCGCATCCACCATCAACAGCAACTCCATCAGGTTATCGGCAGGAGGCATCGTGGATTGGATCAAAAAAACATCGCAACCTCTGATCGACTCCTCGAAACTCGGGGACAATTCACCGTCACTGAACTTGCGCAACGTGTAGCCTCCCAGTTCCTTACCATAATACCTGGCAATGTCTTTGGCCAAATATTCGGACTGACTCCCCGAAAATATTTTTACTGTATTGAATGAACCCATGGCCAAACTAAAATTTGCGCAAAATTAAATAAAACGAGTCAATTATGATCATACCTTTTTAAAAAAATATAATAAAGCTGCACAAAGCAGTATCCGACCAGCAGCCCGACGAGCGCTCCGACGAGGATATCGAGCGGGTAATGCACGCCTACATATATGCGGCTATATGCGTAAATGGCCGCCCAGAGGAACAAAAATGCCATTTGAGGTATCTTGCTGCGCAGCAAGCCGAACCAGGCCATAGCCAATGCAAAACTGGTGGACGCATGCGACGAAGCGAAGCCGTACATTCCACCGCAATCGGTCACATGGTGCATTACAGTGGTGATAGTTGGGTCGTGACAAGGTCTTAGTCTCAGGAAATAGGGTTTCATGAAACCGGAAGTGATCTTGTCGGCGACGGCCACAGCCACCACCACCGCAACAACGGTAAATGCCCCCTTTTTCCAGCCTTCCGCCCGGACCGTTAATGTGATCAGCAGGATGTAGAGCGGGATCCAGGTGTACCTATAGGTAATCCAGAACATCAACGTGTCGAGCCAGGGCGTGTGAAAGCCGTTGAGCCATAAAAACAGCTCCTGGTCGGCGCGGATCAGCATGTCTACCGAGTCTGTCATGAACTGAAACCGAGCGCTTTTCTTACTTTACCGATCGTTTCCTGTGCTATTTCGCGGGCTTTGGCTTCGCCTTCCACCAGAATGCCTTCCAGCTCTTCCGTATTTTCCATATAATAATTAAAAATGCGGCGCGGCTCGGCGAAAACTTCCAGGAAGCATTCGAAAAGCGCCTGTTTGGCATGACCGTACCCATAACCGCCATTCAGGTAATTCTGGCGCATGGTTTCCACATCGGCTTCTTTGGCTACCAGACTGTAAAGCTGGAATGTAATGTCGCTGTCGGGGTCTTTGGGTTCTTCGAGTTGTTTCGAGTCGGACAGGATCTTTTTGGTGATCTTTTTCAGCTCGCTTTCGGGCAGGAAAATGTCGATATAGTTATGGTACGACTTGCTCATTTTCTGTCCGTCGAGCCCGGGAATCGTCATAATCCGCTCATCGATCTGCGGCTCGGGAAGTACCAGTATCTCTTCTTCGGCCAGGATATTGAACCGGTTGGCAATGTCCTTGGTCATTTCCAAATGCTGCTTCTGGTCTTTACCCACCGGAATGATATTCGCATTATAAAGCAGAATATCAGCCGCTTGCAAAACCGGGTAGGTGAAAAGCCCTGCATTCACATCGGCGAGCTTCTCCGACTTGTCCTTGAAAGAGGTCGCATTGGCCAGCATCGGGAACGGCGTAAAGCAGTTGAGATACCACGCTAGCTCGGTATGCTCCTGCACCCGCGACTGGCGCCAGAACACGTTTTTTTTGTAATCAAACCCGAACGCGAGCCAGGTTGCTGCGATAGCACGGACGTATTCGACGCGTTCGGTCCCGTTTTTCAGGGTCGTCAGCGAATGGAGGTCGGCGATGAAGAAAAAAGATTCGTTCTGTGGATTTTTAGAGAGTTCGATCGCAGGTTTGATGGCTCCCAGGATGTTACCCAGGTGAGGTCGCCCGCTGCTTTGAATGCCTGTTAGGATTCTGGCCATTTATTGCTTGTTACTTAGTTACTTGATGTTGGTTTGCGGCGATTGTCCCAAAATGCAATAAGATCGATGTGGTCTTCCTTTACCTTGTACAATAGTGAGCATTGTTTGGTAATGAACCCTTTACGTACTCCTGGCCTCATTCGCGAAGCCTCGTACATCAAAGGAAATGCCGCTATTTGTTTTAATGCATCTTTTGTTTTTTGGATGAATTTTTTGATCTGTCTTTCAGACCAATTACGTTCCAAGTGTGCGATAATGTCGGTAAAGCTTTCCACTGCTTCTGCCGTCCAGCGTATTGGTAAGCTCACAGATATTTACTGAATTTTTTCATCACCTCCTCATGAGGGATGGTCTCTCCTGCCTCTGATTGCTTTAAACCGCGATCCACGCTATCTTTCACATGGTCAGGAAGTTCATCCCAAAAATCAGTGTATTCGAGCTTTTTCTGGATATCTTCCCAATCCTTCATGGAGATGTAAACACCAGTTCTTTCTCCGTTCTCATTAGACAAATACTGCACATTCATAGCTTTCAACAGGTTAGCAGTTCCGACTTAGCATTAGCCTTTTCTTAATCCCAAAATTCGTTAAATTGAATCAGAAAACGTAGTAAATTTGAATTTTATACCTTCACCAACGAGACATGGATTCTAAAACGCTGCACTTTCTCAGTCAATTAGCGGAAAATAATAACAGGGAGTGGTTTCAGGAAAACAAGAAACTTTATGAGGCCGCAAAGGCGGATATGGAAAAGCTGGTCGGGTACCTGATCGATGAAGTAGGAAGGTTTGAGGATTTGGGAAATATTCAGGTGAAGGACTGTATGTTGCGCATTTACCGGGATGTCCGTTTTTCCAAAAACAAGGCCCCGTATAAAAGTAACCTGGCCGCCGGAATAGGCCCGGGAGGCAAAAGCTCAGGGAAAATTGATTATTACCTGCAAGTTCAGCCAGGCGGCCAGACGTTCCTCGGCGGTGGGATGTGGGAGGTGACCACAGAACAGCTCGGCCGTTTCCGCCAGGAGGTCGATTACAATGCAGATGAATTGAAAACCATCATCAACGAGAAGGAATTTCACAGCTATTTCCCTGAAATTCATGGAGAAAGCCTGAAAACGATGCCGAAAGGTTACCCCAAAGACCATCCGGAAGCTGATCTGCTGAAACGCAAACAGCTGTTTTTTATGCATCGCTATACGGATAAAGAGGTGGCATCCAAAGACTTCGGTAACGAGGTGATAAAAGGGATTCAATTGCTGAAACCCTTTACCGATTATATGAATTATGTATTGTATGAAGAGGCGGAAGAGCACTGATCCGCGACGCTGATCCAGGTTACAGGCTGCAATACCCATCACAACCCATTTAATATGCAATTTTCACATTTGCACTGTCACACACAGTTCTCGCTGCTCGACGGTGCAGCCGATATCAAAAAGCTCTTTAAAAAGGCCAAGGAGGACAATATGCCCGCCGTCGCCATCACCGACCATGGTAATATGTTCGGGGTGTTCGAGTTTGTGGCCGAGGGGAACAAGCAGGGCATCAAGCCGATCGTCGGTTGCGAATTTTATGTCGTAGAGGACCGGCATGTGCGCCAGTTTACGAAGGATAAAAAGGACGTCCGGTTTCACCAGCTGCTGTTGGCGAAAGATGAAATCGGCTACAAAAATCTCGTGAAAATGTGCTCCCTGGGCTTTATGGAGGGGATGTACGGTAAATATCCGCGGATCGATAAGGAGCTGATCGTGAAGTACCACCAGGGACTGATCGCTACGACCTGCTGCATTGGTGCGACGATCCCTAAAACCATTCTTCGTCAGGGTGAAGAAGCGGCTGAGCGCGAGTTCAGATGGTGGCTGGACCTGTTCGGCGATGATTTCTACGTGGAATTGCAGCGGCACGATATTCGCGATCAATACATTGTGAACGAGGTGCTTGTGAAGTTTGCGCGCAAATACAATGTGAAGATCATTTGCTCGAACGATTCGCATTACGTCGATCGCGACGATTGGAATGCGCATGATATCCTGCTGTGTATCAACACCGGCGACAAGCAAAGTACACCTTCGGCCAAGGATTTCGATGATGATAAGGGTATTCCGAAAGGCTCCCGCTTCGCCTTCTACAACGACCAGTTCTATTTCAAAAAAACCAGCGAAATGCTGCAACTGTTCAACGATCTGCCCGAGTCGCTGGACAATACCAATGAGATCGTAGACAAGATCAAAACGCTCGATCTCCGGAAAGACATTCTGCTTCCGAACTTCCCGATTCCCGACGAATTCAAGACCCACACATTATCGGAAATGGTGGGAAAAAAGGAACTTACGGCCGACGTACTGAACCAATGGGAATACCTGCGGCACCTTACATTCGAGGGCGCGCGGAAGAAATATGCGGTGGTAACCCCCGAAATCGAGGAGCGCCTCAACTTTGAGCTGGATACGATCCGTAACATGGGTTTCCCGGGTTACTTCCTCATCGTGGCCGATTTTATTGATGCAGGACGTAAAATGGGCGTTTTCATCGGTCCGGGCCGTGGTTCGGCGGCGGGTTCGGCGGTGGCCTACGCGATCGGGATCACGAATATTGACCCGGTGAAGTACGACCTGCTTTTTGAGCGTTTCCTTAATCCCGACCGTATCTCCATGCCCGATATCGATACCGACTTCGACGACGATGGCCGTCAGAAGGTGATCGATTACGTGGTGAAAAAATATGGGTACAACCAGGTGGCCCAGATCGTAACCTATGGCACGATGGCTGCGAAATCGGCGATTAAGGACGTCGCACGTGTAATGGACCTGCCATTGCCCGACGCGAACATGCTCGCGAAGCTCGTTCCCGACAAGCCGACCTACAACATGACGCTGAACCGCATTTTCACAGCGCCGTTGGAAGGGGAGGGTAGCCTGATGAAAAAGGAGGGTATTTCGCCCGACGAGTTGGAGAATGTGAAACGAATGCGCTCCATTGCATTGGGTAATGATTTGCAGGCCAGTGTATTACAGGAAGCGCGCAGGCTGGAAGGAACCGTGCGCAACACGGGTATCCACGCGGCTGGTATCATTATCGCACCCAGCGATTTGACCGAGATTATCCCGGTCAGTACTTCAAAGGACTCCGACTTTTTGATTACCCAATATCAGGGAAAGATTATCGAGGATGCGGGCGTAATCAAAATGGACTTTTTGGGTCTCCGAAACTTGTCCATTATCAAGGAAGCGCTTCGTATGATCAAGAATAACCATGGTATTGAAATTGTCATAGACGATGTGCCGCTGGATGATCCAAAGGTTTTCGAGCTTTTCCAGCGCGGCGAGACCAACGCGATATTCCAGTTCGAATCGGACGGGATGAAAAAGTACATGCGCGACCTGATCCCCGATCGGTTCGAGCACTTGATCGCCATGAACGCCTTGTACCGGCCGGGTCCTATTGCATACATTCCTAACTTCATCCGCCGTAAGAACGGGCATGAAGAAGTTACCTATGATTTGCCAGAATTGGAAGAATATTTGGCTGATACATACGGGATTACCGTTTACCAGGAGCAGGTAATGCTTTTGTCCCAGAAACTGGCAGGCTTTACGAAAGGCCAGGCGGATACACTGCGGAAAGCGATGGGTAAGAAGCAGATCGAGACGCTGAACAAGCTCAAAGGCGACTTCATGAAAGGCGGCACCGACAAGGGCCTCGACGCGAAGAAGCTCGAAAAGATCTGGACCGACTGGGAGGCATTTGCATCGTACGCATTCAACAAGTCGCACTCGACCTGCTATGCATTCGTCGCTTATCAAACGGCTTATCTCAAAGCGCATTACGCGCCAGAGTACATGGCGTCGGTATTGACGAGCTCGCTGGGTACGATCGAAAAGATTACATTCTTCATGGAAGAGTGTAAAAACCTGGGATTATCAGTTATGGGCCCGGACATCAATGAATCGGAACGTCAGTTTAGCGTAAACAAAAAGGGCGATATCCGCTTCGGGTTGGCAGGGGTAAAAGGCAGCGGCGATGCGGCTGTCGAATCGATCATCGAGGAGCGGACGGCGAATGGGCCATTCAAAGACGTGTTCGACTTTATGACCCGCGTCAATTTACGGACTGTCAACAAAAAGACTTTGGAAAGCCTTGCATATGCGGGCGCGTTCGACTGCTTTACCGAATACCACCGTGCGCAATACTTCGCCGTGGAACCGGGCGAAAACGGCACATTTATCGAGAAGCTGATCCGTTATGCGAACAATTACCACGCTGAAAAATCATCGGCGCAGGCTTCGCTGTTTGGAATGCTGGGCGATAATGGCTCCACCTTGGCCAAGCCCAAACCGGCTGACATTGGCGAATGGGACGACCTTGCCAAACTGCGCTATGAGCAGGAAGTGGTAGGGTTTTACATTTCGGGTCACCCGCTCGACACATTCCGCACCGAGCTGGATAATTTCTGCAATTGCACGCTCGACAAGGTGATGGAAATTCACGAGGGCGAACGTGCTCCACGCTACTACGGCAAGGATATCAATGTAGCCGGGATTGTTACGAGCGCCCAGGAGAGGATGTCGAAAAACGGCAGTTTATTTATGATCTTCAAAATCGAAGACTACCAGGGCGCGATGGAAATGCTGATCGGCGGGGAAGACTACATTCGTTTTAAAAACTACTTACAGGTCGGTCAGTTTTTGTATATCAAAGGCAAGGTTCAGAACCGCTGGAAGCAGGAAGACCAGTTCGAATTCAAGATATCGCAGATACAATTGTTGCCGGAGATCATGGAAAAGATGTGCCGGAAAATCAGGATCAACCTCACGCTCGACCAGATCGACGCGCAGTTCATCCATGTGCTGAATGAAACCTTCGGAAGTTACCCTGGAGGGTGCCAGGTAAGCATGACGGTAAAGGACCCGGAGAGCCATCTGGAAGTGGAAATGTTGTCACGCGGATACCGTGTAGCCCCTAGTAATGAGCTGTTTAAGGTATTGCGCGGTTCCCTGGGTGTGAAATTCTTCCTAAACTGATTTGTATTGAATTAAATGAGGAACTTTTAAATACTAATATTCCTTATTAACCCAGATTGATAAATAACAATTAGACACTTAAAACATGGGAAAAGCACTTGAAATTACCGATAGCACCTTCGACGAACTGATCCAGGGCGATAAACCAGTACTTGTTGACTTCTGGGCTGAGTGGTGCGGGCCTTGTAAGATGATCGGTCCGGTTGTAGAACAACTCGCTGGTGAATACGAAGGCAAAGCAGTTATCGGTAAAATGGATGTGGATATGAATTCGTCGATACCTGCAAAATTCGGTATCCGTAGTATCCCTACGCTGATGATCTTCAAAAGCGGCCAACTGGTAGATAAAGTAGTAGGCGTTGTTCCAAAAACAACTCTGGAAGATAAATTGAATGCGCAGATAGAAGCGACCGTTTGATAATCGCTGATTTGTGAAAGAGTTAAAGGCCCCGGTTTCGGGGCTTTTTTTATTGTATAGCCTTGTAAATGGTATACAATTATCTACCTTTGTTTACGCTTATTCTCACACTATCATAATGAAATGTTCAGAATTTCATCGCATTGTTCGTCGCGCCGGATGGGTGCATATCAGAACCAGAGGTAGTCACTATATGTATTCGAAGAACGGGATAACTTACTCAGTCCTATTTCATGCTTCGAAGGAAATCAATGAAGGGGTACGAAGAAAATTAATAAAGGACATGGGGTTGGATATTAAGTAAGGAGATATGAAAAAGATAAGAGTAGTTATTGAACAAGGAAAAGATGGTTATGGAGCGTATGCCGAAAATGTAAAGAAGATTTACGGTATGGGCGATACTGTGGAAGAGGTGAAACAATCAGTGCTGGAATGCATTGAAATCGTCAAATCATTTGACGACAAGAACATTCCCGCCGCATTGAAAGGCGAGTACGAGATAGTCTGGAAATTCGATGTGGAAAGCCTTTTGGAATATTACAAAGGCATATTCAGTCAAACAGGCATTGCCCGACTGACAGGAATCAATGAAAAGCAGCTCAATCACTACGCGTCAGGGTTGAAAAAACCCAGACCGGCGCAGGCGAAGAAAATCGAAAACGCATTGCACCGGCTTGCAAATGATTTGCTTGCCATTGAATTATGAGCGCTCAGGCTGCGTTACTCGTTGATCTCAATCGCGAAACTTGCCTCAAAACTACCGCCGGCTTCCAATTTCAAAATCCCTTCCTTCGTCTCAAAATTCTGGTCCGAATCGTCGCTGTCGGCGATGCCTAGCCAGGGTTCGATGCAGACGAAATGGCCGCCTGGTTTCGCCCAGATGCCCAGGTAGGGGAAGTCTTTGTAATATA
This sequence comes from uncultured Dyadobacter sp., assembly GCA_966211825.1. Taxonomy (GTDB): domain Bacteria; phylum Bacteroidota; class Bacteroidia; order Cytophagales; family Spirosomataceae; genus Dyadobacter. Next base: position 1,307 of record CBIHPQ010000132.1, on the reverse strand, counting down.
GTGTAATGACCTGGCCCGATTTGGTGCTTCGCAAGCTTACCTGTTTTGAGATTAAGTGTTTGAAAATCAATGCATCGTTATCAAACAGGTGCGAGTTTAAATGCAGTACATTGGTGTGCTCCAGAACCGGTTTGGTTGTGTTTCCCACCAGTCCGTTCTTTTCGAGCAGCCAGGTCGAATCATTTTCGATGGCCTCAAACTCAAGGTAATAATCTTCGTAAACTTCGTCCTCATGCAAAGGACACTTGAAAGCCGGATGCCCGCCGAGGGAGAAAAGCATTTCGGAAGCGCCATGATTGATGACCTTATGATCGACTACCACTTTTTTGCCTTCCAGTCGGTAAGTAATCTGAAATTCAAATTCAAAAGGATAAATGGCAAGCGTTTCTTCGCTGTATTTTAATGTAAATGTAAGACTATCAGTCGTTTGATCAGTCAATTTCACATTCGCATTGTTGCGCACCATTCCATGACGAGGCACTGCATATTCGGCGCCTTTATACTTCACAAAACCATTCTTGATGGCCCCGATTACCGGAAACAGCACCGGCGCATAACTGGCCCAAACTGTCGGATCGGCGTTCCAAAGGAAATCTTTGCCGGTAACCGTGGATTGTATCTGGCAAAGCTCGGCACCCGCTTCCTGCACCGCAATTTTCAGATGGTCATTTTGAATGGAATAGTTCATAACGTTCAAGAGTTCAGTACTTTGAGAATGGTTGCGCATGCCTCGCGGATCTGCGCTTCGGTGATCGTCAGCGGAGGGGCAATGCGCATGGAATTGTCGCAAAACAGGAACCAGTCCGTAACCACGCCCAATTCAATGCACCGGTCGATGGTACTTTTCAGCTTCTCGAAAGACTCCATTTCCGCCGCAAGCATAAGGCCTTTTCCGCGCATTTCCTTGATTTCCGGATGAATTAATAGTGATTTGAACAGGGCGCCCTTCGCAATGGCCGACTCCGGCAACTTCTCGTCGACCGTCACGCGCAATGCCGCCAGCGACGCCGCGCAGCTCACCGGATGTCCGCCAAAAGTAGTGATGTGGCCCAGTATCGGGTTGGTTTTCAGTACTTTCATAATCTGCTGCGAAGCCATGAATGCACCAATCGGCATGCCGCCGCCCATCCCTTTGGCACTCAGCAGAATATCCGGGTAAATGCCGTACTGCTCAAATGCCCAGAAACTTCCCGTGCGTCCAAATCCCGTCTGGATCTCGTCCAGAATGAGTAGCGCGCCGGTTTGCGTACATTTTTCGCGAAGCGCAGCCAGGTACCCGGCCTCGGGCACACGTACACCCGATTCCC
>CBIHPQ010000131.1:0-15557 GCA_966211825.1 uncultured Dyadobacter sp. | reverse complement strand
ATTTTCCTGCGGGATATTGCGGAAGTGTACGACGGCGTGGCCGATGCAACGGCGGTGAACCATATCAATGGTCGCCCGTCGGTAGCATTGCAAATCCAGAAACAATCCGACGCCAATGCTGTGGACGTGAGCAAGCTCACCCGCGAGCGTTTGACGAGTCTGGAAAAACAATATGCGTCGCAGGGTTTGAAATTCAATATTGCCTCCGATCAATCGATTTACACATTAGCTTCTGCCGACGCGGTGGTGTTTGACCTTGGACTGGCGGTTCTGATCGTGTCCGTGGTAATGCTTTTGTTCCTGCACAGCTTCCGGAGCTCGATGTTCATCCTCGTGGCATTGCCGTCCTCGATGATCCCGACGTTCATTCTGATGAGCGTAATGGGCTTCTCGCTGAACCTGATGACGCTCATGGCGCTCTCGCTCGTGGTAGGTATCCTCGTCGATGACTCCATTGTGGTTTTGGAAAACATTAACCGCCACCTTGAAATGGGCAAAAGCCGCTGGCAGGCCGCATTGGATGGCCGGGCAGAGATCGGTTTTACCGCATTGGCGATTACCCTTGTGGACGTCGTGGTATTCGTGCCGCTTGCATTGACGCAGGGCCTGATCGGTAACATTCTCCGCGAATTCTCGCTCGTAGTCGTGTTCTCGACTTTGATGAGTTTGCTCGTGTCCTTTACGTTGACGCCCTTACTCGCTTCCCGTTTTGGTAAGTTGGAAGTTTTGGACAAAAACAGCCTATGGGGCCGTTTGAACATTGGTTTTGAAAAATTCCTGGATAATATCAAAGAAGAATACGGAAGGATATTGACCTGGGTCCTCGGCCACAAACGCTACATTTTCCTGCTGTCAATCGTATTGATCGTCGGGTCTATCGCATTGGTACCGGGCGGATTCGTGGGAGCGGCATTCATGCAGCAAAGCGACCGCGGTGAGTTGAATGTGTCGATTGAATTGGCACCCACGGCCTCTGTTTACCAAACCAATCAGGTAGCGCAACGTGTCGAAAAAATCCTTTTGGCTAAGCCGGAAGTGACCAAAGTCTTTACCAACGTGGGTTACAGCAGCACTGGTTTGGGAACAACTTCGAACAGTAACATTGCGGATCTGACGGTTCAATTGGTGGATAAAAAAGAGCGCACGATCTCGTCCGAAGAATTTGGTCAGGGTATTCAAAAGGAAATCCTGCAAATCCCGGGCGTAAAAGTGACCGTCGCACCGACTTCCATCACCGGTAATGCCAACCAGGCGCCGATCCAGGTGGCCGTAAAAGGGACCGACATGGCCGTGATCCGTAAAACAGCCGCGCAGGTGAAAGACATTGTGGCTTCTGTGCCGGGTTCTTCCAACGTCGATTACTCGGTGGACGATCCCAAACCGGAAGTAGGCGTAACCCTCGACCGCGAGAAAATGGCCCAACTAGGCATCAATGCCGCCGAAGTAGGAGCCACATTGCAAACTGCATTCCGCGGCGACGACCGTTCGAAGTTCAAACAGAAAGGCAAAGAATACGACATTATGGTTAATCTCGACCAGTTCGACCGCTCCAAAGCCGACGACATTCGTCACCTGACGTTTGTAAACAGCTCCGGCCAAACCTTCGAATTGTCGCAATTCGCGACGATCCGGGAAGGAATGGGCGAAAGCGTGTTGCAACGTATTGACCGTCTGTCGTCCATTACCATTAATTCGCAGGTAGTAGGCCGTCCGTCGGGTTCCATCGGTGCCGACATTCAGGCCAAAATGGCGAAAGTGAAACTGCCGGAAGGCATCAGCATCGAATACCGCGGCGATTTGAAAAACCAGGCCGACGCATTCGGCAGCCTCGGAGCCGCATTGGTGCTCGGTATCGTGCTGATCTACCTTATCATGGTGGCGCTTTACGAAAGTACCATTTACCCGTTCGTCGTGCTCTTCTCGATCCCGGTTGCATTGGTCGGAGCCCTCACCGCCCTTGCGCTCACGATGGAAAGCTTAACGATCTTCTCGATCGTGGGTATGATTATGCTCCTCGGATTGGTAGCCAAAAACGCGATCCTGATCGTGGACTTTGCCAACCAGCTTAAAGAAGAAGGTTTCGCATTAAAAGAAGCCCTCATCGAAGCCGGCAAAGAACGTCTCCGCCCGATCCTGATGACCACCATCGCGATGGTAGCCGGTATGCTCCCCATCGCCCTCGCATCCGGCGACGGCGCCGAGGTGAAGAATGGTATGGCCTGGGTAATCATCGGCGGCCTCACCAGCTCATTGCTGCTGACATTGTTCCTGGTTCCTAGTGCCTACTATGTGGTGGACCGGATTAAGGAGCGGTTTGCGAAGCGGAAGAAAAGGAAGGCGAAGGAGGAGATGGTTTTGGAGGCTTGATAATGCTTTTGAATATCGCCCTGCGATGCGCTTTTGAATAAATGAAATGCCCTGCTGTCGGTTGATAGCGGGGCATTGTTATAGTAATGCTTCATACAAATCGGCAGTACTGATTGTTCGTGTAAAACCCATTTTTTGCAAGTGTTCGCTCAGCTTTTTATCCCCGGTCCAAAGAACGTCGCCTGTTTGCAATGCAAGCGCTACATAGTTAATGTCAAACGAATCAATGCCTGCCGTAAGGCGCTCCGCTTCTTTCCAATGTTCCTGTCCAATCAAAGTTTCATTAAAAAGGTGCATGCCTGTAAGCACATCGAAGAGATCATCGATCACTTCATCAATTGACTTCTTGGAACACTTTACAATTTTAGATTGATGCTTGAAGAGCTCTACGACCGCGTAGTAGCAGCTTATGCGTTTGGCTGGGAGGTCTGGATGAGTAAGGATTTTCGCCAGTTTACCATTCGGCGTAATGAGGGCACTGAAAATGATGTTTACATCTACGACTATAATCACTTGATAAAACGGCTACGGTTCGTCGCCCACCATGCGCTATGCACCTCGCGTGCGAGTTCTGTGGCTTCTTCTTCCGTGCCTTTGTTCCCGGCATTGGATTCGATGAAGCGGAAATAGCTGGTAAGCTTTTGTACTTCTTCCATATCGATGAGAGAAGCGTTGAGCCGTATGACGATGTCTTCGTTTTGTCTTTCGATAACCATAATCGAGTCGTCAGTTATACTTAAATATAGCTATTTTGGCGGAGATAAAAATCTGCAAATGAGCAAGAGGCTACGTATCAATTATCAAAACGGCCAGAAGTTGCCGTTCTTGCAGCTTCTGGCCGTTCATTCATTTACGCTTTCACACTCTCAATGCGCTGCATGAAAAACACCAGCTCCCGGAAAGTCATAAAAATGTCACTAACACGCGGGTTGTAGCCAGCCTCCTGCTGGAACGCCATTGCATCGCTGTAAATCGACCACAGGTGCTCCCGCATTTCGGAAGGGCTGCCTGCGTTTAACAGTTCTCTTACTTGCCTGCCGTAAGCGAGGCATACCGAATCCTCGGACTCGGTGGTGTGTGATGAAGTTGACATTCGCATTACAATTTTTAGGTTAAAAATAATGCCCTGCCTAAGGTGACCTAACGTATGTAACTACGTTCGGGGGGCTTTCGCCACACCCACACCATCGCAGGGCAATTCTCTGAAGATTCTTCATAATGTTACAATTTTTAGGTGGGTGTAAGTTGGGGAAGTGATTGCAAAATAACAAGCTTGTCTGCAGAGTTTTAGCGAACGACATTCTCTGGCCCATAACAGGAAGGAAATGTTTGTTGTAAGGTAAATAGTAAGTTTTATGAAGAATTTCCTTTATTATCGAACGTAGGACCCAAATTTCATCAGTATATGGCTAAAGTAAACCTGGACGCAATAATTCCACGAGAAGATTTTGAAGTTGAAGAGAATGCAACGCCAGGCAAAAAGAAGGAGACATTGTCTATCGAAGATATTAAGTCGGACTCATTTTTCTTTTCAAACGTCAGAAAGCCTGATTTTCAGCGTGAAACAAACGAATGGGACAGTAAGAAAATAGTTGACTTCATAGAGAGCTTTTTAGATGGGGATTTGATTCCTGCGATAATTTTGTGGCGCAGCTCTGGTGGGTACCTATTTGTGATCGACGGATCTCATAGGTTAAGTTCTTTGGCAGCCTGGATTAATGATGATTATGGAGATGGACATATTTCTAAACAATTTTACGATGGCATCATTCCAGACGAACAACTGGAAATAGCAGAAGAGACCCGAAGGCTTATTAGAAAAAGAATTGGGTCGTATTCAGATTTCAAGCTTGCTTTGTCAAATCCGGAAAAGGTCCCTCAAAGCATTCAGAAGAAAGCAAAAAATTTAGGCGCACTGGCAATTCAATTGCAATGGGTTGATGGTGGAGCTAGCAAGGCTGAGAATTCCTTTTTTAAAATCAACCAACAAGCAGCGCCAATTGACAAGACAGAGTTGATTTTGTTGGAATCTCGGAAAAAACCTAATTGTGTTGCAGCTAGGGCGATAATTCGGAGTGGTAAAGGGCATAAATATTGGTCGACCTTTTCGGTTGACAACCAAAAGATGTTGCAAGAAATTGCTCATGAAGTCAATAGCGTATTGTTTGCACCTAAGCTTGAAACTCCGATTAAGACCCTTGACATACCAATCGGTGGTAAAGTGTATTCTGCCCAGACATTACCTTTAATCTTAGATTTTGTTAACATCGTCAATGACATACCAGCAGACTTCAAGACGAGTTTACATGATGATGCTACGGGAGAGTCAACGATTAATTTATTAAGGCAGACTCGAAAGATTGCGTGGCGAATTAATAGTAATCACCCATCATCACTTGGCCTCCATCCAATTGTCTACTTTTACTCTCATGAAGGACGCCATAAAGTGGCGTCATTTTATGCGACAATATCTTTCATTAAAGAGATCGAAAAGAAAGGCGCCTTGAATGATTTTGTTAAAGTTAGAGCTACGTTCGAGAATATACTGTTGCAAAATGATCATTTAATCCAGCAAATAAATAGAAAATATAGAAGTGCAATTGGAAGTTATCTGCATATCAAGGACTTTTACATTACAATTGTCGAGCTATTGAAAAATGAGATACCAGAGAGTATCGTTATTTCGGAGCTTGTGAAAACGAGTGGGTTCAGTTACCTAACCATGAATATTGAGCAAACCGAAATCACAAGTGGTAAATTTTCAACGGAACGAAAATCAGCAGTTTACATAAGAGAGGCATTAGCCAATGCCCCGAGGTGTAAGATATGTGGTGGTTATATTCATAGAAATTCAATAACAATTGACCATATTAATCGAAGACAGGATGGCGGACTTGGAAGTTTAGAAAACGGCCAAATTGCACACCCGTATTGTAACACTACCTTGAAGAATTAAAACCATTACAATATTGAGATTTGAAAGTCAAGTCACGTCATAGCCTCCAACCTCCTGTGTTTATAGGAAGGGATAAATTCTTGTTGGCTATCCGCGTTGTGGCAGTCGCGTTCTTGTGATAGAAAATACTGCAAAGTGGATGATGTCGGCTTTCCTTTTTCTCTGGAGTAGAGGCTATATCTGGCCCGAAATTTGGGTTCGCGGTTAAATTTGACTGTGTTGGAATTCTACCATACGCGGGTGTTCTATTGGACAGAAACCTTCGAGCCAGGCCTATCCATTTTTGAAGCTCTCTTACTTTTCGATTTGAATTCTGCATTCCATTGCGCTGCCTCAGTCTTCATAATCTGCTCTATCGTCTCGTATTGAATAATAGGCGCCTTTCCGACCAGCAAAGCCAATTCAATTAACTTGGAAACAGTGAAGTTGAAATTTCCATTCAAAATTTGAGAGACATAGGATGGCGAAACATTCAATTTTTCGGCGACCTGCTTTTGAGTCAGGTTGTTTTCTTCCATATAAGTATTGAGCAGATTAAAAACCTGGATCTGTACCTTTGTAAGCCAATATTCTGAGCTTCTCAAAAGTTCTTCGCGTTCGGTCATGAGTAATTTATGTTGATATGCCTTGTGAATGAATTTCTTTTACGAGGGATTCAAGGTATTTAAGATCTGCTTTTTGATTGGTCTTGCGTCCGCCGATCAAAATCACTCTACCTGTCTTTTCCAGCTTCATTAGGTAAAATCGTAAGTGCTTACTTTTGGCCTCATACAGTCGACAGGGAAGTTTTTCCAGTTTCAACTGTCGAAAAACTGTCTTGGGCAGCAGCACGAGATTACACGAATCTTCAATCGTGGAATAGATCTTATTAATTTCAATATTCAACCCAGTGTCACGCCTCATTGCCTTTTCAAATTCGTCTATCGGGCAAATGTTGTTGATTGCAAGCTTGAATAGCCTAATTCGGGTTAGTGAAACTCTTCGTGATAACTGGATGCTGAACCTGGACATAAAGTTAAGTTATAACTTAATATTTGTCAAGCCCTATTGAAGCTTGTTTCAGCATAAATACATTTTAAGGAATGATTTAACTGTTTTCAGGCTGCCAATGTGCCATCGGTGGATTCTGCCGAACCAACGGAACACCAACCTTGCAGATTTAACATCGAACATTAAATTTACAAGGAAGCAGAAAGTTACAAGCCTGGCCAACCCGTCACGCATACCCGCCTTGCACAACTACCGAGGCCGGAAGATATTTTAATATATGTTCTACATTCACAATATGAAAAACCACATTCTCTCAGTGCTGATGCTGCTTTCATGCATGACCGCCCGCGCGCAACAGGCCCCGGAAGCAGGTTTGCAAAGCCGCTATATCCAACTTGTGAAAGGAAGCGAACAATCAGACTTTCGCCGGGTAGAATTGCGCTCCGACATCGACACAACCTGGTTCCGATGGAAAGAGCGAGGGTATAGCTTTGGTTTTGTTCCCGGCAAAACGCCGATGTACACGACCGTAGACGGTATCCTGAGCACGCCTTACATGATCCAGGTCCGGGGTAATGCCGAGGAGCGGAACCGGAAGCGTTGGGGCTACCATGTGTTTGAAGGGTATGCCAAAGACGATAAATCCCGCATTACCATGCTCGTCAACAAACACGTGGAGGCGGAGCGGCCGGTGGCGGAGCTTTACTTTTACTCCACCGTGTATAACCACGACGAAACTGCCTATAACTGGTTTAAAATCGGCTCCGACGTTCGGCAGCATTCGTTTATGTTCGGGCGCGACAAGGCATTATTCTATGGTTCGCTCAAACTGACCAATGCATTAACCCTTGGCGTTATTGGAAAAGAAGATATTTCATCCACAAAACCGGCCGGTGACGACGAACAGAATGCGGATAAGGATGCCAAATATGTCAATTACAAAGAACTAAAAAACGGCGGGGACGGGACGATCTTCTACGATAAAGACCGCGACATTGTCGTGATCAAGATCAAAGGGAAATGGATGAAAGTGGCTGTGGAAGCCCTGCCGGATGGGGTTAGTTATGATTTTTGAGATGATTTAAGTCTATCGGGAATGTCACCCTGAGCGAAGTCGAAGGGCCCGGCGTAATGTTCACGGTGCCGTATGGACTGTCTTCGACTGCGCTCAGACTGACATTTTCGACTGTGTTCGGACTGACATTTTTGCAAGTGCTCAGACTGACATTTCCGACTTCGCTCAGACTGACATTTTTGCAAATGCTCAGCGTGACATTGATCTAACTTATTATCACTTCCACCGCTCCCCAAGCACCTTCATCCAATATCCCCCAACCACAGACCGCGCGCGGAAGCCCACCGACTTCCCATTGGTCGTTTCGTGCCAGTCCGATAGCGGAATGCGATCGGTGGTGCCGTTGGCGAATTGGTAGATGGGCTGAATAATGGCCTGGAAATCCTCGGGCTTTTCGGCCATGGTGGCCGTCCAGATGATCCAGTCCGATTTGGTATAGGTTTTACGGCTGTCCAGCGGCAGGCCGAAAGGTTGTTGTTTGGTGAGGTAATAGGCGATTTCCTTCTGGGCGACGCTTTTCGGAAATACATTCAGGCCAAGAAGTTTATCCCAGACAAGGTTGTATTTCTGGCTCCAGGTACCCTTTTTGTCGAAGGTCAATGCGTAATGATCGCCGTCGGCGGCCATTTGCATCCATTTTCCGAAGAAGTCTTTGGTCAATGCATTTACTGCGGTGGCTTCCTTGGAGTCCCCGAGCTGTTCTGCCATTTTCGCGTAGCAGGCCAGGCCCATGATCGCTTTGATGGACAGGTTGCTGTTCCGCGCCAAATGGCCGGCAAAATCATCGGTGCAGAGCTGATTAGCTGGATCGAAACCTTCCTTTTTCAAATAATGTGCCCAAACGCTGAGCGTTTTCCAATGCTTTTTGGCAAAATCGGTGTTGCCTTCGGCTTTGCAAATGGCGTACGTGAGAATGAGCATGTTGCCGGATTCTTCCACGGGCATGTCCTCGCCGTACGTCTGCCCGTTCGCGAGCGGGTAGGTGCCCACGTCGTGCGCAGCGAAAGGTTTGGTCCATTTGCCGCTTTCGGAATAATAGAAAATCGGTTCCATCATGCCTTCAAGCAATGTGGGGTTGTAGAGCAGGAACAAAGGCGCCGATGGGTAAGTGATATCGACCGTTCCAATAGAGCCGTTGCTGAAATTCTCTTTGGAGAAAAACAATGGCGTGCCGGATGGATCAGCCACGAGTTTGTGGGCAGAAATGGCCTGGCGATAGGCCAGCACGCAGAGTTCGGCATATTGTTTTCCTCCGGCTTTGAATGCGTCGTCGTAGATCGTCTTGTCGGCTTCTTCGCAGCTTTGGAGGATTTTTGCAAAATCGGTTTCTGCATTTTTCAGCTCGCCGGCGATGGTTTTGTTTCCGTCCCTATTCCACCACGGACGCAGGTTTTGACCAAAATATTGAACCGAATAGCCATCGTCATAAGCCAGCAATGCGTGGAGCTGCTTGCTGTCGCTTCCTACTTTTCCTGCATCCAATATCAAACCCATTGATTTCGTATCCGCAGGAGCTGCGCCGGCCTGGTCCACGCTCAATGTGCCTTTGGAAGCAAATTCTTTAACAATATCGGTCGACAGGCCGATCGCCGAGCCCTTCACAGTGCCTTGCGGGGCCGAAAGGTAGGCCTGTCCCCAGTCGATACGGACATCGTCGCCTTTCCGGGCCAGCAGGTTTTGTACTGTATTCGCGAGGGATAATGTCGTTAACCCGTCCTGATTCGCCTCTTTGCCGGTTACCGATTGGCTATTATCATGGGTAGCCCAAAGCCCGGAAACGGAGTTCAGAATGCTGACATCATGCTGCTTGCCGTCGGTTGATTTAACTTCATAAACCACATAATTCACCGGACGCGAGATCAAATCCAGATCCTTTGCGATAAGCGGCGCCACAAAACGCACAGTCAGCTGCACAGCTCCGGCATCAAAGCGATAAATAGATTGCGTCGCCTTCATTTCAAAGCCGTTCTGCTTTGCCGGGGTAATGGCATCGGCCCCTTTTGGAGCGATTTCGTCGGCCAGACCGATATCGATATAACCCGGCCCAGCGCCGTTTTTCACATAAGCGGCCAGCGTGTTTTTGCCTTTTTTCAATGCTTTCGCAGCAGCCGGACTAATCGGTTTGAACTCATAATCGCCCGTAAAGCAAGGCGCGCAATCGAATGCGGGAACGCCGTTGATAAAAACCTGCACATCGTCGTCGTGGAAGATATTCAGGACCGGCTTTTCGAAATCGACGTTTGCAAGATTGAAATCGCGGCGATACCAGAGCTCCTGTGGGAATTCGGTGCCGCCTTTGAGCATCGCGTCATTGCGGTCGTGCGTGCCGAATGGCGCGGGCCCCTGTTTCCACGTGCTGATGTTGTAACCGTCTTTGAACCACCATTTCGGGTCGGGCCTGGTGGTCGTGAATTTGGCGGTGTAGGCTTCCTGTTTGGCGGTGGGCAAAATCGTTTTCATCTCGGCCGTGGCGGCACCCATGAAGCGGTAAGTTTTGCCGTCAACGCGGATGAGGCCGTCCATCGGATGCGGCTTGCCGGTCCAGTGCTTGGTAATGGAGCCTGCCAGCTGGTCGCCGAAGGACCATACGCTGGTGTAGGGATCGATGGTGACGAGGGGAGTAGCCGGTGGCCGGATAGATTGGGCAAAAATCGTTGAGGTTGTCAGTAGCGTCAGCGCGGTTAGCCAGCGTTTGAGCATAGTTTCAGGTGGTTTGGGTGGATAACTTTGAACTTAAGTCCTGGGGCTTGCAATGATAGGGTTAAGAATCGTATAGAGCAACGTGGGAGTGACTTTCGTTGCATTTAAGGTGCTATTGCTCTGATAGCAGCTGGGATATGGTACCTTCTAACGGGGGAATCTTATTAATTACAATATCCCAAACCAGTTCAAGATCGATGCCAAAATACTCGTGCGCTACGAAGTTCCTAAACGCAACGATTTTTCGCCATTCGATCTCCGGGCGAGTAGATTTTAGATCGTCTGATAAATGATTGGTGGCTTCTCCTATGATTTCAAGTTGCCTTTCAATGGCAAAACGAAGCATCGGATCGTGGTAGATGTCTTCCTTTACTTTTCCTTCGATAAAAGATTGAATGTATTGAATTGCTTCAAGAACATGCAGTAGCCGCGCTTTGTCACCCTCAGAGTTTTTCATAGATCAACTGCTTCTCCTGATCGATCTGAGGCTTAATGTGCGAAGACAGGCCGTTGGAGCTGACCAAATCCACTTTGACTGCGAGCAGTTTAGTCAGTTGTTCCTGCATATCGATGAACGCGAAGAAGTCTGCACCATTCTCGTAGTCGAGGTCTACCAAGATATCCACATCACTTTTGGCGGTTTGTTCGCCACGGGCTGCCGAACCGAAAAGATATGCGCGTTTGACGGGCTTATCCCGGAAAAATTGAGCGGCTTTCTGAATGATTTGCTCCATGATAGGATTGTTTCAGCCCAATATAAGAAACGCAGGGCATATTAAGTTACATCTCAACGGGATTTGAAAGACTCGCATGCGATGCCTGGCTATCAATGTTGCGTCGCTATGCGACTAGCTTTCGGGTCACTTTTTCTCAAACACTGCCTTCCCGCTATCCAAAAACGAAGCAAACTTCGCAGGATCGAGATCGTAATTTTTAGGCGCTACGAGCAGGTTACCTTCATGATCCACCAGGCAATAATGCGGCTGCGCATTGTTGTTGTACTTCACAATTTGCAGGTCTGCATTCTGCGCGCCGATGGTTTTCTTCACCTTATTATCGTATTTTGAAGTATACCATTGCGATTCGGGCAACTCGGTTTTGTCATCTACATATAATGCAACAATCACATAGTCGTTGTTCAGGCGCTGCAATACCGCCGGGTCCACCCACACGCGGGCTTCCATTTCGCGGCAGTTGACGCAGCCGTGGCCAGTGAAGTCGATGAAAACGGGTTTGTTGACCTTTTTGGCATAGGCCAATGCTTCTTGATAGTCGAAGAAACCTTCCAGCTCGTGCGGTAAATGGAAGAGGTCGGCATACTTGCGGGCCTCGCCGGAAACGCCGGAAGTTGAAGCAGCGGCTGTTCTTTTATTTAAATCAAAATCCAATGTAGACTGCGGCGGCAGGTAACCGGCCAATGCCTTCAAAGGCGCACCCCACATGCCTGGGAGCATGTATACGACGAACGTAAAGGTGATAATGGAAAGCAGCAACCGTGGAACGCTCACTTTTTCCAAGGGCGAATCGTGCGGCGTGCGGATTTTACCTAACAAATAGAAACCCAGCAACGCGAAAATGACGATCCAGAATGCAAGGTATATTTCACGATCCAGCAAATGCCAGTGATAAACCTGGTCGGCGATGCTGAAAAACTTCAATGCCAATGCAAGTTCCAGGAAACCCAGAACCACTTTGACGGTATTCAGCCAGCCACCGGATTTGGGCAGTGATTTCAGCCATTGCGGGAACAATGCGAATGAAGTGAATGGAATTGCAAATGCAGCCGAAAATGCCGCCATACCTACGATCGGTTTCACGACTTCGCCGCCTGCGGAAGCGACGAGTAAGCTGCCGACGATGGGGCCAGTGCAGGAAAATGATACGAGGACCAATGTAAATGCCATGAAGAAAACCCCGGCATAACCGCCCTGATCCGCCTTCTGGTCCATTTTATTCACAAAACCACTTGGTAATACGATTTCGAACAAGCCTAGAAACGAGAGTCCGAAGGTGATGAAAATCGCGAAAAATAGCAGGTTAGGCAGCCAGTGCGTGCTGAGAAAGTTGGCAAATGCGGGCCCGTTCAGCCGCGAGACGACGGTACCTATTAATGTATAGATCAGGATAATTGAAATACCATACAAAAATGCCTTGAACTTGCCCCGCTCCTGATTGGTGAAGAAGCTGACGGTCATCGGGATGATTGGGAAAACGCAGGGCGTAAGCAATGCGACAAGGCCTGACAGAAATGCAGCGAGCGCGAAGGCCAACAGCGAACCGCTCGCGGCAGGTGTTTCGGTGAATCCGTTTTGAGATGCCTCGGGCGCCGTGGCTTTGCTGGCCGTGGCGCTGTCGGGGCTTGCCGGAAGGTCGTTGGTGGTAACGGCAATGGCTGTATCTGCGGCAGAGGTAGCTGCTACCGCAGGTGTTGCGGCTGGTTCGGTGGCAGGTTTCGCGGCACCTACGCTGGGCTGTTCAGTGGTTGCGGAACCGGCGGCAGCGACTTTTAGTCCTTTAAACTCGAAATCGTCACTGCCGGGAATGCAAAGGCCGTTAATGTGGCTGCAAGTCTGGTATTCGGAAGCCCCTTTGATAACCGGATTGTCGGCCAGGATTTTAACTGTTTGCTTGAAAACGCCCTTTCCCTCAAAATAGCGAACATTTCCCTGCCATACTTCCTCGAATTTAGTCTTGGGGTTCTGCGGTTTCAGCTTGCCTACGACTTCAAATGTGTTGTTTTTTTCGAATGTAAATGTCGTCAGCATCGGGCCCAGGTCGGGATCGAAATCGGAGGAATACATGTACCAGTCCTTATCGATGGTTGCGGTGAAAACCAGGTCGACCGTTTCGCCTTTTTTTACTTCCGGTTTGGAAAAACTGTAAGTCCAGTGTGCCTTCGCCTTCTGGACCTGGGCCTGCGCGAAGCCGGTTACGAAAAGACAAATGCTGAGAATGAATATGATACCGCGTTTCATGTCGATGTTTGGGGTAATGGCTTTTGCCAACCGGGATGGGCCGGCCGATCAATCTATAATTTTGATAGAGCTTTCTTAACCAACGTAATTTTCACAAAAAAATTCATGATATAAAATTCCCTTTTCACCGTTTCGCGACTTTACTACCTTTGTCGCCTCAAATTCAGAATAGTTAACAGTTATTAACATGTCCCAAGCCTTATACGTAGTCAAGATCGGCGGTAATGTGATCGATAATCCCGAAGCATGTGCCCGTTTCCTGAAAGCTTTTGCGCAACTCGATGCCCCCAAAATCCTCGTGCACGGCGGAGGCAAGGTAGCGACGCAAATCGCCGCGAAATTGCAGATCGAGACACAAATGGTGGACGGCCGTCGCATTACCGACAAGCCGATGCTCGACGTGGTCACAATGGTCTATGGCGGGCTCGTTAACAAAACCCTTGTAGCGCAGCTCCAAGCAAGCGGCTGTAATGCGATTGGCCTCACGGGCGCTGACGGCGGGATCATACGTTCGGTGAAACGCCCTGTGAAAACGATCGACTACGGATTTGTAGGCGACATCGAGGCCGTGAACGGCGGGCAGATCAATGCCATCCTGACCAGCGGGCTAACCCCCATTATCGCCCCATTGACATACAGCGCCGAAGGCCTCCTCCTGAATACCAATGCCGATACGATGGCCTCCGCCACGGCCGTGGCCATGTCCGAAACATTTGAAGTAAACCTGATCTATTGTTTCGAGAAAAAAGGCGTGCTGTCCGATCCGGACGACGACGATGCGGTGATCGGCAAGCTCGTTCCGGCAACTTATGAAGAGTATAAAGCCACCGGGGCTATTAATAAAGGGATGATCCCGAAACTGGACAATGCATTTGCGGCATTGCATTCGGGAGTGAAGCAGGTGACGATCTGCCACGCGGATGAACTGGCGAATGCGGTTGCCGGCGGGGCGGGGACGGCGATTGTATTATAACTTATGTCATTAGTTGACTGATTTACAAATAATTACAACAATTTCTGTAAATTTAGGAATTCAATTCCTAAATTTACAGAATGATACAAAGAGCCCTAGCCACCAAAGTAAGCGAAATGCTGGATAAGTACCCGATCGTCAGCCTGACCGGCCCGCGACAATCGGGGAAAACCACGCTGGCTAAGATGGTGCGCCCAGGCTATCAGTACGTAAATTTGGAAAACCTGAGCACACGGGCATTCGCTCAGGATGATCCGGTCGGTTTTTTAGAAACATACCAAAACGGCGTGATCATCGACGAGGCGCAATATGCGCCCGAGCTGTTTTCCTACCTCCAAGTTTTTACCGACGACCGGAAGCGGAAGGGCGAGTACATACTAACAGGCTCCCAAAACTTCCTGATGATGGAACAGATCACCCAATCCCTCGCAGGCCGGGTCGCCATTTTCTACCTTTTACCATTGTCAATGCAGGAGCTGGAAGCTTCGGAATACAAACCCCAGAGCTGGGAGGATTACATTATTTCAGGCTCGTACCCGCGAAAGCTGACAGAGGATATTGACGCTACCACATTCTACGACAACTATCTCCGGACATATATAGAACGAGATGTCCGGCAATTGAAGAATATTCTCAACCTCGGGCTTTTCCAGCGCTTTGTCCAATTGCTGGCAGGGCGAATCGGACAATTGTTCAACCAGCAGAGCCTGGGTGTAGAGCTGGGTGTAGACAACAAAACCGTAAATGCGTGGCTTTCGGTGCTTGAAACATCCTTTATCGCATTCAGGCTGCAACCATTTCACCAAAATTTCAGCAAGCGGATCGTCAGTACACCGAAGGTCTATTTTTATGATCTCGGGCTGGCAACCCATCTCCTGGGTATAACCAGCGTGCAGGAGTTGAATGTGCATTTTGCAAAAGGGGCATTATTTGAGAATTTGGTCATTAATGAAATTCAAAAAAACATCCTGAATACGGGTCGGCAGCCCCGGCTCTATTTCTGGCGAGACTATTCCCAGCATGAGGTGGACCTGATCATTCAGGAAGGCGTGAATACCAAAGCGGTTGAAATCAAGTCCGGAAAAACGATTCAGAGCGACTTTTTTAATGGACTTACCTATTTCGAAAAAATGGCGAAGGATGTCAGCCTGCATCTGGTTTATGGAGGCACTGAATATCAGACAAGAAGCATAGCCAATGTGTATTCAATTGGTGACTTATACAAGATTTAAGTCAATGTTGTAGCTCAATTATTAAATTTTCTTAAAATTTAATTTAAAGTTCTTAAATTGCATGAGTTAAACCCACTCATTACCATGCTGTTCCGAAAAGGCCTTGTTCTGGTTTTTTTGTCGTTGTTGTTGTGCGATTGGTGTGCAGGCCAGGCTCCCGAGTTCTATAAGGATGTACAACCGGTTATTCATGCTAACTGCGTACCGTGCCATCGTGCGGGTGAAGCAGCACCATTTCCCCTCGTAACTTTCGAGGACGTTTCCAAACGCTCCAAATTCATCAAACAGG
>CBIHPQ010000130.1:0-15627 GCA_966211825.1 uncultured Dyadobacter sp. | reverse complement strand
TTAAAATGAAGTTCACGTTTCAGTCTCAGCCTAGGGCCGGTCTCATATTCTTCCAACGATAACCCTCGTCGTGTTCCCGACAAAATCTTGGGCCCTAAATATGAACCCACTTCAAAGTCACCAAATTGCCTGAACGGTAATTGCATTAGCCGACAATTCTCTTTAAGCTCTTTGGATAGCTCAGCAAACTTTCGAAAGCTCGACAGGTTTTGCCATACCGTGATTTTGAATTCGCCCGCAACGTCCATCATTTTTTTCAGGAATTCGACCGAAGGGCTATAAGCACCAGCGCCCGCCACAACGATATGAAACTGGATTTCCAAACCCAATTCCTCGGCAAATTCGCGAAGCGGCAGATCGAATTCAATCAGGGCTGGAAGCTGCTCGCTCTCCGGAGCCCCCATATCGACATATATCTCGCCGAATGGTGAAGTTGATATCAATTCCAGATACTCTACCAGATTATCTCGGACGAGTACCGCTCTTTCATCCAGCAGGCTCACGCTTCGAAACTGCTTGGGGCTCACGAACTGCAGTTGGCGTTGACTTGTAAACGAAGACGCGTCCAGATCAATGAACAGATAATTGGGATTTTGGTAATTTTTCAAGGCGAGCAAATACATCAGCAGCGATTTGCCCACGCCACCTTTGGCTTGGGTAATGAAATGTAGTCTTTTCATTTGTCAGTTGGATTATTGGTTTTGAGATACTTCGTCCGGTGCCTGGTCGGGATCGGTCCACTTAACTTTCGGTGCGGCCCGTTTTTGTACGGGAGCACTTGTAGATTGCTGCGGTGATATTAACGGTTTTTGCCACTTGCTGCAATGTGCCCTGATGTACTTCACATCTGCTCGGGAGACCACCTGAGCACCCAATTTCTCATTGAGCATTTCAATGGTGATCACATAGGAGTTTTGTGAGTCGAAGATGTCGGCAAAACACTCGTAGAGCTTTCGTCGTCTTTTGACATCTGCTTTCTGGAAGAGATGTATCAAATGTTTTATTTCCTCTTCCATACCATCGCTACCTTTTGAAATTGGAAGAAGAGATTTGCGGTCGGAGAAGCAGTGCAGCGCTTTCCGGGAGGCCTTAAAATACTGTAGCTCATTTTTGTAGCTGTTTAGTTGAACATGCCACAAAAATGAGCTACGGGGTCTGCTAAAACGATCCTGACGTTCCTGCCGGAATGAAAAGAACAAAAAAATTCAAGATTTCTTATTGTTACAGATTTTGGATCAGCAGGAAGCATTCCTGCGCATATCTGGCGCGTTGATGATAGCTCTTGCCTGCGAATTTCGCCTGCTATTCGTGTTGAAATACCTTTCCGAACGATTCCTTTGAAAAAGGATGGATGAGCCAGGTATTAAAGAGTCTTGCGATGGTGGACGCCGTCTGAGAATCTTTAATGTGTTGCTTGTGATAAAGTGCGTAGTAAAGTGCTGCTATCCAAAGCCTACCTCCATGAGCGGCTTTTCGAAACTGAAATTTGCCAGCCTGGTCCGCTGGTGTAATCCAGTTTGCGTCTGTCAGACATCCGAGCAGTTTTTCAAATTTTAATTCGCGCTCTTGCAGATCGACTCCTTTAAAAAGATCCGAGAACTTACCTACATCAGAACAGTTCGACCGCTTTTCTGAAGACATTGACATCCATATCTAGGCTCCAGCGGAATTAAAGGTCAATGAAAATCACAAGAACACAAAAGCCGGAGCCGTCGAAAGCCGACGGAATTTTTATGACTGGCTTGCGGAAAACATACATATCGATGGCATAACCGCTGTTACGCGTTATACCAACTTTGATGACACAGAACACTACAGAAGCGTCACCGAGGCCATCGAGGGTGTCAAGGAGGGTATTCTGCTAGAAGCAAGATTTGACACGGTACCGCCCAATCAAAAACTGACAATTTCGTCTTGGGCATATGAAAAAGCCATGGGCGATCCTAAAGTTAAGATCATTGACAATCGTGCTGTTGAAATCGCCTGTTACCATCCCGGTTATACTTTTGTTGAGAAGCTGCAAATGATTGCTACGAAATTCCGGCAAGAGCAACAAGGTGCGGAACCCAAAGCTAACGTCATGCGGCAGTATTACGACATCTCCCGTTTAATAGGGAGCGACGAGGTGTAATATGATTGCAGAGAACATAAAACTACTCTGACTTCTGCCATATCAAATGTCCGGTAGCCATATAGTAACACCTTCTACAAACCACTTAGGCCCTTCCATTCTGTCTTGTTGAAAAAATAGTCTTTCGAATGGATAACGATTTCAAATGAAACCTACAATGTATCCGCCCCGTCAAGTGCCCATTGTCAAGAAATTTGCGCTTGATCGGTCGGATACGAAGAAACTACGGTTAAGGAAGCTCCTTTTGTAATCGAAAAAAAATTGCTTTCTCAGGCGGCAAAGCCTTTCGGGGCTATTGTGACGGGCCTACGATGATCAATATATGTTTTTAGCCTTGCTCGGTCACAGTGACCATACCTGCACTAAATAATATTGTAATCCAAGCAGCCCGACCGGGGCGGAAATTCTTTCCGCTAGCGTCGGTCGTCGGAAAACCTATTATATCAGCGAGCAGGAGCTGTATCGTCGACCGCGTGCAGCATTAGTGACGGCACCTGCTACCAGTTTGCTACCCGTATCAATGTCATTAAACGATAGAATAATTTCTATCATTTCGGCCGGTATTTCCGATTCCCTATTGTTCTTTTATCATCTATGTATAATGATTTCGCCTTTTTTGCCTCGATAATCAAGTTTGCCCGTTTTCTAGTGCCCGTGAGATTCTATTTCTGTGTTCTGCTTCAAATGCTGATGATGCCAGCCGCTTCGCAAATTCCCACGAACGCTCCAAGATACAATGTCCGCCATTACACCAGCGAAGACGGTCTGCCGCAGAATTCGGTCAACGCGATCACCCAGGACCGCGATGGCTACATTTGGCTTACTACCAACATGGGATTGGCCCGGTTCGACGGCCAGTCGTTCGTTACTTTCGGAAAAGACCGTTTTAAACTTGAGTATAACGACTTTATAGGTTTTACCCGGGACATTGAAGGAAAACCCGATCGGTTATATGCGCTGGGTGACGGCGGCAAAAAACCCGTCCGGATAGCTGACGGGTAGGCGAACGTCGATAAAAATCCAATGGAAGACCATCTTCGCAAGATGTTCAAGCTGGATGAAAAGTCTCGCGGCCTAATGTACACCCTGGGCTTGCCAGACCCGTGGCATAAAGACTAGATACCACAATATTGCGTATTTCTGCTTCCGGAATAAAACGGGGATTTTTTCATATGGATGTCTGGTGGAAAAGTAGAGCTTTACCGTAACTAGAAACTACAAAAGAGATACATGACCGGAATACTCTCGCCCATCCGGTTTTTCAGGGTAGGAATAAATCTGTACCATGACGACGAGAAGGGCCATATGCGGCTCGTAGCCTCGGCAGGCACGGCTACCGTGGGCGGGAAGGTTTCACTAGTGCCAGCGTCCGGAGAATCGGCAAGGCCCGACTTGCGCAAACAATATAAGATCTTTGCGGACGAACTTTCAGGTGACTCATTCATTTACCAGGAAGGGCAATTATTCCAACTATCGGAGACCTCGCCGGGACGTTTCGTTACCAAACTTCTGCTGAGCGATTTCGACTTTGATCGCAATAGCGTCACTTCTGTTTTCTATCAAGGCCCGCAGAGACGGCTTTACCTGGGTACGATGAACAGCGGCCTCTACATTTTCGACTTCGAGCTTTTTGAAACCCTGGTTACCGGTGCCGCTGATCCGGGCGCGAACGTCTACTACGCCAATGCGGCATTTTCGGACAGCACCGTGTTCACGCCGTCTTTCCACATACCTGGGAAAGGTAAGGAAAACCAAAACATTTTAAATGTACTTCCCAACCCGATTGGGAAGGCATTGGAACGGTTTGTGATGGTAAGGGACCACTCAGGCGATATCTGGCTGTCAGGTTACAGGCGGCTGTACCGCCTCGACAAAAGTGGTCAAAAGGTGAAAGCTAGCTGGCCCCTGGAAAATGACATTACCGTGTTGTACCAGGACGATACCTGCCGCATCTGGATTGGCACGTATTCGGCTGGTTTGAAATATATCGATCCCGAAGAGCAGGGAGCGACCGTACGCAGCTATACACATAGAATGCTTCGCATCTCACACATCCTACGGGAGGGCAAAGACATCCTCTGGGTCGCTACCTATTGGGATTTATACAGGGTAAATCTTGCCCGTAAAACCTTGTCTAAAACCCCGGCAGCCGCCAAAAACTATCTCAGGAGCTTGTAGCTGGAGCAACCCGGCGAACTTTGGTTCACTACCTATGAAAACGGCTTTTTCGTATTAAAAAACGGCAAGGTAACCCGGTTTCCGCTCGACAGGGAGACCGCTCCCTCGCGAACGCGCATTGCATTATAAGCGACAAAAAAGGTTACTTCTGGGTTCCTACCAATAATGGGCTGTTCCGCGTGCTTCGCCGTGACCTGCTGGATTACGTCAGCCACCGCGACAGTACCCGGCTCTACTACCATCGATACAACAAGCAGAGCGGCTTTCGCACAAACGAATTCAATGGTGGATGCCAGCCCTGCGCGGTACGCCGGCGCAACGATTATATGTCGTTGCCCCTCTATTGACGGGATGGTGTTTTTTAAACCCGAGGAAACGCCCATCGACACTCCCGGTTCAAAAATCTTCATCGACCGCGTCGAGGCAGATTCCAGGCAGGTCCCCGTGAATGGCTCCCAAATCGAACTCACGAACGTCAACGATATCCAAGTGTTCGTTTCGTCGCCCTACCAGGGTGACCGCCGAAACCAGCAAGTGTATTACATGGTATCGTCAGACGATAAGGCATCCGCCAAGCACGTTTGGTATCCCATCGAAAGCGAGCACCAATCTGCACTCCTGAATAACCTCGCATCCGGGACATACACCTTGAAATTGCGTAAAAATGGCGGACTCGGCCCCGAGTCACAGCCGGATAACGACACTCAGGATCGTCATCCCGTACGCCTGGTACGAAACCTGGCCTTTCAGGATAGCGGTGGCATTACTAGTTCTGGCGGGGATTTACCTTTATTTCAAAAACCGGTTGAAATAGGCCGACCGGCTGAGCAAGATACTCGACTCCCGGGTCTCAGAAAGGACCCGCAACTTGGAGGATACGCTGAGCGTACTGAAAGTGTCGGAACAGGAACTTCTCCGGCAAACCCGTCTTCAAATGCACCTGATCGCGTCGATCAGCCACGACATCCGGAGCCCGCTGCGGTCGATCGAATTCGCGTCCGGGAAGGTTCCCGAACTTGTCCGGAAGGGAGACCTGAACCTGGTGGAAACAATCGGTTCCAGTGTCAACGAATCTTCTAAAAGAGTTCTCCTTTTACTGGAAAACATGCTTTCCTATGTTAAGTCGCAGATGTTGGGCGATTCACTGGCTCATGACACCTTTGCCGTCCGGAGCCTAGTCGACGAAGTTGCGATCATTTTTAATACTTCGTTCAAAATTCTGGAAAACAAGTTTGTCAACAGCGTGCCCGATACGCTCTTTCTCAAATCAAACCGCCAACTGCTGAAAATCATCCTTCACAATCTCATCGACGATGCAAACAAATATACTTCCGGGGGCTCAGTGATCGTGACGGCGAGCCACGAAGGTGAGGTAATCAGGTTGCTGGTGACCGACACCGGCCCCGGATTACCGGAAGCCATTTTGAATTGGTTCAACAGCGATGACGACAATATTTACATGGACTCATCGGACAATAGACCAGGCATTCATGGAATTGGGTTGGTGATTGTGAGGGAACTGGCCGGAATGCTGCAAGTGCGTATCCGGGCTGTATCGGTTTCCGGCGCTTCGTTTTCTATCGATGTTAAAGTAGACTGAAAATCCGGTGCGCCGGCCTAGTTGTTAATCGAGTACCGGTTGCCTGCTGTATTTGTTATAGTAGCCGACGGGCGTTAGTCCTGTAATCTTTTTAGATACCTCCCTGAAAGTTTTGGTATCTGTATAACCCACTTCGTACATGACGTCGCTCATATTCATATTGCCGGATTCCCGCTTTCCTTGGCGGCCTCCACTTTGACCCTCTGCACATATTCATTGACGGGGTTGTTGGTAAACTTAAAAAAACAGCGTTGGAATTTCGTTTGCTGACGACCAACCTGTCGGCCAGCTGATCAATGGTGATTTTGTCGAGGTAATTTTGCTCGATGAAGTTCTGTGCCTTTTTCCTTCCTCGTCGATATGTTCTTTTTGTCCTTCAAAAAATAATAAAGGGCGACTGGCTTAGCCTGTCGATGTCGATAACAAAACTCTTGGCGATCTGGACAGCCATTTCGAGGCCTGCATATTTTCCGATGAGGTGCACGAGCAAATTCAAGTAAGAAAATGCGCCGCCGCTGGTGTATAGCCCGTCCTCGTCCGAGGTGATCAAGCAAATTCTCCTATACGGAGTCGAACCCCAATTTGAATCCTAAGAAACCAGAGGAACCAAACTTCTCCAAGAATGCGGGATTCAATGCTTATAATAGTCTTAGTTGTAAAGCACTCCGCCTTGCACAAATTTACGAAGCCTTGTAATGTTATTTCTCACAAAACATAATGCCGTTATTGGTTTAACGATATTAAGGTTACCTTCGATACAGTTTGCTTTTAGGTAAACTTCGATGGTATATTTACAAAAATTCGGACTGTTATGGAGAAGTTTAGCCTGGTAATCGTTGAAGATGATGAAGATGAGCGTTTCTTTATGACGGAGGCATTCAATGAGTTTGAAGGGTTTGAGCTGTTGAACGCTTTTGCCAACGGCGACCAGATACTTAACTGGTTGCAAACGCCCTCGCATAGGTTTCCTGATTTAATAGTGTCTGACCTGAATATGCCTGGCAAAAATGGGTATGATCTCATAAACGAAGTAAGAAAAGGCTTTCCCCAAATAGCTGTTTTTATCACTTCTACGTCCAAACTACAAGCAACACGTGAGAAATGCCTCCACCTGGGAGCAGACAGCTTCTTGCCTAAACCCGATGTGTTCGTCGACTATGCTCCGTTCGTTGCCAAGGCCTACGAGCAATTTCAAAAAATCGCCAGGTACCGCCAGACTTAACCTCTGTCAGGACGAGCCGTCAATCACCTGCGAGATCATGGCATTTTACCGTTTGGATTACTCCAAGGCTTGCGCCCTCATATTTAAAACCATAATCGCTAAAGGAGCTTTATCCATTCTGGGGCGGATTCAACCCGGAATCTTTTATATAAGTATCCCAAAAAGTTAGCAACCATGGACGGTATAACTCTTACGTGATGAAAGAAATGTATGGCGGCCTGACTGCATTTTAACGTTCTGATTCTCAGGCAAATTTTGGTGGGCTGGCCGTCGTCGCTGAGGCATTCGGCACAACATAATGTTGACTTACGGACCAGTTACAGTTTCGATTCAAAAGCTAGAACAATTTACATTTGGTTTCAGAAATGGATATGAGCATTATTATTAATGGCAACGTTTAAACTACACATGAACTTGATATGTCTTCCTGTCAACGTTATTAGTCGGGCAGACCTTTAGTCCGTAGCCGTCCATGCTGTCATCCCCCCACTTTCGCCGGGCTGCTCATTTTGGTAGGATCCATTTATTGGCAAGCGGATATGAAAACTTGCTCCCTCTCCAGCTGACGAATCGGCCCATATTTGACCGTGATGTCGCTCCACTACTTTTTTGCAGATGGCAAGCCCGACCCCTGTGCCCGGATACTCACTGCGGAAGTGGAGCCGTTTGAATATCCCGAATATTGCCTTGTGCTGGTCGGGCGGAATCCCAATGCCGTTGTCGGCCACCACAATCCGGATGTCATCCCCCTCGTGCCATGTGTTGATGGTTACCTGGGGGTGCTGACCATTGTTAAATTTGAGCGCATTACTTACCAGGTTTTGAAACAACTGTACCAGTTGAAGCTTGTCGCCTACCAAGTGATCGGCGGCTAGATTGACCCTGATTTCGGCCCCGCATTGTTTAATGGCTTCTTCAAGGTTTAATTCCACCTGCACCAGTACATCTTTCAAGCTCAATGTCTGTCCCTTAAGATACCCCTTACCCACTTGCGAATAATCTAACAGGCTGTCAATCAAATGTTGCATACGCTCTGCGCCTCGAATGCATTTACCAACGCTAATGCTGGCTTGATTCAGATCGTTGCGGGCCAGCTGGTTGTTTGTCACATGTAAAAAACTTTTCACCGTCCTGACCGGCTCTTTCAAGTCGTGCGAAACAACAGCGGTAAACTCTTCCAGCTCGCGGTTAACAGCTGTCAGTCGCCTGTTGGTCGTCCACAGGTCTTGCACCAGCTGGCGATACTTGTTGGCATTCTCCTGAAGTTTTTGCTGTGCCATTTTCCGCTCGGTCAGGTCTCGTGTAACTTTTGAAAAGCCGATAAGGTGGCGACTTTGGTTATAAACTGCCGTGATGACAATATTTGCCCAGAAACGGCTACCGTCCTTTCTGATCCGCCAACCTTCCTCTTCGTACTTACCGGTTGCACGCGCAACACGCAGTTCCCGGGCGGGTTTTCCGCTGAGGATGTCCTCTTCCGGGTAAAATATGGAAAAATATTTACCGATCACATCCTCAGCCGTGTATCCTTTAATTCGCTTTGCGCCTTCATTCCAGCTAACAATCCGGCCCTTGGTGTCCAGCATGAAAATACCGTAGTCACCGACCTGCTCGACAAGTGACCTGTACCGTGTTTCGCCACTGCGCAATTCGGCTTCCGCCTGGAAACGCTCAGTCAAATCCCTAACAACCCGTGAATAGCCTATCAATTCGTTCTGTTCGTTAAATAACGAAGTCATCACCACGCTGGCCCAGAACAAGGATCCATTTTTTCTGACCCGCCAGCCTTCCTCTCGATAAACCCCTGTCTGCTTCGCAACCTCCAACTCCCTTTCGGGTTTGTTGTCCCGTAAATCCTCGGCAGCGTAAAACATCGAAAAATGCTGTCCTAAGACTTCGCTTTCAATGTATCCTTGGATCAGTGTGCCGCCCTCATTCCAGGTTAATATGTGACCAGCCGGATCAACCATAAAAATTGAGTATTCCTTTACCCCTTCCACCATCAGGCGGTAACGCTGTTCGCTCTGCAAGAGCTGCATTTCAAGTTGCTTACGCTCGGAAACATCGCGAAGCAAAACAGAGTAGCCCATATGCGCGCCATCTCTTAAAATGGCCGAATAGGTGACTTCTGACCAAAACCGGCTGCCTTCCTTCCGTGTTTTCCAGCCTTCTGCAACCAATTTTTTCTCGACCAGGGCCCGATCAAGTTCATACTGATATTTGATCGCATCTAGGTCTGGATCACCTAATAGTGAAAAAAGCTTGCTTTCTAATTCATGGTGCCCGTAACCGGTCAGCTCAGTGCAAGCCAGGTTACATGACAATATCTTCCCGGTCGAGTCTAAAATTAGGAAGCACTCGCTCAATTGCTCGACTGCATCTTCAACGGCTATTTGCATACAAAATCGATTGTCAGTAAATGGCCAAATTTAATGAATGCGGAGCGCCTGAAGAAATGTCGCCTGAAGCTCAAAGAATTCCTGGGATAATCGGAAATTTACACCCGACCTGCATCCATGCCCATTGCGGTTTGATCGCTCGCCTTCAAAAGTTCTACGTCGAGAAACCAATAGGTTCAGTATCCCCGGAACTTGACCAGACGATCCACATAAGTACCAATCCGAGAGGCGTATCCATTGGCATAGTATGCTCCGAAGCATTGGAATTAGTCAACAACAGCCCGCGGATTCTTCGGCTAGGAAAGTGGGCAATGTCGGCGTGCCATGCTCAAAAACAACCATATATAAGTTATGGTACCCTGCCCAAACGATCTGATTTCTTATGTCAGGTTAATTTCAACCAGCTTTCCTTTTGCGACCGTGTAAACACTTACGGACAGGTGTTTTATCAATAATGCGCCAACAAGATTACTCAATTGATGCTCCCAAACGTCGTATATTTAGTTCAAAATAAGCAGCTCGAGTGCGTCAGTATCTCTTTGTTTCCCCCCAACTGATATGATACCGGCATCTATTTCTTAATCTTCGCCGAATTTACTATTCATTACTATGCTTCGGTAGTCTTCGTCCAAGTTTTGAATGCCCGATCGGATACGCTGGGTTCAGCGCAGCCCAGTACGTCGGCTACTGCGTGAACTTTCCCTCAGGTCGTTGTTGCCAAGAAGCTCCAATGCGAGATCGCGCTTGATGGCCGTGCCATTGAGCGGTACGACTCGTTGTGCTCGCTTAACCGGCGCTGAAACGACCTTTCGATCATATTCATATGCGCCGTGATCACTTGCTGCGAGGGTATTTGCCACATAAAATCGCGCATGATCACCAGCCGCACCTTATCACAGAAATTCCCCGACTTGTCGAGTGCCGCGCCTTTTCGCGAAGTGTTACGGTAAAATGGATGTACAGCGACTGATCGTGGCTGATGATCGGTACCTTGGCAAACGACCCGTCGTATACGAACCTGTTCGCCTTACGCCCGAACGTGGCGGCAAACCAACCATGGTGAGCGGTGGACCGCTTGAAATCTCAACGATCGACGAAAATTGGGTAAAGGGTTCCCTTTCATTGAATTCGTCGTGCTAGGCCATCACGGGTACCAGGCTTACCACAACCGGTACCGACTAAATTGAAGGAGTTATCAGAGTGAGAAGGGCTCTCAGCTGCAAAGGAATGTTTGCCTCGCGTTAGCAGCCAAAGTCTGCGAAGTAGGTCCAGAAGGGGCATGAAATAACGGCTACGCCGTCGTATGTTGGTGTAATAAAAGCAACATATCGATCGTATGCATCCGACAAACCCATATTGTATAGTTGGGCTTTCTGGCAGGTAGCCTAAGCGTTCTGATTCTGGTACTTAATCCAGTTATTTGGAAGCAGTTGATAAAGATCTTTATGCTTATGTGATTGGATCCTTTCGAATACATCTTTGAGCCATTCTTGTTCATCAACGCCGTTTTTCTTGCACGTAGCCATAAAGGAGTACATAGCTGCTGTCATCTCAGCTGCCTGATGGGAGCCAGCGAACAAAAACGCTTTTCTTCCGATCGCAAGGGGCCTAATTATGTTCTCGGCAAGGTTGTTGTCTATTTCAATCTGCCCATGCAATGCATACGCACTCAGGCCTTCCCAGCGTGGTAAGCTGTAAGCAATAGCCTTACCCAAGGGGCTCTTCGGGATAACAAGCGGCCGCTGCTGGCTCATCCATTCTTTTAGTTCCAAGAGAACCGGAACCGAATTTTCCTGCCTTAACTTGGTTTTCTCTTCCCAGTCCAGTCCTTCTTCCCGCATCTGCTTTTCAAGGGCATAAAGCAGCTGCATGCGTTCTAATACATAGGTAGCTTTTTGCTCATCGTATTTCAGAGCGTCAACAAATTTACGGCGGGCATGGGCCATGCAGTAGACCAGCAGGATATCTGGATGGTTACCAAAGAGCTTTTCATAGTCGGGTAAGAGGACCCGGTTGCCCGGGTCGACTCCCCTAAGAACCGTGCATGCGAGTTTCCCCGCACACGGCTCAGGTCATTTCACTGCCAGGCCTTATTGGCCCGACCGGTATGGCATACACAAAACCATAGGTTTTACCACGGTTACAGCATTTGGGATGCAGAAGACAAAGGTTATCCAGATTGTCAGAACCCCCTTCCAATTTGCTTTTATGCCAATGGACTGTCCAGTTACTGAGCTTGGTTATCTTTTCCAGACAGACAGGACAACATCCGGCTTGCCGTTTCCATAGGCTCATTACCTTTTCTCTTCCTGCTTTATTACCTTTCCATTTATCGGAGGTACGCTGCTGAAAATATCTGTCGTATTGCAGATCAAAGGGGCTGGCCTGCTGCTGTATTTTGATATGGCGTTCTATACCCACCTTGCTGGCATGGAACAGGGTATCTGTAACTGTTTTTCCATTTTCCTTTATGATTGCCTGAAAGCAGTGCTCACGTCCATTGATACGGTGGAAGTACTTGTCGTGAACCCATCGTTTGCCTTTGAAAGGGTGTCTTCGGACAGACCACCGCCATAGGGCTTCCCATAAGGCTTTGTCTACCTGACTGAATATTTTAGAGGCAACGACGGAGCGGTGATAATAGGCCCAGCCCCGTATTTTAGGGTTGAGTAACCGGATGAGTTCCGTTTGGCTCATGCTTCTGGCAGATCTGATAATCTTTCGGATACTGGTTAAAAAGGTATGGATATTGTCTTTGGAAGGTTTTATAAGTAGCTTTTCCGTGCCATTCTGCATCTGGTATTTTCGGATGTTCTGTCCCAGAAAATCAAACCCCTCGTAGATGTGGGTGATTTTGGTTTTCTGTTCGGAGAGCTCTAATCCTCGGTCTTTGAGGAATGAAATGATCATGGGTTTAACTTCTTGTTCAAGTATTTCCCTTGTTCTGCCGATAACAACAAAATCATCCGCATACCGGATGAAAATAACAGGATGCTTTCTTTGTCTGCCGTAACCGCCATCGAGTTTGGCAGAGCCAAACCTTCTTCCGATCAGGTCTTCCATTCCGTCCAGGACCATGTTTGCAAGGGTGGGGGATGCCAGACCGCCCTGAGGTGTCCCCTCAGAAGTTGGAAACAGTTTTCTGGATTCGATATAGCCTGCTTTCAGCCATTGACCGAGTACTTTCTTGTCCATCGGAATATGGTTGAGTAGCCATTCGTGACTGATTTTGTCAAAACAAGCTTTAATGTCTCCTTCCAGAACCCATTGTGATGAATTTCTTTTAGCGAGTCCATTAAAGAGATGCTCAATTGCATCTGCGGTTGCTCTTTCCGGCCTGAAGCCATAACTGTTCCAGTCTGCTGTCATTTCGGATATGGGAAGAAGAGCCATGGCGTGCAGGGCCTGCATGCTGCGGTCTTTCATGGAAGGGATTCCAAGGGGTCTTTTCTTTCCATTTGATTTTGGAATATAGATCCTTCTTAGCGGAAGCGCCTTATAGGCCCTTCTTTTTAGTTTTCCTACCATTTCCCATTTATCCTGGGCCGTGGAAAGGAGCTTGCCATCTACTCCCGGGGTACGGTGCCCTTTGTTTTGTGTAATTTTCTTCACAGCCAGACATTTGGCTGCAAAGCTGTGGGTTAGCAGCCATTGCAAGGCTTTCGCCTTTCGCCAGTTGCCAACTTTTGCCCACCTGGCGATTCTGAGTTGAAGCTTCCTTACCGTTAGGATACAGGCTTTCCAGTCGATGGATTCCCATTTCTTAGCCGTGTCAATCGCATCCACATACATGTTATTGTTAGCAGCCATTTGCTTACTGACCAAATTGAAGTTCTTCACTCGTTTTCACCTGAAATAACCAGAAGTAAGTCAGCCAGCTTTCACTGTGAGGCGATCTTTTCATCCTCTATGCGTCTGATTACAAGACACCGTTCGCTTTTTACTTCCTCCTTTAACCGCTTATCCATCAGCCTTCCTTGCGGTCAGCCTTGCAACTGGTTTATTGCCAGCTGCGAATAATCGGTCTTACCCTGTTGCCATCGTATAACGCGCTGATTTAGATGCTGATTTTCCACCGGATGTGTTGTTTGTCTGTGTACCCCCAACTGTCATGGAGTATCCCACATGGTACCTTTTGGTTTAAGCGTATTCAGTTTCTTTCGCTTATTCGGGTTAACGGTGTTTACCATCAGTTCAACTAATTTCATCATGTCAGCAAGCCTAACCCTATCCGGGATGAAACTTCCCGGTACCTGCCCACCTCACGGTTTTGCAGGTCAACTTACGTTTTCGGTATATTGTCCTTCGGGCTTCACACAGGGCGATTGCTCATCCTGCATGCCGAAGTAGGCTACCGTTAACAGAATAACGGGTTCTTCAATCGTCATTACGATTCGAACAATTATACGATGACCTTCACAGGTCGCACGACGGCGTACCCATCAACCTGGAGTATACCGGTGTATCCTTCCAGCATCTGCTTGGGCCCACTTTGATCGCGGCCTTTCCGATAGTCAAACAGCGTCAGTTTGTCGCAAGGGGCATTATATATCCACATGAAGCCTTGATGGACGCCATTTTTGTGATCTCTATCAAGCACTTTTAGAGGTGTTTCATCGGCTTGCAAATACTTTTGGTTGAGGACCAGCAGTTTTAAAAGCTCCCATAAAGGTGCAAGATGCTGCCAACCTTTCATGATCCAGTCAGAGGCGGTTGAAGCAGGAACATTTACTCCTAATCGTCTGTATTTATCGATTTGGCGGTGAAGTGGAAGGCCGAAAACATACTTATCGACAACCATTTGGGCGATGACCGTTTCGGAAGGAATGCCTTTCTCAATTACACGGTCTGGAAGTGATGCGGTTATAATACCCTCGCCATTTGCACGGGCATATTTGTAACGGATATACCGCTTCACAAAAAACTCTGCAGGAATAAGGTCTAACACCTCAGTGACCTCTTCTCCGATTATAGTGCAGCCGGTAACGTCTTCGGTAGGTTCAATGATGATGATCTCACGGCGCAGATTCTCAGGGAGCAGCATTCTCCCCGTTCCCTTTTCACGTTTTTTAGCAGGAGTTTTTTCCTTTACAACTTCAACTGCTTGCTCAGAAAGCTCCTCTTGTTGTTGCTGGTCGGTTCCCAGTTCAAAGAGGTCGCTCTGGTTTACATCTTTGTGTACACCGGCCAGTTTTTCGTTCTTTTTGCCGAATACATACCGCTTGTATTTATCAAGCTCAAAGTTCAGGGCCTGGATCTGTTCATTCTTTTCGGATATCAATTCCAGCGACTTCTCATAGAGTAATTTATAATCTGTCGCTGTATCTTCCATAACCCGAAGATACGACGCAAAACCAGGCTAAAAAAGCCAAAAACGCACTTTTAGGTAAATTCTCCTTCTTATTTTGTGGCCTGATTTGCGTGCTGATACCGCTTTCTAAGGCGGACAGAATTCAGCATTACTCCTTGTAAAAGAAGTGTGAGTTGCTGGCTGGTAATAGATATCTCTTGCCCTTTTGGCCACTCAAAAGTGCCTTGTTCGAGCTTTTTGACGTACATCGCAAACCCATCCCTATCCCACTGCAAAAGGCGTATTTGATTAAGCCGTTTGCCCAGAAAAACGAAGACATCGCCGCCTAAGGGATCAAAACCCAATTCATTCCGGACCAGGCCGGCTAGGCTGTAGATTCCATAGCGCATGTCTGTTGGGCTTCGGTATAGGAAGTACCGGCAACTATTAGATAAGGCTAGCATTTTAAAGAATGAGCTTCCTGATAAAAGATGCGTCCAAAGAACCGAATAGCTCTATACGTGCTCCGGATGGAAAAGTGATCGCTGCCATCGCCTGTTGATCTTGCGCAATTAATTCTGGTTGCGGAACTGATATCTGACTGAACCCACGGGACGGAGACATGGTGGGCACATTCTTGCCGCGGAATTTTTTGACCCAGTAATTGAATTTATGGTATCCAATACCATTCCGATTGCAAAAAGCCTGTTTGCTTATCCCTTGCGTCTGCCACTGATCGTACAGCTCACGCATTTTTTCTGTCTCATTTTTCATGAAACAAGATTACGAACTACATAGATCTGTTAA
>CBIHPQ010000129.1:0-15634 GCA_966211825.1 uncultured Dyadobacter sp. | reverse complement strand
TTCTTGGCAGCAATACAACCAGGAAACCGATTTCGTTGAGACCCAGAACTTTATCGACGATATTTTCCAATGGCACACGCTCGGTTCCGGTTCCGTAAGAAGCTCCTCTACCTCAGCCGATTACAAATGGGCCATGAATTCCTATTTCGCCCGCGCGACCTATAATCTCGACGAGAAATACCTGTTCACAGCCACAGGCCGCTACGATGGTTCGTCCAAATTCGGGGCTAACAACAAGTACGCGTTTTTCCCTTCGGTAGGTGCTGCCTGGCGCATGTCGGAAGAAGGTTTCCTGAAAGGCAACAAGACGATCACCAACCTGAAAGTACGCGCGAGCTACGGGCTTTCGGGGAACCAGGAGATCGGTCAGTACCAATCCATTGCGCAAATCCAGCCGGGAACTACCAACCCTACCAGCACCGTACTCAACGGCGCGTTGCAATCGACATTACTGCCGAGCTATTTGGGTAACCCTAATTTGAAATGGGAAAGATCTTTGCAGTTCGATGCCGGGGTTGAACTGGGTATCCGCGAGAATATCGATCTGACGGTCGACTACTACAACCGCGTCACGAAAGACCTGCTCCTGCAAGCGCCTATCCCATGGTCGGCCGGGGAAGTGAATGCGAATGTGTACCAAAACGTAGGCTCGGTAAGGAACTCGGGTTTCGAGGTAAGCCTGAATACCACCAACATCGAAACGAAGAACTTTTCGTGGACTACCAATTTCATATTCGCGTCCAATGCGAACAAGATCCTCAAACTGAACCGTGGTAATGCCGACATTTTCCCCGGCCCCAACTTCCTCGGCCAGACCAACATCCTCCGCGTCGGCTCGCCGATCGGCTCATTGTACGGGATGACGAGGCTCGGGACTTACAGCACCGACGAGGCGGCGGAAGCAGCTGAGCATAACCTGAAACCGGGCGACAGAAAATACATCTACAATGCCGACGGAAGCAATTATTACAGCATTATCGGCCGTACGACGCCAAAATGGACGGGCAGCTTCAACAGCACCATGAAATACAAAGGCTGGGATTTCTCGTTCAACATCCGCTTTGTGGAAGGCCTGAATACCGCGGCGACATTCAAGCATTCGGTAGAGGACAGGCAGACGATCGCCAACAACCTCGCCACCGTGAAAGACGCCTGGACGCCAGAGCACCAGAATACGATGATCTCTCAGGTGCGCAACTACAAATTCGCGCAGGACTCGCATTTCGATACCTGGTGGGTTGAAGACGGCTCTTTCATCCGCGGCCAGAACTTCATGCTTGGCTACTCGTTCAACGACCCCGTGCTCGAAAAGCTGAGAATTGAACGGCTGCGCCTCTATGCAAGTGTTCAAAACTTGTTTGTGATCACGAAATACAGCGGCTACGATCCGGAAGTGGATACTTTCAATGCCGGCTATGGCGCCAACACGGCTTTTTCGCAAAACCTGGACTTCTTCTCTAATCCCCGCCCACGGGTTTGGAACCTGGGATTGACGCTTACTTTTTAAACCGCAACTACAAAAGATATGAAAGTGCTGAAAAATATAATGCTGGCAGCTGCATTGCTGTCGATGGGCGGATGTTCGGATTTTCTGGAAGAAACTCCGACAGGGTTTTTAACGCCCGAATCGGAAGTATCCAGCAGCAAAGTGGCCCGGGCTTATGCAAATTCCGCCTATGTGAATTTGCAGGGGCTTCTGGCCGGCCAGCCATCGTCTTACGGTGGAAATACCTACAATTTGCTCGAATTCATGACGGGCAAGGCCAACAGCGACCTCGGCCAGACGGGGTTTGTGAATTACCAGAATCTGGGTTATACCAATACCTCTTTTTATTTCGACACCTGGTGGCAGCAAATGTACCTGGGCGTCGGGGCTTGTAACCTGGCCCTTCAGAGCATCCCCGGCATTAATGCGGCCGGGCTTACCGACGAGCAAAAGAACAATATGCTGGCGGAAGTGCATATGCTCCGTGCGCTCTACTATTTTTACCTCGTGCGCATGTACGGGGCGGTACCGAGCGTGACGACCGTTCCAACGAGCCTAGATCTGAACCTCCCGCGCACGCCTGCGAAGGAGATCTATGACAAGATCATCATTCCTGACCTGCTGGCTGCGGAAGCTTCTACTCTGCCCTGGTCGAACACAACCGGAAATGTATCCATGTCGGCGGTTGAGTCGCTGCTCGCGGACGTTTACCTCACCTACGCGGGCGCGGCGATCAATGGCGGCCAGCAGTACTATGCCGAGTCGGCGAAGCGGTCGCTGGCTGTGATCCAGAAAGGCGGCTATTCGCTTTTCAAGAATTATACGGATATGATCAACCCGGCGAACAAGAACCTGGGCGAATTCATTTTCCAGGTACAATTTGCCGCGAGTGTGCCACTGACCAACCCGCTCACGCCGCTTACGATCCCGAATTATTCGGGCATCTCGAAATATGCGGATGAATATGGTTCCGTTTACCCGACGCCCGAGTTTATCAAATCGTTTCCAAAAGGCGATAAGCGTGTGGAAGAGAAACAGTTCTTTTACACCACGGCCCCGAGCATCAAAACCGGCCAGCCTGTGAAGTTCAAAAACACGTACATCTATAAGTGGTTCGATGCCAATGCGATCACGAACTCGATCAAATCCGATCTCAACTTTACACTGTACCGCCTCGCGGACGTGTACCTGATGTACGCGGAGGCTTCCAACCGCGCGGAAGGCACGCCTAATGCCAAGGCGGTCGAATATGTGAATGCCATCCGGGCACGCGCCAACCTGGCCCCCGTTTCGGGACTGAACCAGACGGCATTCGAACGCGAAGTGTGGGCACAACGCTACTACGAGCTCTGCTTCGAAAACAAAATGTGGTTTGACATGCTCAGAACCCGCAAAGTACACAACGATGTGACGGGCAACTGGGACGATTTCGTAGGCCACAAAACGGTTTTCGGTGCCACTTTCAGCGAAAAGCAACTTTTGTTCCCCGTACCGCGGCAGGAATCGGACGTGAACCCGAATTTGCTGCCGAATAATCCCGGGTTTTAATTTTTATAATCGTGCATTGATCCGAAAAAGCCGTCTCAAATCAATTTGAGACGGCCTTTTGTTTTTATGGGTTAGAGTATTCTCTTCCAAACATTATTTTCCTGATGGATTGTGGCAGTTAGCTGCTCAGTGTTGACAAGTCGTGTCAACCTCTTCTTTACTTAACCTCCCGCCGCGCCCGTGCCTCACCCCAGCTATTCATTCCTATCAGACCGGCGGCTAAACGGTTTGACATCAAGTGCGAAGTATCGGTCAAATTCATACTGGCATTTTGCCTGAAACCGATTTTTATTTACTAAAAGCATCTCATTATGAAATTTCGTTACATGCCCGTCCTGTACCTGGGAATGACATTGTCCGCATTCGCTGCCGGCTTTCATTATCTCGGGCACATCAGTCCGCCACAACCTCCAAAGGCGGCAAAACCTGAAATAGCTTCCGCGGGGATATCCGAAGCCACCCTGGCCGACATCCGCAAGTCTCTGGAAAAACAGGAGTATCACATCTCCTACGACGAGAAAAACAAAAAATTACAAAGCCCCAACCGCAGCAACAACATCCGCGCCTGCTACGCCCCCGGTAGACTCAGCGTCCAAACGCGTGTGGATACCAGCGGCGACGGCTTCAAAATGGAACTTGTCAGTGAGGGTGTCTTCGCTGACGGCAAGCTGCTTTACGCCCCCGAAGCGCACTCTAAAATCAATTACCACGAAAACAAAGTGCAGATCTACCACCGGGCATTCACCGAGGAATACATCAACAATGCAGACGGCCTCCGGCAGAACTTCATCGTCGAAACCGCCCCGGAAGGCACCCGCCAGTTGCAGGTAAAAATGAGCGCCAAAGGCCTGAGAGTAGCGCAAGGCTCCTCCAACCAACTTCGTTTCTACTCCGAAAAACCCGATGGCGGGATTCACAATGAACTCGAATACAGCGACCTCAAATGCTGGGACGCTAACAAACAACCACTGACCGCCACCCTGGCCTACATGGACAACCACATCCAGATCTCCGTAGACGTAGCCCATGCCGCATATCCCGTCACCATCGACCCCATCATCACTAACGGTACGCCGCAGAATGCCAATAAGGTACTCGAAGTTAACCAGAGTGGCATGCACCTGGGTTCCTCGGTTTCGAGCGCAGGTGATGTGAATGGCGATGGTTACAGTGACGTCATCGTCGGCGCACCAAGTTATGACAAGGGGCAAAATTTTGAAGGGGCAGCATTTGTGTACAAAGGCGGTCCGTCGGGTCTGACTTTGACGGCAGTTACCCTTGAAGCAAACCAGGCAGATGCCATGATGGGCAGCTCAGTGGCGAGTGCCGGCGATTTTAATGGGGATGGATTTAGCGACGTGATCGTTGGAGCACCGTTTTATAACAACCATGCTTCCCAAGACGGGATCGCCAAGCTGTACCTAGGTTCCAGCACATTTTTCACAGCGCCCGCAGTCAGCTATATTTTTGGCAACGATCACGCAGGAGCCAAATTGGGGTCGTCAGTAGCGACTGCCGGCGACGTCAACAGCGACGGATTTAGTGATGTGCTGATCAGCGCCCCCGGGGATTCCAATGGGCAAAGTAAGGAGGGCTCCGTGACGCTTTGCTATGGCAGTGCAAACGGAAATTTGTCTTCAAACTTTGTAACCCTCGAAATCAACCAGGCCAACGCCGGTCTCGGCGCATCCATTGCCGGTGCAGGTGACGTGGATGCGGATGGATACAGCGATGTCATCGCGAGTGTCAGTAATTACACGAATGGCCAGGGCCAGAAATCGGAACGCACCGTATTCATCTACCGCGGCGGTAGTGGCGGCTTGCTTACCAACGATCCGACAATAATGGAAGGCGCTGGCTCACGGGTAAGCCCCGCCGGGGACGTAAATGGGGACGGGTATAGCGACGTGCTTCTTAGTTTCTCCGGGTATGATGGCGCCAACCCGCAATTAAAGGATGAGGGAGTGGTGAATCTGCATCTGGGTTCCTCAACCGGTATTAATCCGATACCTCAAAGAAGCTTTTACGGTGGTCAGCAATTAGCGGAAAT
Source organism: uncultured Dyadobacter sp. (assembly GCA_966211825.1). GTDB lineage: Bacteria > Bacteroidota > Bacteroidia > Cytophagales > Spirosomataceae > Dyadobacter. The sequence goes on along the minus strand of CBIHPQ010000129.1, from coordinate 10,550 downwards.
GGGCTCTTCCATCGCCTGTGCAGGTGACGTGAATGGCGACGGTTATTCCGACATTCTTCTCGGAGCCCGATATTACGGACAATTCTACGAAGGTGCCGTGTTCGTTTACCATGGATCGAAAGATGGCGTTACCGGCAGCTACGCTTCTTTGCTGAAAAGCAACCAGGCCAACGCTTGGTTCGGTACCGCCGTAGCCAGCGCCGGAGATGTGAACGGTGACGGTTACAGCGATATTGTGATAGGCTGTGATTGGTACGATAGCGGCCAGACAGACGAAGGGGCTGCATTTATATATCATGGCGGCGCGGAAGGGATTGGAACGAAAGAGTCACTCACGCTGACCAATGACAAAACAGGGGCGCAGATGGGACTGTCAATCGCAAGCGCGGGTGATGTCAATGCAGATGGGTACAGCGACGTGATCGTTGGAGCACCATTATTTGATGACGGACAAGTCGGCGAAGGAGTTGCATTTGTTTATTACGGGTCAATTGATGGACTGACTACTAACAACAATCACAAATTGAACAAAGGCCAGGCAAATGCCTACTTTGGATGCTCAGTTGCAGGTGCCGGCGACATCAATGGCGATGGCTACGATGATGTGATTGTTGGTGCAAAAAACTATTCCTCGGGAGAAAGTGAGGAGGGCGCCGTTTTTATCTACTATGGAGCCAATTCAGGCGTCGACCCAAATGCCAGCCCAGCCGGATTACAGGTAAATAAAGCAAGCGCACACCTTGGTTTTACGGTCTCAGCGGCCGGAGATGTGAATCGTGACGGCTATGCAGACTTTATTGCCAGTGCCCCAACTTATACAAATGCATGCAATGTCTTCCTATATTATGGGTCATCGCAGCCGATTGGAAATCCGGTGGGCATACAGGGGCCGCAAAACGATAAACATTTTGGAGAAGCCATAGCTGCGGCAGGCGACGTCAACGGCGATGGTTTCGCTGATATCATCATCGGCGCCTGGGCAGCTAGCTATGGGCAACAGGGCGAAGGCGCTGCATATATCTACCACGGCTCTTCCGGTGCATTCAACGCGTCGCCTATCAAAAACCTTGAAATCAACCAGAATGACGCCAATTTTGGTTTCTCCGTCGCCTCTGCCGGTGACATAAATGGCGATGGTTACAGTGACGTAATAATCGGATCGCGCTATTATGACTACAATGAATCAAATGAGGGAGCTGCATTCGTATATTATGGAACGACAGTAGGAATTAGTGAATCGAGCCCGGCACCGACCCGTTTGGAAGCGAACCGCACCAATGCTCACTTCGGATTATCAGTCAACAGCGCAGGCGACGTGAATGGGGACGGTTACAGTGATGTGATTGTAGGAGCGCCTAATTTTACCAATGGCGAAACAAACGAAGGTAATATATACGTGTTCGACGGCTCACCGAGTGGCATTAAAAAAACCAGCTCATTCAGCAATGAAGGTAATATATCTGACAACTTCTTCGGCAAGACAGTCGCAAGCGCCGGCGATGTCAATGGCGATGGATACAGTGACATACTGGTCGGCCTGCCAGGCTCCGACAACGGGCAGGCTGTTGACGCCGGTGCTGTTCTCCTCTACTACGGAAATAATGGCAAAGGTATGCGAAACAATATGCGACTCTACAACGACAATCTTGTTTCCCCTATCACCCAAAGTCAGTTCAGTAAGAACAACTTTGGATTAGGATTATTCACGAAATCATTTATTGGCACAAATAAGGGGCAACTTGTATTCGAGACTGCTTCAAACGGAAATTCATTCTCAAAATCGGGCACGAACCCCATCACCACCAGTACGCAAAGCAGTGGGCAATCACCATTCATGACATTGGCTGCTGTCGGAGTGGAGAATACTTCGTTGGTAAATAAGCCCGCAGGGCTAGCCACTAGAGTCCGCGCGCGCGTTCGTTACTCGCCTGTGCTGGCGCTTACCGGCCAGATATACGGACCTTGGCGCTACGTACAACGCCAGCTGGCAGGCTACAACAACGCCCCCGTACCGGAAGAGGCAATGACGGAGACGATCAAAATGAAAGCAGGGCCGGACGTTGAAAATTACGTTTCCATATTCCCAAATCCGGCTTCCGACAGGCTGATGATTCAGATAGCGGATCCATCCGCGATCCGCAGCGTAGCACTGTACAATACGAGTGGAACACCCGTGCTCCAGTCGTCACGATACGAACGGGAAATTGATGTAAGCAGACTTCCGGGTGGCATTTACATGCTGATGCTCAACCGAGCCGACGGCACATCTACCTCTCACAGGATACTCATCCGGCGATAAACTCTCTCCAAAAGGCCGTCTTAAATTATTTGGGACGGCCTTTTTTAAGAAAGCCTCTTGGCATTGCAGCGTACTATTAATCCGGGGTGTCATTTAATCACTGGCAGCCTTACGGAGAATAATTATATTTCCTTAAAATATAGTTATATTCATAGTAGAATCCATTGTCGAGTGAACCCTAAGCATCCGTACCCATGAAAAACATTACCAGGCTTTCCCCCGCCGGGGCTTGCTGCTTTGTGATCGTTGTCGCGCTATGGCTCCCAATTGCCTTTTTGTACGCGCAACAACCAGCCGGCCCTACCTGTTCTTCTACGCCACAGCATCAAAAACAACTTCTTTCGAAATCTCAGAAACAAATTTTTGACCATGCACAAAAAAGCCTGAGGGCCTACATGGCCGCCGCCAAAGCTAACCGCACCGACGCCGTCGACCAGATTTACACCATTCCGGTTGTCGTACATATCCTGGAACCCATTGGCTATTCCCTACTGACCGACCAGCAGGTTATCGACGGGATCGCCGAGGTGAACAAGGCATTCAGGAACCAGCTCGCAGAGTCAGATGGAGTGGATACCCGCATTCAGTTCAAGCTGGCTGTCCGGTCACCTCAATGCGCGCAGTCTACGGGAATTAACAGGATTTACACGAACAATGCCGCATATACGTCTTACGGCGTTACCGGCGCCGGCGGGATCGGGATGCCATACGACCAGGTGTATGCTGCGAGTTATTGGAATAACCTTGAATACTACAATATATGGGTGGTGAACTATATGGACCAGGCCGGTGCATTCGCGGGGTATCCCACAGGGACTTCCTCGCTTACGGATGGCATGATGACCATGTCAGTTTATTTCAACACCAAATTGCTCGCGCACGAGCTGGGGCACGCCCTGTTCCTGGCACACACTTTCGCGAGAGGGATTGGCGAGGGTGAGCTCGATACGATCGAATGCCCTCTGAACGACAATTGCAGCGCACAGGGTGACAATATCTGCGATACCGAGCCGGTCAATCAGAGCTCCAACTATCTGTGCGTCGGTAACTCCAATCCGCCCAATCCCTGCAACAACAATGCACCCTACGGCAATGTATTGAAAAACTACATGGGTTATAATTCGTTCAACTGCCAGTCGCAGTTTACCAACGACCAGCGCACCCGGATGCGGAGTGCATTGGAATTGCTGAGGTCGGGGCTGATCAACAGCAAGGGGCTTGATCCGGTGGTGACCGGGCAGGTTATACCGGAAGGCACCACGGCGACGCTTACCGCAACGGGCTGCAACGGGCTGATCCAGTGGTATAATGCCCCGTCGGCGGGTAACCAGCTGGGGAGCGGCAGCACATTCACGACGCCTGTCCTCAACCAATCGACCATCTATTATGCCTCGTGTCTCCGGTCCGATTGTCCCAGCGACGTCCGGGTACCGGGCGTGGTGACCGTAGGCGCACTACCCGTGACGCTCGTGAGGTTTGGCGCCGAGCTTTCTGAACAAAACCAGGTACTGCTAAGCTGGGCCACCTCATTGGAAACTTCACATGATTACTTCGACGTGGAATCGGCCCGCGATGCCAAAACGTTCCGGAAAGCAGGGCGGGTGTCGGCTCCGTTGCGCATCACCGCCGGGATTTCCGAATATCAGTTTACGGACATTCCCGGGCGACCCGCAAACCTGATCTACTACCGCCTGAAACAGGTCGATACGGACGGCACCTACGCTTATTCCAAAATGGTCACTGTCCAAATGCCGGAAACGGAAAAAATCGTCATCAGCCCCAACCCTGCCGAGCACAACATTGCGATCAGCGGCGTGTTCGAAACCTGGGATACCGAGGTGATCAATGCCAGCGGGGCGGTTGTGCTCCGGGCGAAAAACCAGCATTTCATTGATTCAAAACGCCTTCCCGCCGGGCTTTACGTCGTGCGCGTTACAATGGGCAACGGCTACACGGTTTCGAGGAAGATCATTAAAAAATAGCACAGGCCGCGGAGCGTATCAAAACGCTCCGCGGCCTTTTGGGTGCATTCAGGTCATTGCTAGCTGATGCTGTAAAAAAAGCTTTGCAGCTCCTTCGAAAATGCATCCGGGACTTCCAGCGCGGCAAAGTGCCCTCCTTCATCCATTTTCCGGAAGCTGACCACGTTCACAAAGCGTTCTGCCCACTCTTGCGGGAACTGGGCTTCCCTCGGGAACACTGCTATACCCGCGGGCACGTCGGATTTCTCCAACGGTGCGCCTCCACTCCATTGCGCCACGGCGTCGGCCTTGTACATGCGCACCGAGGTGGCAATGGTTTCTGTGGTCCAGTAAATCATGATATTGGTGAGCAACTCGTCCCTTCCTCCGAATGCGGCTTCGAGGATCTCGGGAGAAGCGCCTGCATTGCCGAAGCTGATTATCCACGCCGCCAGTCCGGCCGGTGAATCGTTCAATCCGTAAGCGAGCGACTGCGGTTTGGTGGCATGCACCATAGCATAGGCGCCCTCGCTGTACCACCACTGCGGTACAAACTGCGCAAATTGATTTTCGGCTTCCGTCATGGTCGCCGGGTCTTCCTGGCCCATCGGGTAACCAATGTCAGTGAAATGCACGCCCGCTACCACGCCCGGATATTTGGAAGCCAATGCCTTGGTAACGCTCATTCCCACATCGCCGCCCGCAGCGTAGAATTTTTCATAACCGAGGTTCACCGTCATCAGCTCTTTCCACAAATCGGCGACGGCTTCGCTTGTATGGGCAACTTTGGCCGAAAACCCGAAGCCCGGAATGGAAGGGATCACGAGATCGAAACTCTGTTCGCCTTCGGTCAGGAGCGGGATGATCTTGTGAAAGCGGTAGTAGCTGTCGGGCCAGCCGTGCGTCAGAATGAGCGGTTTTGAATTTGTTCCTTTCCCTTTAATATGTTGAAAATGAACTTTCACACCATTCACATCGGCGATGTATTGCGGGTATTTGTTGAGTTCGGCTTCCTGCTTGCGCCAGTCGTAGCTTGTGAGCCAGTATTGTACCAATTCCTTCAAATAGGCCTCACTAGTACCGAAATGCCAGCCCGAACCCTCCGCCTCACCCGGCCAGCGGGTGTTCTGCAGGCGGCTTTTCAAATCATCCAGTACTTGTTGAGAAACCGATACTTCGAATGCTTCCGTGTTTTTCATGGTTAACGTTTTTGGTTTGGAGAAAAAGCGATCATTGACAAAACAAAGGTACCGCCGCGGACCGGCGCTCGGATAGGAAGGAATTCGGGGAAAATGGTAAAAAACTCCGGAATGCCGGTTAGCCTTTCCGGTATTCGGTAGGCGTCGTATTCGTCAGTTTTTTGAATGACTTGTTGAAATGCGAAGCATCCTCGAAACCCAGCCAGTAACAGATTTCCTGGATCGACAAGGTCGTCTGTTTCAACAGACTTTTGGCTTCCATCACCACATATTCATCGATGAATGCCTTCGCTGGCTTACCCAGTTCCGCTTGGAGGACTTCGCTCAGGTATTTCGGTGTGATATGCAATGCCGTCGCGTAGAAAGCGACCTCCTTGTGGGCCGGAAAATGCTCCGCAACCAGCTTTCTGAATGCCTGCGCTATTTTTTCACGGTTGGAGATGCCGTTCGAAGTCGTCCCGTTCCGGGCGTCGCTCGGGTCGGTGTGAAACGATTCCGCCAGCATCAGCAACGCATGCACCATGCCCGGAACCGCACTTTTATCATCCTTTAATTCTTTCAGCAAACTGAATAGGGAAGCCATTTTCCTGGTCTGGTCGTCCGTCAGCCGGATCACATGTTTACCGCCATGGAAAAAGAATGCGAGCGAATGCAGAAAAGAATTGTTTTGCATACCCTCAAACAACTCTTCCGTGAAATAGACGGTATCGTGCTCGGCCGTGTAGTTGCCTGTCCACTGGCAAACCATCCCCGGCCCGACCGTGGTAAGGCACCCTGCCGTCACCAGGTAGTCGGTACTGCCGATCTTGAATACATCTCCCTCACCCGAGTACGTAACACCCAGGCCGTAGGTAAATGTCCGGAACGGGAAGTTCACGTGCGCATTTTGGTAGGTATGCCGGTCGGCAAGGAAGAAAGGGACGTTGAAGCCATGGGAATTCTGGTGTTTGAGAAAATCGTAAAGGTTAAAAGACGTCAGGTTGAATTTTTTCTGCATAACGTGCTGGTTTCTATGGCCCTTTTCATAGCGGGCAGGGATGACATCCCTGCCCGTCCAGCAAAATAGCGAAAATTTGTTTTTACCGTTACCTCCTCACATCTCACTTTTTGATCACCTTATAATGCCGAATGTTGCCCTTATGCTCACTCGAAAGAATAAAAATGCCCGCTGGTAAGCCCGAAAGGTCCATTTCTCTCAATGTACCAGGCGTGGACAGGTAGCGTCGCACCACCCCTTTCGAGTCCGTGATCCGCATTGTTTCGTATTCAAGCGGCTTGTCGAATACGATCCTGTCCTGATCGACGGGGTTGGGATAGAAAACAAACTCCGACGCCAAATCGAGTGGCTCCGACATTACTGCGACGCGTGTCGGCACAGTCAGTATGTCAGGACTTAATGTAATGTCCATATCAAAATACAGGTCCGAGCTCGTCTCGCTGGTCTGGTGCAGCTCAACGGCAATCGTGTTCCGGCCTAAACGAAAATAGTTTCCGTCATTCGGCACCACGATGGTTTGCCAGGCGTATTCGGGATTGGCATTGGTCGCAAAAGTCGAATAGGTAACCGGCGTCGCGGTGATATTCGGGTCTCCCGGCGTCAGCTGTTTGCCATTGATGTAAATGACCACTCCATCGTCTCTTTTGTAATTGATAATGATCGATTTATGGAAAGCCATATTCTGCGCACTCATGCGAAACGAATTCCGGAAATACGATGTGGTCCAGCGGGTTGCACACGGGGTAGTAAGGCAGCCTTCGCGCAAGTAAGAGTCGCGCCCCTTGTACTCATAGCAAGCCAGTTCAGCCGGGCAGGCCGGGATGAGCGTTTTTTCTCCGTCTTCACGGTTGGGGGAGTAGCCAAAAGGCGCCGGGCCAGTCGGCCAGTTTCCGTCGTCATCATAGTTAGGCGGGTCCTCCACATTGACCTCGTCGGGATCCTGTCCGCCTTTCCAATTGAATATTCCATTGTCGGGCGGGACCATTCCTCTGGCAAAATAGCGCCAGTTGCTGCCAGCGTGCAACATTACTACGGTACCGCGGGGATTCTGGTTGTAGACCTGGCCCCCGATGCCGCCACCGCCGTTCAGCCGCCCTACCACGAACTCCCCGGAATAGAAAGGATAAAATTTCGTCGGGTAAGAGAATATTTCCGGCTGATTGAACCCGTACCGCCACTTATATTCAAGAGGAGTCGGTTGCTGATCGGTAATATTCGTCTGCTTGACATCGTAGAGCCAGATGCCGTCCTTGTTGACGTCGGCCGCTGCTTTGATGGCATTGTGGACGCCACTGCCGGGATCCAGGTTATAGGTGGTTGATAAACTGTTTATTTTAAAGAACCGCAGACTGTAATGCCCTATGTGCTCGTATGCGCCGTCATTATAGCGCAGGTAGGTCAAATCCGAATCCGTATAATAGTGCCGCACCGTTACCTGCTGCTTCCCTGCAAGCTCCGGATTAGGTTTAATGGACCAGTACCGGTTCATGACGCGCCAGTTGGAACTGAACGACCGGACCCTGTCCGAGCGCACATAGTTGGTTCCGGGGCCCAGCGCCCCTACCTCTGTCCTTCCGGGTTTCCCGCCCAGTTTTACTTCAAAGGGAGGCACACCCGCTTTGCCGATATTCAGGTCGTGCTTGTTGATGGACAGCAGCAGGTTGCCTTTATTGTCGACATAATGCGTGAAATTGTCACTGCCGGGCTGCGCATCCGTACATTCGCAGATCGCCGTGCGGGTAGTCTCGTCGGTTTCCGGCACCGCGAAACCGTCCAGGTCTTTGAAAATCGTGAACTGGTCGAGCACCTGCTTTTTGGCACTGATATATTTGGCAGTCAACCGCTTGTTCTCCACTTCGAGGTACATGGAACCTCCTACGAAAAAGTGCGAGGACGCCATCAGGCGCGCAGCGAGGCCGGGGTTTCTCATGTTGCTGGCCACGACCTCTTCCAGCGCCCGCCCGCCTGCGCCGTTCACGACATATACAATGCCTTCATTTTTTGCGGCAGCGCTGTTTTTGTAATAAAAGCAAGAGTTGGCTGTTCCGTCATAGCGACCGTTGCCCTGCGCATTACTACCCACCGCCGGGTTGTGCGTAGCCAGCATGAAATTGGTGGAAGTTGTAAAATGGTCGCGCATGAGGCGTGAGCGCTCGTAGCCGTGGCTGTGCCCGGACAAGACCAGATCCACCTTATAACCATCCAGAAGAGGCACGAGGTTGTTTCGGATATTCATCAGCTCACTCTCTGCGTCCGAATTGTGAGAACCACCACTGAACGGCGGCATGTGCGTAAATACGATTACCCAGTTGATATCGGGATTGGCATTGGCCCTGGCGAGGTCCTTTTTCAGCCATTGCGCCTGAATGCCGTTCGGCGCCAGGATCTTCGTGTAGTCATCGCCCAGCTTTTCGTATCCATAGGTATCGAGACTGATGAAGTGGATATTGCTATAATCAAAAGAATAATATGCCTCGGTCATCGACGGCTCTCCCCCTCCTTCCCCGTTTTTAAAATTCTCCACTACCTCATAATAACGTATATTCTTGTTGGCCCGGGTCAGGTTAAGCGATGCGACATCGACGGTGCCGTCATAATAATCGTGGTTGCCCGGCGTGGCGTAAAACGGCGTTTGCCGGAACATGAAGTCGTACCGCGATTTGGTCTTGTTGAAAATGCGCTCCTGATATTCCTCCTTCTTTCCCTGCTCGTACGCATTGTCGCCCAGCCACAGCCAAAGGTCCATAGGGCCGGTTTTGTTCACTGCCATAAAATCCTTCCACGCGTCGATGACGCTATCCTGCCGGTTGGCGGTCGCGGGGAATGGGTTACTAAAACCAAAGTCGCCCAGTATCCACATTTTGGTCTTCTTTTTTACGCCCGGAAGCGGCGGAGTCCTGAAAAAATGATCGGGGGATTTTTCCAGGGTTAGCGGAAATCCCGAAGTCACGCTCCCTATATAGGCACCGATGTAGTAACGGTATTGCTGGTCGGCTTTGAGACCCGTCAGTATGACCTTATGCTCAGTTGTTGCCACAGTTTCATCAGCAGTTGGCGACCCATTTCCGAGCAATTCATATTCCGGCTCGGCCGAATAAACGATGTGCCCGATGGTAGGGACGTTGGTCTGCCAGCGGATCGTCACAGAAGCATCTGTGGCAAACTCATTCAACTTTTTGGAATACGCCATTTGCAGGTACGGGCCACGTGTTATCACGGGCGTCTGAGCGAGACACTCCGAAAACAACAGGAGGCAAAATGAGAGCACTGACAGAATCGGTCTCATAAGCTTCAGGATTTAAAAGATGGAAGAAGAGGGGTATCGACGCGCAAAGGATTGGTATATAAAAATTGCTATTTTTTCTTTATATATCCAAATTAAAATCAATATATTTACTTACATTAAACCCTAATTGTCAGACAGTTACAACTGCCTACCGTACAGCCTCTATTCGTACTCCCTTTCCGTTTTCTCCGGGAATGAGAGGTGGTAAACCGCCGTGTTTGCCCATGCGTTTCAAAACGTTTGCCCGATCTCCTCCTACCTCGACATCATGATAAAAACTAGACTTTTTCCCGGCGAAAAATGGCTGTGGCTATTCTTGCTGATATGTATCGTAACGACCTGCAAAGGACCCGACGGCGACACCGGCCCGGCCGGTCCGCAAGGCCCTCAGGGCACAGCCGGCCAGAACGGCGCACCAGGCCCCGCCGGTCCGGCAGGCGCTGCGAACCTGATCGTCTCGCCCTGGCTGAAAGTGCCCAATACAGCCTGGCAGCGCGGCCAGGATTCAACCTACTTCCTGGTTACGCACGAGGATAGCACCATCACACAGGCCATCCTCGACAGTGCCCTGGTAATGGCCTACTACCGCAATGACGGCCGGCCCAATGTCGTATTTTCGCTGCCTTCCGCCAATGAAGAACTGACGCTGGGGTACTTTATGCAAGTCCAGAACAAGGTCGGCACGATCAACTTCGATCTGATCTATTACAGTCCGAGAATTACTCCCGTCGATTTCGATCTTGAATTCCGCTGGATCATTGTCCCCGCGGATGCCAGGAGGCGTATCAATGTCGCTGATTTAAAAGAC
>CBIHPQ010000128.1:0-15704 GCA_966211825.1 uncultured Dyadobacter sp. | reverse complement strand
CCTTTTTCTACCAGTTTACCCTCACTGATCACCGCCACATCATGGCAAATGGATTTCACCACATTCATTTCATGCGTAATGAGCAGGATCGTGATGTTGAGCCGCCGGTTAATGTCTTTGAGCAATGCCAGAATGGAAGCCGTCGTGCCGGGATCGAGGGCGCTGGTAGCTTCGTCGCACAGGAGCACCTTCGGGTTGTTGGCCAGGGTACGGGCAATGGCGACGCGCTGTTTCTGCCCACCGGAAAGGGAAGCGGGGTAATCGCCAGCCTTATCCTCCAAACCAACCAACCGCAGCAGCTCCGAAACCCGCGCTCTGATCTCGTGTTTTGGCCGGTTGTCGAGTTCGAGCGGGAAGGCGACGTTTTCAAATACCGTCCTTGATGCCAGCAGGTTGAAATGCTGGAAAATCATCCCGATCTGCCGCCGCTCGATGGCCAGTTCGCGGTCGGAGAGCGGGGAGAGGCTCTTGCCGTCGATGATGACCTCCCCGCTCGTAGGTTTTTCGAGCAGGTTCACGCAGCGGATCAATGTACTTTTCCCTGCTCCCGACTGTCCGATCACCCCGAATATTTTCCCCTTCTCCACTTTCAGCGACACCCCCGAGAGTGCTGTTACTTCCCGGTCTTTTTGTTTAAATATCTTGGTAACGTTTTTAAGCTCGATCATCGATCAACAGATTGCTATGAACTATCGCGGCCTTTAAAGGGATTTGAAAATGGTGTTTTGATGCCAATATTGGAAAATAATCTATAAAGTCTATGGAGTTAAACTATAAATTTTAAAAAATGCTTGATTCCTAAAAACGCATTACCTTATTTTGAACGGTGAGATAACCGCACACCTTAGCGTAATGGTCTTATTAACCACCAATAAGCCTTTTCGGTCAACTACATTGTAAAAAACTTCTCCGAAAGTGCATGAATTAGGTGATTTATCGGATCAGCAATTGCTGACAGCATTTCAGGAAGGCTCGGTAGCGGCGTTCGGGGAAATCCACCGGCGCTATTTCCGGAAGCTCTACGCGCATGCGTTCAAAATGCTCGGCAATGCGGAAGATGCCCAGGACATTGTCCAGGAGGTATTTGTCAGCCTGTGGACGAAGGGGGCAGGCATTCAACTGCATACCAGCCTGGCGGGCTACCTCTTCACCGCCGTGCGTAACCGCGTCCTCAATCTGATCGAACAAAGTAAAACTTACCAGCACCACCTCGATTCCCTGGCTGCATACCTGAGCGAAAACGCAGCCCCGGCGGCCGACGCTGTGGATGAAGAGCTTCTTTTCAAACTTTTCGAAGCTGAAATCGACAATCTCCCGCGCAAAATGAAGGAAGTTTTCGAGCTTCGCCGCCAGGGAGAATTGTCCTATTCAGAGATCGCGGACAAACTTTCGCTTTCCGATCATACGGTAAAAAAGCAAATCAGTAATGCTATCAAGATATTGAGAGACAGGCTGATGCAATGGAAATCGCAGCTTGTTGTATTATTTTTCTAACAAAATCTACTACCAAATACACTTCCGCCTGTCATAGTTCTGAATTGCAATTCAAACCCAATCAGAATGGACCAGCAGCAGGCGAAGGAATTGTTGGCGAAATACCGGCTCGGGCGATGTACCGCGGAAGAAAATGCGCTCCTCGCGCAGTGGTATGCGCAGGCCGCGCAGCAGCAACCCGGTTTGCCCGCAGACCTCGAAAAAGCGAGGGAGGAATCGTGGACAAAACTCTTGGCAACAGTCCGGACAAAACACACATTTGAAGCCAGGATACGCCCCACGCGGGCATTGTACGCCGCGGCGGCCGTTGCAGCAATGCTCTGCATCGGCTTCTTCTGGCTGACTGGTAACCGGTCGCAAAATGCGGAGCATGCGTCAGGCCGCGTGCTCACAGCCAGCGCGTTACCTGGCGAAGTGAAAACCTACCGCCTGCCCGACAGCTCGCTGGTGACGCTCAACGGAGGCAGTTCCATCCGTTATCCGCAGGCATTCGGCCAGGAAATCCGGGAAGTAACACTCACCGACGGTGAGGCGTATTTCGATGTGAAACACGACACGGCGCACCCGTTTATCGTAGCAGCAGGTCGTACCCGCACGCAGGTGCTCGGCACGGTGTTCTCGATACGTGCATACCGCAGCCTCAGCGATGTGCGTGTGACCGTAGCGAGCGGCAAAGTGGGGGTGAGGAATGGCAAGAATTATCCCGAAATGCAGACCGCATTCCTGCTTCCCGACGAACAACTGGTGGTCGACAACCAGAGCGGGCTGGCCCAAAAGGAACACGTTAATGCCCGGTCGCTGGCCGGCTGGATCCGCGGCGCATTGGATTTCAACAATGAAGAGCTGAAAACCATCGCGTTACTGCTGGAAAAGAAATTCAATGTCGCTGTGAGGCTGGATAGCAAAGTACTGGCTGCACAGCGGCTCACGGCGCGGTTCCGTCCGGAAGAATCGCTGGACGAAATTCTTGGCACACTGGCCATGGCGGGCGGTTTCAGCTACCGCAATGCATCCGGCCAGGTACTGATCTCAATGAACGAACATTAAAAGAAATTAGAAACAGGAAACTATGACGGTATTTATCCGAAAAGAAGGGCGCTTTGACCAGCCCTATTGGAACCGGCTTTGGATGATATTGATCCTCGTCACCGCGCTTTTCCAGCCTGTGAGGGCCCATAGCGAGAAGACGATCAAAGATGTGAAAATCAGCATCCGGGCTGAAAAACAGTCATTAAAGGCTATTTTAAAACAAATTGAAGAAAAAAGCGGGTTCGTTTTTATTTACCAGGATAGACTAGTAAATCCATATACTAACCTAACTTTTGACGCCCGCAATGAACCGCTCGAACAAGTCCTGAACCGGCTCCTCCGCCACCGCAACCTGGATTACGAAGAGCAAAAGGAAAAGGTAATCATCCGGGAAGCGCCAAAGCAATCCGGGGAGGCAACGGATTCGGGCGAGGCGATCGACCAGGCCATCAACGGGGTTGTGAAAGATGAAAAAGGCGACGGCCTGCCCGGCGTGACGATCCGCGTGAAGGGTAGCAACAAAGGCACGCTTACCGACGCCAATGGCGCATTCACGATCCCGGCCGCCGGCAACGATGTGCTCATTTTTTCGTACATCGGCTACGTGACGGTGGAGCGGCCCGTGGGCGGCGTTACGAGCCTGGACATCGCATTGAAACCCGATGAAAGTCAGCTGAGCGAGGTGATCGTAACCGGCTACACTCAAACCAAACGCAGCGCGCAGACCGGCGCCGTGACGACCATCGATTCCAAGGATTTTTCGCAGGTTTCCTACAACAGCGTCATCGAAAAGCTGCAAGGACAGGTGCCTGGTTTGCAGATTTCCAGCAACTCGGGCGTGCCGGGGACTTCGGTACTCGTGCGCCTGCGAGGGGCGACGTCCATTAAGGCTGGTAATGATCCGCTGTATGTGGTGGATGGTGTTTTTATCAACAATGAAAACTTGCAGGGGCTTTCGCGCGGGATGGGCGGGCAGACGCCGAACCCGCTTTCGGACCTCAACCCGGACGATATCGAGTCGGTGTCGGTGCTGAAAGATGCGAATGCCACAGCGCTTTACGGTGCACGGGGCGCCAATGGCGTGATCCTGATCACGACCAAGCGTGGGGCGCGCAACTCGCGTACGAAGGTGAATATCAATGTGGAACAGGGTTTTGCGAAGGCTACCAACCTGTGGCAGCTCGTAAGCGGCCCCGAGCATGCCGGGCTCGTGAACCTCGTGCATGTGAACGACGGCAAATCGTTCGAAACGCGTCCTTTTCGCCCCGTTTCCGAGGCTATTCCGGGGTTTCCGGCATTTGGCAGCCCGGAAGAACAGGGTACCTATGACCGCGTGAGCGACATTTTTCATACTGCGTCACTGAGAAAATATACGCTCTCGGTTTCCGGCGGCGATTCCCGGACCAACTTTTACCTCGGCGGCGAGTACCAAAACCAGCAATCGACGCTGAAAACGCAGGATTTCAAGCGGTATTCCTTTCGTTTCAACATCGACCATTCAATTTTGCCCAACCTGAAAATAGGGACCAGCAACACGCTTTCCAGTGTCCCGCGCAGGCTTGTACGGGTAGGCGACGGCCCGGCGGGTTTGTTCCAGGCCGCATTGCATACGCCTACTTTTTATCCTTTTTATAACGAGGACGGCAGCTATGCCAAGCCCACCGTTTTTGACAGCCATTTGGCCATTCTTGAAAACTCCGATACGCATTCGGTGAGCCTGCGGAGCATTAACAATGTGTACGCGATCTGGAATATTTTGCCCAATCTTTCCTTCAAATCTTCGTGGAGCAATGATTATAACAACTACCACGAAAAGGCTTACTACAATACCAACCTAGTGTACGGCCAGCCGGCAGGCGAGGCAAACGACGTGACGACGATCAAGCTGTCGCTCATCGCCGTGATTTTGCTGAACTACATTTTGTCCTCCGCCAAAAGCTATTTTTCTGTTTTCGTAGGTAACACAATCCTGAAAACGACTACCGAACGCGCCACACTGACCGGTACCGGCTTCCCGAGCAACCAGTTCAAACGCATTGCGTCGGCGGCGGTGCAAACGGCCTCTTCCACCGGCTCTTCCTATGGTTTGCTGTCGTTTTTCACGGGTTTTAACTACAATTACGACAACCGTTACAGCATTGACGGTAATGTGCGTGCCGATGCTTCCTCGCGTTTCGGCGCCGATCACCGCTGGGGGTATTTCCCGTCGGTAGGTTTAGGCTGGAATATTTCGAAAGAGGCATTTTTCCCTGAAAACAATACATTAACCGACCTCCGTTTCAAAGCGAGCCTCGGGTTGACGGGCAACCAGGATATCGACGATTTCGCCTCCCGCGGACTCTGGGCCGGTGGTACCAACTACGGCGACCAGCCCGGCATTGCACCCAGCCAGCTGGCCAACCCCGATCTGAAATGGGAAACGACCCGGCAATACAACTTCGGCCTTTCGGGTGCATTGTTGAAGCAGCGGCTCAGTTTTGAGTTCAATTACTACGATAAGTTTACCTACGACCTGCTGCTCGACCAGCCAGTGGCGCCCAATACGGGCTTCTCGTCGGTGGTGCGCAATGTGGGGGAGATCAGCAACCGGGGAGTCGAGCTGCTGCTGAGCTCGGTGAATGTCCGTAGCAAGGACCTGGAATGGAAAACGGTACTCACGGTTTCCCGCAATATAAACCGCGTGCAGAAGTTGCTGACGCCCATTACGGCCAGCTACGACATGTTCCGCGTGGTGGAGGGCCAGCCGCTGTACTCGGTGTATGCCTACAAAGAACTCGGCCTCAATTCCGAGAACGGGAATGCAGTATACGAGGATGTGAACAAGGACGGCAAGATCACCGTCGACGATCAGCGCATTATCGGTAATGTCTGGCCGAAGTTCGAAGGCGCTTTTCGCAACAGTCTGTCTTTTAGAGGTTTGGATTTGAATCTGAATTTTTACTATAAATATGGCAGCTCGGCTTATAACTACACCGCCTACTTCCTGGAAACGGCCGGTACGCGGGGCGTGACGCGGTCGATCCAGAAAAGCTCGCTTAACTACTGGCAGAAACCGGGCGACAAGGACGTATTGCCCCGCCCGACCAACCTCACCAATCCCGACGGCAGCCTCAACTATTTCCGCACCGGCAGCAGCCGCTACCTCGAAGACGCTTCCTACCTGCGCCTCCGCGACGTGACATTGAGCTATAACCTGCCCAAAGGCGTGGCCTCGGCCATTCGTGCCTCGGGGGCAAGGCTTTACGTGACCGCCTCCAACCTCTGGACGCTCACCAGCTACTCCGGCCCGGACCCGGAAGTGAACGTAGCAGCCGACAGCCGTAACGGCCTGGTACAAGGGCTGGATTTCGGAACGCCGCCGCAGCCCAAGTCGGTGGTAGTGGGTGTAAATCTGAGTTTTTAAAAGAATTTGTCATGAAAAAACTGAATATAGTATTACTGGTGGGCGCATTATGGCTCTCGTCCTGCTCCGACCTGCTGAATACCGAACCGGAACAGAATATCTCCGACGAAGCGGTAATTGTGGATGAGAAATCGGCCAATACGGCCCTGGTGGGCGTTTACGACGCATTGCAGGGGTATGCCACTTCCAACATTATCGGGGTCGACCTGGCTTCCGACAATGTGGTGAACTACAACAACCAGAATAACCTCGTACCTGACCTGACGCCCAACAATGCGGGCGGCGGATTTTCGGCGATCTACAAGATGATCAACCAGGCGAACTTCATCATTCATCTCGTTCCCGGCGTTCAGGATGGCTTTTTTACGCAGGAAGAACGAAATCAGGTACTCGGCGAGGCATACTTCCTGCGGGCATTGGGCTACCTCGATCTGGTGAAAACCTACGGTGGCGTGCAACTGGTACTCACGCCTGCAACCGGCCCGGATACGCACAAAGGCACCAAACGCAGCACTGCGGAAGAGACTTATGCGCAGATCGGAAAGGACCTGGACGAGGCCGAGCGGCTTCTGAAAGAAACCGTCAACCGCTCCCGTGCAACCCGTTTTTCAGTGTATGCATTGAAAGCCAGGTACTATACCTACATCAGGAACTGGGAGCAGGCTGAGACCTATGCCTCCAAAGTGATTGCCCATGCGGGTTTCAAACTGGTAAAGCCCTATTCGGCATTCTTTACCGGCAAAACCACCGAGGAATCGATATTCGAACTCGTTTACAGCACTTCGGACCGGAATTCATTTTATACCAACTGGCTTTCCCCTGCCGACGGCGGCCGCCACGACTACATTCCGGCCAGGGAATTCGTAAGCCTGCTGCTCGATCCGGCCAAAGGCGGCGCCCGCAAAAGCCTGCTGAAACAGACCGCCGAGGGCTCCTGGGACCTTATCCAGTACGGGAAACCCGACGGTTCCAGTTCGGTATTCGTGCTGCGCATTGCCGAGCAGTACCTCATTCGCGCAGAAGCACGTGCCGGCAAAGCGACGCCCGATCTCGCGGGCGCGCTCGCGGACCTGAACACGATACGCACTCGCTCGGACGTACCTGCGTCGGCGCTTACGCCCGCGTCGCCCAGGGAGCAGATCAGCCTGGCGATTTTGGAAGAGCGTCGCCTGGAACTCCCGTTTGAAGGCCACCGGTTCGTGGACGTCGTCCGCACCGGCCGCGCCGCCGCCATTTTCGGCGCCATTAACCCTAACCGTAAAAACGCGGATTTCAACATCCTGCCCATTCCATTATCGGCCATTCAGACCGACGCGGACCTGTTGCAGAACCCCGGTTATTAATACTCATTTCTGTGAACTGACAAAATATGAAAACCAAACTGATCTATGCCTGGCTGCTGGCAACGGCAACCCTTACCGCCTCTCTGGCGCAAACGCCGGTAACTGTTAAAAAGAATGCTCCGACCCGGCACGGTCCCGAAAAAGGCTCGCTGATCATTATCGGCGGGGGCGGGGCCACACCCGAAATCTGGAAGCGGTTTACGCAGCTGGCGGGCGGAAAAGACAAGGCCAAAATCGTGGTGATTACGGCGGCAGGCGGCGATTCGGCCGCATTTGATACCAAGTCAGTCGATCTGGTAAAGCGTGAAACCGGCATTGCGAATGTCACGCTTTTGCATACCAACGATCTGAAAGAGGCCAACAGCGAAAAATTCGTGGCGCCTATCCGCTCCGCAACGGGCGTGTACATCGTAGGCGGCCGCCAGTGGCGCATTGCCGATTCCTACCTCAACACTTTGACCCACCAGGCTTTTCAGGAGCTGCTGGACAGGGGCGGCGTGATTTCCGGAACGTCTGCCGGCGCCAGCATCCAGGGCTCGTTCCTGTGGCGCGGTGATACCAAAGGCGCGCATATCCTCGTAGGCGACCATACGCAGGGGCTCGGTTTCCTGAAAAACTCGGTCATCGACCAGCATTTGTTCCGCCGGAACCGTCAGTTCGACCTGGTGGAGTTTGTCAAAAATGCGCCTGAGCTGATCGGCATCGGGCTGGATGAAGCCACGTCCATTGTCGTGCAGAAGGACACCCTCGAAGTCGTAGGCCGCTCCTATGCCTCTATTTACGACTACAACACCATTATCGGCAGCGGCGCGAAGCATGTGCAGGGGAGCCGCGAGGTTTCTACGGCCAGCAACGGGCCATTCTTCTTCCTCCACGAAGGCCAGAAGTACGACCTGAAAGAGCGGAAGGTGATCGAAGCGCCGCGCAAACGGGGTGAGGAGGAGGTGATTTCGGGGAATAAGGGAAAGTAGGGAGAACAGAGGAAGGATTGAGATTCATAAAAACTAAATATAGGATGTATGTATTTTATAGATAAACCTTCGGTGTTACAACGGGGGAGACATTTTTGGGCCTGGGCCGGGTTGCTTCTGGCGATTTTATGGGTGGCGCAGGTAAATGCTTTGGCGATAATGCCTGTGGAGCTGACCGGGAAAGTGGTGGACAAAGACGGGGCGGCGTTGCCTGGGGTAAATATTCAGATCAAAGGTACTACGCAGGGTACAGTGACGGACACTGACGGGAATTTCCGGCTGGATGTGGCCGAAGGGCAGGAGCTGGTCGTTTCGTTTATCGGTTATGTGAGCCAGCAGGTGCGGCCGGGCAGGCAGAGCAGCCTCACCGTAAGGCTCGAAACCGATCAGCGACAACTTAGTGAAGTGGTTGTGGTCGGTTATGGGACGCAGGAGCGCAAGAATGTGATCGGTTCCATCACGAAAGTCGACCCTACCGACGTGAAAAGTATTCCGGTGGGCAGTTTCGATGCCCAGCTGCAAGGTAAAGTCCCCGGCGTGCAGATTACCTCCAACACCGGTGTGCCGGGCGAGGCGGTGACCGTGCGCGTCCGGGGCGCCACATCGATCAATGCAGATAATGACCCCCTGTATGTGATCGATGGTGTTTTTATGAACAGCAACAGCATGCAAACCACCAACACCGGTGGTAAGGCAACCTCGCCGATCGCGGACATTAATCCCAACGACATTGAAAGTCTGGAAGTACTCAAAGACGCCGAAGCCACGGCATTATACGGCTCGCGCGGTGCCAACGGGGTTATTTTAATTACAACAAAAAGAGGCAAGTACAACCAGAAAGCACGGGTGAGCCTGAATGCTTCCTATGGCTGGGCCAAAGCGGCGAAGCTCTGGGACCTCACCACAGGCCCTGAGCACGCGCAGCTCGTGAACGAATGGTGGATCAATACCGGCAAGGATACACCGTCGCTAAACAGGACCGAGGCCAATCGCCCTTTCCGGCCCGTTTCGGAAGGCGGACGCGGATTGCCCGAGGAGCAAAAGACCTACGACAGGCTCGGTGAGATTTTCCAGACTGCCCCATTGCAGAACTATGATCTGTCGGTTTCCGGCGGAACGGCTTCCACGAAATACTACATCGGCGGAGGTTATACCAGCCAGGAGTCGATCCTGAAACCGATTACATTCAACCGCGCGAGCTTCAAGGTGAACCTCGATCAGAAGATTTCGGACAAAATCCAGGTAGGCGTCAGCAACAGCTTCTCACGCACGTTCCGCAACCAGGCACGCGCGGGCGACGGGCCTGCGGGCGGGCTTTTGCAGGCGGCATTGCACACGCCTACCTACCTTTCGCCTACAAATGAGAATGGCGAGCTCGTTGGCCGGGCCGGTTTTGATAATGTGACATTGTTGTTGCAGAATTATGATGTTAAGTCCGTCAGCCTGCGCTACATCGGTAATTTATATGCCGAAGCCGACATTTTGCCTAACCTCAAATTTCGTACGAGCTGGGGTTTGGATTACAACAATTATGATGAAAATGAATACTGGAATACCTTCCTGATCTCGGGCAGCCCGAACGGGTTTGCGAGCGCCAACAATGGGCAGGCAACGACCTGGATCAACGAGCAGACGCTTTCCTATCGCCACAAGTTCGGCACCAAACATTCTTTCGGCATTCTCGTCGGAAATACCATTCAGAGCGATTTGAATACCGGTACGACGGCCACCGGGCGTGGTTTTGCCAATAATTCTTTTAAACTGATCTCTTCCGCTGCCACTACAACGGGTTCAGGCAGCTGGTCGAAAAAGAACCTGGCTTCCTTCTTTTCCCGCGTCGATTATAACTTCGGCGGCAAATACCTGCTGGATTTCAGCATCCGTGCCGACGGTTCGTCGAGCTTCGGTGCCGACCGCAAATGGGGTTACTTCCCATCGGTTGGCGGTGCCTGGCGTGTGAAGCAGGAGGATTTCCTGAAAAACGTGCCGACGATCAGCGACCTGAAAATCCGTGCGAGCTATGGCGTAACGGGTAATCAGAACGGCCTGGGCAGTTTCGCGGCGCTGGGTCTCTGGCAAAGTGGATCGTCCTATCAGGGCAACCCGGGCATCGCGCCCCAGCAGCTGGCCAACCCCGATCTGCAATGGGAGCGCACCAACCAGCTGAATGCGGGAGCCGATATTTCGTTCTTCGGCGACCGCCTGGGCATTGAATTCAATGTATACCGCAAATACACGAGCAACGGCTTGCTTTCGCTTACATTACCTGCCACGACGGGTTTTGCAAACTACCGTAGCAACACCGCCGAGATCAGCAACAAGGGTTTGGAATTGGCAATCCGCTCGGTCAATTTCCAGAACAACACGTTTTCGTGGACGACGACCTTCAATGTCGCCCGCAATGTCAACAAGATCGAAAAGCTCGCAAATCCGCTTGAATATGGCAGCCGCAGCCTGATCCTGTTGCAGCAGGGGCAGCCGCTGTATTCTTTCTGGGTTTACAAACAGCTTTATGTAGATCCGCAGACGGGTAATGCGGTGTATGAGGATGTCAACAACGACGGCAAGATCACCGTAGCCGACCGGCAGATCGACGGCAGCATATGGCCGAAGTTCTTTGGCGGGCTTACCAACTCGGTTACCTACAAAGGATTCGATATCAATGCATTCCTCGCATTCAGCTATGGTAACAAGGTTTATAACCATAACAAATTCTTCGGCGAAGGCGGCGGCGCGCGGGATGCGGCACGCGTCATTTTCGCGAGCAACAACGACCGCTGGCAGAAGCCCGGCGACATTACCGACGTGCCCCGGCCCGACGGCGTGAATGTGAACAACTACCGCGATGGCGGCAGCCGCTGGCTGGAAGACGGCTCGTTCCTGCGCCTGCGCTCGCTGGCTGTCGGCTACACGATTCCCGTCAGGAATATCACCTCACTGCGCATTTACGCGACGGCGAGCAACCTGTTCACCATCACCAAATACACGGGCCTCGATCCTGAATCGAGCGTTTCGAGCGCGCAAAATGAGCAGGGGATCGATTTGGGCACGCCTCCGCAGCCCCGCAGTTTCCAACTGGGCTTTAACCTGACTTTTTAATGATTGAAAATATGAAAGCATACAAATTCATACTGCCGCTTTCCCTGCTGATCGGGCTCGGATCGTGCGATAGTTTCCTGGACGTGCAGCCGCGGTCGTCCATCTCCGACGACAAGACGATCGTCGACAAGGCTTCTGCCGAAACGGCCATTAATGGGGTTTACGACTCATTCCGGAGTTATTACAGCACTAATTTTCAGTCGATCGGCTACTTGTCGGGCGACAATATCCAGTGGACGGGCTCCCAATCGCAGATCCAGGAGTTTATCAACCACCGGGTGAATGCCGAAAACTCGACTATATCCGCTGTTTGGAGCGGCATTTACAGCACGCTCAACCGCATTAACCATGTGATTGAGAAAGTCCCCAACGTGCAGGACGCGCAGCTGACGCCGGCTTTGAAAAACAAGATCATCGGCGAAGCCTATTTCCTGCGTGCATTGGCCTATTTCGACCTCGCGCGCGTCTGGGGAGGTGCACCGATCGTGACCAAACCGACGGCAATCCCGTCCGACAACCAGGGCATCGAACGCAGCTCGCAGGAGCAGGTGTATGCGCAGGTACTAGCCGACCTGAATGCCGCCGAGCCGTTGCTACCCGCCACGACCGACCGTTTCAGGGCTACGCAAAAGACTGTCTGGGCACTGAAATCGCGGTATTATTTATATCAAAAAGACTACGCGAAAGCGGAGGAATATGCCACGAAAGTGATCACCGATGCGGCGAACTACCAGTTAGTGAAACCTTATAATGCATTCTTCGCCAACGATGCGCGGGGCACGACGGAATCTGTTTTCGAAATATTTTACAGTGTGAACGAAACAAACGGGCATCGGACGCAATGGCAGCCGCAGGAAAAAGGCGGCACCCGCCAATGGGCCCCCAATGATGCATTGGTGGCATTGGTGAACGATCCGGAGACCGGCGGCAACCGTAGTACGCTGGTGGCGAAGGACAACCAGGGCCGCTGGTATGGCAATATGTACTACCGCAGCCCGGCCACCGACCCGACTTTCGTGATCCGTATTGCCGAGCTCTACCTCATACGTGCGGAGGCGCGTGCACATACGGGCACGCTCGCAGGCGCGCTCGCCGACCTGAACGCGATCCGCGAGCGGGCAGGCATCGCCAAAAGTACCGCATCCACGGCCGATCAGTTGCTGCTGGCGATCGAGAACGAGCGCCGGATCGAGTTCGCGCTGGAACCGCACCGCTGGTTTGACCTCGTCAGGACCGGCCGCGCGGCAACAGTACTGAATGTGACCGATCCCAACCGGCTACTCCTTCCCGTTCCCGCCGAGCAGCTGCTGATCGACAAGGCTTTGAAACAAAATCCCGGCTACTAACCCCTTACCCTATGGCACAAAACACAATTTTTCAGCACCCGGCCACCGGGGGAGCTTCCTACACGGCTACGCCGGGCGTAGCGGCCAACGCCGCATGGAGCCCTTTTGAAAAGGCATTATTCCGCGCCGCATTCATTTATTTCACCATCCAGAGCATCCCGCTCGACTGGAAATACTACCGTCGTGCGTTCCAAATCGATTGGTTCAATCTGTCGTACGGCGATATTTTCGACCTGGCGCGCTACCAGCCGCGGTTTTTCGGTGATCAGGATACTTTTGCGAACTGGCTGGTGGTACTGGTGATCGCCATTGCCGGGGCGGTGGTTTGGGGTAACCGCGACAAGGACCGCAAAGAATATAACCAGCTCTATTACTGGCTCCGGGTGATCGTCCGTTATCGCCTCGCCGCGGGGCTGATCGCCTATGGTTTTATCAAATTCTTCCCATTGCAGGCGCCGCTGCCGTCGATCAGTAATTTGAACACGGCTTATGGTGATTTCAGCGCATGGAAGCTTTTTGCATTGAGCCTGGGCGTCGTGCCTGGTTATGAGACGTTTCTGGGACTGATCGAATTGCTGGGCGGGTTGCTTTTGCTGCACCGCAAAACCACCACCATTGCCACGCTGATCATCATTCCATTCACGGGTAATGTGTTTTTCTCCAACCTGGCCTACGAAGGCGGCGAGTATGTTTACAGTTTCTACCTGATTGTGCTCGCGCTGTTCCTTTTCGCATTCGATGCCAACCGGCTGTACCGGCTCCTTACCCTCGAAAAACCGACGATACCGAATCTGGTCAGGCCCGATTTCAGTGATGCGCGGTTGAAGTTTGGCAGGGTAGCATTGAAAGCCGTGTTCGTACTGTTTTTCGTCGTTGTTTATGGGTCTAAAACTTACGCGGGATACCATACTAATCCTTATCAATATCCCACCAAACCGGGCCTGGCCCACGCTGCCGGGCTGTACAATGTGGAGCAGTTTGTGCTCAATGGCGATACGCTGGCCTATTCACCACTGGATTCGGTGCGGTGGAAGGATGTGGTTTTTGAAAAATGGGCCACGCTCAGTATCCGTTCATCGAGGCCTGCGGTGCTCGATTCTACCAACGTGGAGCAGATCCATTTTGATGATGCCAAAAGAAACTACGAGTTCGCGGGATCGGGCGGTCGGCATTACTATGGCTACGAGTTCGACGAGGCTTCCAGGACATTGAAACTGACCAATAAGGTCAATGCGGCTGACCAGCTGCTGCTGCATTATACCCGTCCTGACAGCGCCAGCATTCTGCTTTCAGGCATTAGCAATGGCCGCGATTCTTTGCAGGTGGTTTTGAAAAAAATCAATAAAAAATACCTGTTCCAGGAAGTGAAAAAGGTAGGCCGGAGAGGGGAGTTCAAACTGTAATTTAAAACATTAAGCTATGTCAACGATCAGAACAAGCGCAGACGATCTGACGCTCACCGGGGCCGAGCAAGCCGCAGAGCCCGCCCGCCCTGCCACCGGCAGCAGCTGGCCCGAATGGCAGAAAATACTTTTCAGGATTGCCTTCGTGTTTTTCCTGGCGATGTCCATTCCCAACAGTCCCGGCTGGTACGCCGACCTCGTCACGTTCGACTGGACGCGCCTGCATTACCGCGACGTGTACGACATCGCCCGCTTCGGCTCCGGCCTCGATTTTTTCGGCCGCACTATTTTCGGCAGTCCGCTCGAAGGTTATGCGACCTGGGTCATCACATTGCTCGCTTCCATTGTACTAGGCGCGATATGGACGGTTATTTCCAAAGCAACCAAACGCGAGCCGAGAGAATATAACCTGCTCCACTACTGGATCCGCGTGGTGGTGCGCTACCGGGCGGGGATCGGCATTATCGGCTTCGGGTTTACCAAACTGATGCCTACCCAGATGCCCTATCCATCGCTGGGGCTGCTGAATACCAATTTCGGGGACTTTACCTTACAAAAAATCTACTGGCTGTCTGTCGGTATTGTTCCCTGGTACCAGGTTTTCGCGGGTGTAGTGGAGCTTACGGCGGGCATACTGCTGTTTTTCAGAGGAACCACCACACTGGGCGCCATTCTGCTGCTGGGCGCATTGGGGGATATTGTGTATGTCAATTTTGCCTACGACGGCGGCGTCCACGTGTATAGCTCGTATTTCGTGCTATTGGCGGCTTTTCTGCTGGTGAAGGATATTCTAAAGATCTGGAACCTGCTGATCCTCGAACGCTTCACGGTACCTAACAGATTTTATCCGGTGTTTTCCAAAAAGTGGCAGCAATATGTCCGCTACGGATTGAAGGCCGGTGTATTCGGGCTGTTTCTCGTGTATTTGTTTTATTTACAATATGTTAACTTCAAATATGATCCCTACAAGCAGCCGTCGACAGCGGGTGTGAAAGTGCTGAGGGGCAACTATAATGTCACCGAGTTCAGGATCAATAACCGGGAGATTCCCTATTCGCCTTCCGACTCCGTGAGATGGCAATGGGCGACGTTCGAGAATTGGACCACATTAACTTTCAAAGTAAACAAACCAACCCCGCTGGACCTGTCCAATGGCGGCGGCGCACCCATGCGCGACCTCGGCCGGACGTTCGAACTGACGGGTACCGGAGGCGGCCAGCGCGTGTTCCATTACCTGGCCGATACGCTGGAACATACCCTGTATTTGCAGGATAAATATGCCCGCGGCGGTCCGCGCGACGGCGTAGGCCAGTTGCTGCAACGCGAAGCACGCCAGAAACAACCGGGTGCAGCCGACCAGCGCCAGCCCGGCGGAGAGCGTGGAAATGGGCGTAACAAAAAAGGCGACCAGGACCGTAACTGGATCAGCAAAGCGGCTTTGGCGCGGATAGGGGACGAAAACAAAATGATCGACCCACTGGGGCAATCGGCCCGGCGTGACCGCGAGTTCGCTGCCAAACCGCGCCGCGATAAACGTAACCGCATGGTACTCAGCTATTCCACTACCGACGGTTCGCGGGTGATTTTGAAGGGAATTAATGAAAAGAAAGACTCGA
>CBIHPQ010000127.1:0-15715 GCA_966211825.1 uncultured Dyadobacter sp. | reverse complement strand
GAAAGCGACATCGGCTTCCTCGAACACGTCCGCGATTCGGAAGAAGAGCCCGCCGGCCACGCTTACATCGCCCGTTTTCAGGAAATTAACAAAGAACTCCTCGAACACAAACGGCACATCCTGCATCAGTTCAACAAGAAAGAAACCTACGAAGAAGAAATCATCCGCCAACACCTCGCCCAGCTCGACCTGGAAGAAGAGAAAGTACGCCAGCAGTTTTTACATATTGAATAATTGACCGGGTCGCGGCAGCGATGAGCCGCCGTGGAATGGCGGATGACCCAATGGGAATTATGCATGCAGTCGCAAAGACATGGGAACCGACTGAACAAGTGAATATCCGAATTATTGTCGCCGCAGAGCGGCTTGCTGTTTCTAGAAAATATCACGCGTCTCCCGTTCGGCCCGGGAGGGGCCTCCTAACGCCTCCGTAACAATTGATTACCACACTATAATTTAACTAAACATGGCAAATACCTATTCCCAGATCTATCTTCAATTTGTGTTTAGTGTTAAACACAGGCAATGCCTGATCCCCAAACATCATAAGGATGAACTGCACCGTTACCTGACTGGCCTGGTGCAAAACAGAAATGCAAAAATGCTAGCGGTGCATTGTATGCCCGACCACACCCACTTATTCGTAGGGTTTAAACCAGCAATATCAATTTCAGATTTTGTAAAGGAAATTAAGGTTGAAAGCAATCAGTTTATCAATCAGAAAAGATGGACAAACCACAAATTTGAATGGCAGGAAGGCTACGGCGTGTTTTCATATTCTCAGTCACACATAGATAATGTCGTCCGGTACATCCACGGTCAGGAAGAACATCATCGCAAACGAACATTTGGCGAAGAATACCGGGATTTATTGCGGAAATTTCAAGTGTCGTTTGACGAGAAATATATGTTTGAATTTTTCGACGCGGGTTGATACGGGTGGTCATGCGTAAAGAGGAGGCTCCTCCGGAGCCGTGCGGGGCCGAACGAACGTTTTTGCTACAAACAGGAGGCCCTCCGGGCCAATTCCTGCTCTGTTTTTTGTATTCAATTCAATATGGCGACGCCATTAGCCTAGTACCCCCCGCACCGGCAACACCGCTGCCACCATCTTCTGCTTCCCGCGTTCGCGATCGAAGAAATAGTCGAGCCGCCCGAGGTTGATACCGGCAAAACCTACCTGGTTGATCGTCGTGACCTTGCCGTCGAGGTTGAGGATGTTTTCGGGCTCTTTCATGAACGTATGCGTGTGACCGCCGATGATGAGGTCGATATTTCGGGTGGATTTGGCCAAAATCTGATCGGAAACCTTGTTTTCCTTGTATTTGTATCCCAAATGCGAGAGGCAGATGACAAAGTCGCAATGCTCCTCATTTTTGAGTAATGAAGCGGTTTCATTGGCCTTGGCGATCGGGTCGAGGTAAACGGTTTCGAGGTAGTTCTTCTTGTTCACCAATCCTTCCAGCTCGATACAAACCCCGAAGATGCCGATTTTGAGGCCTTGTTTCCTGAATATCTTGTAAGGCTGCGTCTTTCCTTTCAGTTCGGTATTGCTGAAATCGTAGTTACTGACCAGGAACGGAAAATTCGCGTGCGGAAGCTGTTTTACGAAACCGGCAATGCTGTTGTCAAAATCGTGGTTACCCATCGTGGAAGCGTCATAACCCATCTGGCTCATGATGGTAAATTCAAGCTCTCCTCCATACAAATTGAAATACGGCGTTCCCTGAAAAACATCGCCTGCGTCCAGCAAAAGCACATTCGGCTGCTCTGCACGGACCTTTTTGACCAATGCCGCACGGCGCGCAACGCCTCCAAGCCCCTGGTTACGCGAGCCATCCATCGGGAACGGGTCGATGCGGCTGTGGACGTCGTTGGTGTGCAGGATGGTCAGCTGCACCACCGAATCGCGCCTGGCGAATGCGGACAGCGGCGCCATACCCCATGCAGCGGCAACCATGCTACCCTTTTTGAGGAAATCCCTCCTATTTATCTGAAACAATTCTTCCATCGAGTTGAGCGGTTATTTTCTTACCTTGGCGCGTCAGGTCGCTGATATTTTCGAACAATGCTTCCCTCACCCGCTGATTGATCTCCCGGCGTTCGAGCGGCTTTTGAAGGCATTCCAGCTCGTCACCACCGTCGGCGAGGTAGTCGTAAGTAAGCAGGTTATAGGTTTTGTTAACGTCAAACGGTTCGCCCCCGATGGTAACGTCGTAGGCTTTGTTATCCTTAATCTTCATGCGGATACCAGCCACGGGCTCGCCGTCCTTTTTTGCAATAAAATCGATAACCTGCTGCACATTCGGCCCCGACAGTTTGAGCACAACCATTTCATTTTCAAACGGCATTAGTTCGAAAACGTGGGAAACCGTGATATTGCCTTTGGGAAAAGTGGTACGCAGGCCGCCCTTTGTGGCCAGCGTGAATTGAATGGAAGTGTCTTTCTTCAAACCCTCTTTGAGCATCGCATCTGCGAAGAAGTTGCCCATGAGGGTTTCGGGATTGGAAGGCTTGGTAAGGGCTTCCTCGGTTTGCCCCACGACCCGGTTCATTTCAGCCTGCATTTTGTCCTTAAAAGGCTGATAGTACCGTATAATAGCAGAATCGGCACCGACCTGCTGGTCGATGCCGTACTGTTTATATTCGCTTTTGGAAACGGCGAGATGCTTCTGGCACGAGGCCAGCAGGCCGAGGCCTGCGAAAAGTACCGCACCGTAAACCGGTCTGAAAGGAGTTTTCATGTTGTATTTTAAAACCTAAAATTACATCTGAAACTCCATATTTCCTGCTACCAGCCTTCATTCTGCATCAGATTCGGATTCGCATCGATCTGCGATTGCGGGATCGGATAAAGTTCGAGACGCGGCGTGTAGGGGATCAGCACATTATCGACGATCTGGTCTTCGGACATCGCGGCGATTTCTTCCTGTAATGTACCCCAGCGACGGATGTCGAACACGGTATTGAACTCCCCGCTCAGTTCCAGCCTGCGCTCGGTCCGGATGGCGGCGCGCAATGCCGGTACGCCCGCCGCTTTTGAAGGCGCGGCTTTCGCACGGGCCCGCACGCGGTTGAGGAGTGGCAACGCTTCCGTCGGTTTTCCGGTTTCAACCAATGCCTCTGCGAGCATCAGCAACACATCCGGGAACCGCATTTCGATCAGATCGGAACTGTAACCCTGCACGGGCGCTCCGGCCGGACGGGCTTCGCGGGCCAGTTTCCCGAAGGCAATGCCATATTTGAAATCGTCGTGGGCAAACGGCTGTTTCGTGCGCTTGTTTAGGTAATGCGAGGTAACCGGGTCGTACACAATGCTGTCGCCCGGTTCCGCGCCCGCACGGGCACCGCCGGTGAACGCATACCTCGACACCAGCGTGTAGTCGCGACGCGTGTCTGTTTTGTCAAACAATTTGTAAAACTCATAGGTCAAACCATAGTTGGTCTGCTCATCACCATTCACCAGTCCCGACGGGAATAAGTGGAACGGCAAAATGTTACCATTTTGATTCGACGGGTTGACGAAATAGCCAAACGAGAGAACAATTTCACGGTTACGCTCATTGGCCAATGCAAACACATCGGCAAAGTCGGGCAGCAGCTCCATATCATACTTTTCCTCATTCACAGGCCCCACGAGTTCGGTCAGTTTTTCGATCGCCTTCTGGTAATTCTCTGCTCTGTTCAAAGGTTTGCCGGCCATGGTGAGATACACTTTGCCCATGAGTGCCTTTACCGTGCCTGCCGACACCCGGCCAAGTTCCCCGCCCCCGCGTGAGTCCGCGAGAATGGGTTCGGCAAATGTGAGGTCGGCCAGAATGGCCTCGTATACTTCCGGGACTGTCGCACGGGGAGCGAAGATCAGGTCTTTTTCCCCAAACGACTTGATCTCTTTCAAAATCAAAGGTACCCCGCCAAATAGCCGAACCAGATTGAAATACGCATAAGCCCGCAGCACACGCGCCTCGGCAATGTACGGATCGGCCTCTTCCTCCTCGCCCGGAACAGCCAGTTTCGCATTGTCAATCACCGTATTAGCACGGTAAATGATCTTGTAAAACCGCGACCAAACCGATTCGAATGCACCCGAAACGGAAGTGTGCGCAAAGCGGTAGTAAGGATCCGCGCCGGAGCCAAGAATACCCGCTGTCGCATACCGGTGCCCCGATTCGGCGAGAATGAAGCGGTTGTAAATGTCGGAATGATCGGTGGTTGTCCAGGCCTGGTAAACACCTATTGTCGCCTGGTTGAGACCGTCCTCGTCTTTGAAGGCCACATCTTTCCCCAGCGAAGAATACGGCGATTCTTCCAGGTTATCCTTGCAGGACGTAATGCCCAGCAAAGCCAGCAGCACTACGGATATTTTGATATGTATTTTCATGTTTTTCAAATGCATTGGTCAACACTAGAAATTGCAGGAGAACCCGATGGTGTATGAGCGCTGAGCAGGGTAAGCACCGTAGTCGATGCCCTGTTGCAACAGCGACTGCGCATAGGAGCTCACCTCAGGGTCGAAGCCGGAGTAGTTGGTCAAGGTCCAGAGGTTGGTGCCTGTCACAAACAGCCGTGGGCTCTGGATCGGGCCCAGTTTCGGGAATGTGTAGGAAACGGTAAGCATTTTCAAACGGGCAAAACTGCCGTCTTCCAGCATTACCGAGTTGATGTCTCCCGAGGCAATACCGCGCTGCACACCCGGATATTTCGTATTGTTATGCGGCCGGGCTTCGGTATAGCGGTTCTGGAACCACTCTTCCGACTGGTTGAACCCTACCCCACCGTAATCCACGACACCATTGCTGATGTAGAACCGGGTCAGGTTCAGCACGTCGTTGCCGACCGAGCCGGTAAACAATGCGTTGACGGAAAAATTCTTCCAGGTAATGTCGTGGCTCCATCCGAATGTGAAGTCGGGGGTGGATTTGCCGAGTACTACCCGGTCGTCTGCTGTGATAATGCCGTCACCGTTAACATCTGAGTATTTCCAGGCACCGTAGAGCGGGTTACCTTTCGAACCGGCAGGCCGCGGCCCTTCAAACGTGGCGAATTTCGGGTTACCGTCGGCATCGAAGTCATCCTTCTGGCTCAAACCATCTACCCGGTAGCCGAAGAAGCGTCCAACTTCCTGTCCGGGGACGAGGATACCCGAAACGCCGCCCAACAGGTTACCGTTGATGCTCACGTAGTCGGGCTGCGTGCGGTCGCCAAGGTCCACGAGCGTGTTCACATTCCGCGACAGGTTCAGGCGGGTCGAGTAGGTCACATTCTTTTTCTGAATGATATTACCCTGGATGCTTAGCTCCACACCGCGGTTACGCATGGTCCCGTAGTTGTCGATGATCGTGCTCACGCCGGATTGCGTAGGCACCTTGCGCGGTTGCAGCAGGTCGGAAGTGACTTTGTTATAGTAATCAAAACTCAGCACGATCCGGTCTTTCACCGCATTGAAATCCAGGCCGATGTTGAACTGCCTTGTACGCTCCCACGAAAGGTTGGGGTTAGCGATCGTATTCGGGAAAATGCCGGTGTTGATCACCGAGCCATCGCCGCCAGGGCCCATTTCGTAGAAGCCGGAGCTGTAAAGCGACAGCGACGAGTAAGGCGCGATGGCCTGGCTGCCCGTTTCACCATAGGAAGCCCTGAATTTGGTGTTCGTAATGAAGGTAACGCCTTTCATGAATTCCTCCTGATCGAGATTCCATGCAAGCGCCACGGCCGGGAACACACCGTACTTTTTGTTGGCCGCGAATGCCGAAGCACCGTCCGCGCGGATGGAAGCATTCAGTACATATCTTCCCTTGAAAGAGTAGTTGGCCCGCACGAAACCCGATTGCAGAATGCGCTTTTCCTTAAATGAACCGATCACCTGCGAAGATGCGCTACCAATATTATCGACCCCGAAAAACGGCACATCGAAACCGGATGAGTTGGTGTTGACGATTTCAACAGTCTGGTCGTTATATTCCACACCCAATGTCGTATTGAGGTAATGGTTCTTTTTAAAGGTCTTTTCGTATTGCAGGTAAGCATTGAAGTTATAGCTATAAGTATTGGCCGTGTTGTTGCTGCCTTTTCCCTTAACCTGGTTGCCTTCCGCAGTCGACGGCGGCAGGAATACTTTCCGTCGAGTGAGGTTCTGGTTTCCTGCCAGGCTCACGACCAGTTGCAGGCCGCTGGCGATCTTGAAATAGTTTTCGATGTTAAGGATCGAGTAATCGCTTTGCGTAACATCGGTTTTCGCCATCAGTTCATTATAAGGATTGGAAAAATAATAGCCCTGATAATTCGGTATACCAAGACTGTTATTACCGAGGTAATCTTTTTCCAGCGTCGGCGCGGCACGCAGCCCGTCCATCAGCCCGCCTGAGCTCGGCCATGCGCGTGAGGCTGTCACGGCACGGTTGGTTTTCTGGCGGGCAAATGAAACCTGCCCTTTGACCGTGTACCAGTCCTTGATCTCATTGTTCAAATTGACCCGAAGACTCGCCCGGTCGTTATCCGAATTGATGATCGTTCCTTTGTCTTTGAGATAATTACCTGAAATGTAGTACGACGATTTGGGACTGCCTCCCGAAAGGCTCAATGTAACGTCCTGCCTGAAACTTGGCTGTGTAATGGCGTCCACCCAATCGGTATTGGTCATGGCACTGTCCAGGTTTTCAAAAGGCGGGTTGCGATCGGTGACGCGGAAGCTTTCGTTGATCACCTCTGCATACTGCCGCGAGTTCATCATGCGGATCGGGTTAGCCACGCGGCCGAAGGAGGTCTTGTTGACAAGTTCCACGCGCCCCTCACCTCTCCTGCCTGATTTCGTCGTGATCAGGATCACCCCATTTGCCCCGCGGGAACCGTAAATGGCCGTTGCGGAGGCATCTTTAAGGATTTCCATGCTCTCGATATCATTCGGGTTGATGCCGTACAGACCGTTTTGCGTATAGGAACCATAGAACCCGCTGCCGGCTTCCCGGTGCGGCGGCATGGGAAATCCGTCGATGACATACAGTGGCTCGTTATTACCGCTCAGCGAGTTATTACCACGGATCCTGACGACGGCCGAAGCCCCCGGCTCACCCGAGCTTTCGACCACCTGCACACCCGTGGCACGCCCCTGAATGGCCTGGTCGATTGTGTTGATGACGGCCGATTTATACTCCTGGGAAGCTACCCGTGATGTCGAACTCGCAAGGTCACGTTTGCTCTGGGCACCGTAACCCACCACGACTACTTCTTTCAGTGCTTTGGCTTCCGGTACAAGCTGCGCATCGTAGGTTGTAAGGCTGGTAATAGGCACTTCTTTGGTCGTAAAACCTACGAAGCTGTACACCAATATGCCGCCATTCGCAGGTACTTTCATCTGGAATGAACCATCCGGCTCACTAATGGCCTGTATTTGAGTACCTTTCACCAAAACAGCCACACCGGGCATACCTGCGCCTTTTTCGTCTTTCACGACGCCTTTGATATCACGCGCGCCGGGTCCGGCATCGGTGGCACCACCGGGCGCGGGCTTCTGTGCCGTGGCCGAATCGGGCGTTTGCGTCGCATTTTGGGCCGGTTGTGCTACGTTGGCGTTGCCCGTTTGCGCCGGTGTAGTTGCGGCAGGCGTCCCTGCGGCAGGCGTTCCTGAGGCAGGCGTCCCTGCGGCAGGCGTTCCTGCGGCAGGCGTCCCTGCGGCAGGCTTCCTTATACTATCAGGTTTGGCGCCGGCGGCATTACCTTTCTCGTTCAATGAATCTTTCAGTGGGGCCGGTTTAACCAGCGGGTCGAAATTCTGCGTGGGTTTCACCAAAGGTGAGGAGGAGGATTTGGATGCAGAATCGGTTGTACTTTGAGGTTTTGGGAGGGTGTCGGAAGCCGGCCGGGTTGATGCAGGATCAGTTTTCGGAACCGGGGCCGTGAGCGTATCGGGCTTGGTCTTTCGGGTCGAATCCGGCCCGGCCTGCTGTGCGCTACTTCGGGATATCGGACCGGAAAACAGCAACAGAAAGAAGCCGATCCTCAGGAAAATGAGCGGGACCGAACAAGGCACAGGCTCATTGACTCGTTGAGTTTTTCTCATATCATTCTTGGCTAAGTGACGGGACAGCGCCCCGAAAAATAAAGTTGTTTAGCCCTTAACAGACAAAAACCATACCGCTATGTTTCCGTGAGTTATAAAACAGGCACTCCCGGCCCTGAGGCGGGTTCTACAAGCAGGCTCCGAAATACATTTACACAGCTAACCTATGCAACTATATGAACCAGCCTTACTAACCACTCCCGACACGGCAAATGTCCGCTTGAACGTAATTTTTCAAATATCTATGAAACGCGTCCTATTATTTTTGGAAACATCATGGTTACGATTACATTTGTCAAAACGCCCACATGGGGCGGGTTTGAATTTTGCTAAGTTTTAAGGAGTGTAAAAAACCAACTTCGACCATGCGCCAGGAACAACTGTTAACCGCCGACTACATTGAATCTCAGATCGGAAACGTAATCGAATACTACATCCGTTGGGAGTTTGAGGAAGATCCTTTTTACGGGAAAGCCCGCATCAAAGGTCTGGTAGAAGACGAAACAGGCGGGTTGAAGATCATCTGCGACGTAATCGAAGGAAGCGACCTCGAACTGGCATATGAACAGGAAGAAGTATTCATGTATTCCGATCACCACCCGATTTACGCAGGCCAGCTCCCCGAAATTTATTCCGCAAACTGGGTCAACACAGACGGCAAGAAGAAAAAACAAATTTTCATAGCACCCGCCAATGAAAACGCAAAAGAGTTTGCCATCTCGCAGACTAATAGCAAGGTGGTTGTTAAGCGCATCTATTAGTTGAATGATTGAATGACTGAATGATTGAATGACTGAATGATTGAATGATTGAATGATTGAATGATTGACCGGGTCGCCGGAGCGATGAGTCACCGTGGAACACCAAATGAGTGAATAGGTTAGTCAAATAACATAAAATCTAATATCGAACGAAAATATTCAGTCATTCAATCATTCGGTCATTCAAAATTCAATTCTTCACAATCTTCTTCGTCAGCACCCGGTCTTCGAACTCTGCTTTCACCACATACAAACCGGATGGGTGAGTCGTCAGATCAAAGTTATAGACATTGGAAGCGACCTCGCCGGTGATAACTGTTTCCCTTATTTTTTGCCCTGATACATTATAAATCGAGACGGATTTCAGCTTTTCCGGATGCGGATAGAACTGCACCGATACCTGGCCGCTCGTCGGATTAGGCGTCACCAGGAAGCCTGCTTCTTTCAGGTTCGGGTTCACGGTGACGGTCCGGATATTGATATCGTCGAGGTAAATATCGTTTTCGTTGCCATTGGTATTCAGGAATGCCACGAGTATTTCGCCCTGGCCGATGAAGCTGCCGATATTGATTTCTTCATGCCGCCATTCATTAATACCCGGCGTAAATGCAGTCCGTGTTGCCGCATTGCGGGTAATGAGGGATGATCCCCATTTTTTGTAGACACTTGTGTAAGTCTGTCCGCAATCTGTACTAATAAGCACCTGTAAAGTATCCCACACATTGCCCTGTGCCGATGCGCTGGTATACGTCGCCGCAGCTACCTGGAACGACACAAATGCGGAGTCGGCCCCGGCGATCGTCACCGTGGGCGAGCGCAGGTAATCGCGCTGGCCTACCACCTGGTTATCGAAGTTCCCGATCTTCACCGAAGCGCTGCCCGTTTTGGCGGCGGAAGTTGTTTTTTCCCAGGTCGAGCCGCCGTCTTCGTTCACGATATCCCAGCCCTGCGGTGGGAACAGCCCTTCGAAACTTTCCTTCACAGGCGCGGCAAATGGCTCGTAGTAGATGAAGTCGAGGCTAAGCGCATCGTTTGAAGTGTCCTCATCGGCGGCGCCGTTCGGGTTCGAGGTGGAGATGCTCAGAACGTGGTTACCCTCTGCCGTGGTGAGCGTGGGCAATGTCACGGTCGTTTCGGCAAAAGTAGCCAGCGAGCCGGTCCAGTTATAGTTTTGAACCGTTCCGTTGTCAATTACAGCATGGATGGTCAGCGAGGTAAGCGTTTCGCTGCCCCGGTTTGCCAGTATTATTTGTGGGGTAATGGTGTTTCCGCAAATGCGCTGGGCAGGCTGGCGGATCGCTTTCAGGGAAGCATCCTTTTTCTTGACATCCACTGGCATACAACCATTGGAAAGCGACAGCAACGAACGGTAGGTGCTGAATGCCGTCTCCATTCTGGCTACCTGCAATTTGGTAAACATATATAAGCAGGCGTCCGGGGTGTAATCCATGTAATTCTGGTACATAATGCCCGGCGACGTGGTCGTGCAGCGATCGGTAAGAATGCCCGTCTGGCAGGTGGTGGTGCTGTTGCTCTGGTTGGGGGTGTCGTCGACCTCGTCCGTACCCGTACATGAGCCGTTGTCGTCGCCCCAGATGTGGTACAGGTTAAAATAATGGCCTATTTCGTGCGTCAATGTTTTTCCCTGGTTGAACCCTGTGGCGGTTCCGGCGGGCAGCGACGCATAGTCGACCGCCACGCCCTGCTCGTCTTTCACGCCGTCGTCGGGGAATGTGGCGTAGCCTAACGTGCTTCCGGAAAGGTCGCAGATCCAGATATTGAGGTACTTATCAGTATCCCAGGCATCAGCCCCGCCCGATTCGGCGTGTTTTACCTGGTTGGTGGTGTAGTCAAATGAATTGCGGGTGGTCGTGTAGCGCACGATCCCCGTCGAAGGCGCGTCGTTGGGCGTACGCTGCGCGAGGCAGAACTGAATGCCCGATTGCCCGAAAAGCGACTTGAAATGGGAAGGAATTTTGTCGGCACCGGCATTGGTACCCGCGTAATCTTTGTTGATGGTATCAAGCTGGGCCATAATCTGCGCGTCCGTCACCATCGACTGCCGGCTAAGCACCACATGAAATACGACCGGAATGGTAACCAGGCCCGTTGTGCGGAGCGTTTTGCCGGAAGCCACTCTTTCGCGGATGAGCTGTTTGAGCCGCAACTCCCGCTGATCGAACACCAGTTTAAGGGCCGGCTTGTCTGTAAAACGTTTTTGAAGCAATTCCATCGAAGCACAACGGTCCTGCGCCTGCGCGACGCCGAGGCTGATGCGGAACAGAATGAGAATGGCAAAAAGGGATTTGAACAAAGGTATAGTATGTCGCATCGAAGGTTTCTAAGGAACTGAGTAAATAAATAACCGGCTATTTACAGATAGCTTGCCGATTTATTCACCTACTACGAAAAAAAAGTGCCCCGTGATGCGAATGCAATGTTATTTAATTTGTTTTTAATTGAGATAAATCTCTTTTAGCAGAAAAATTGCCTTTTTCATGCAGGAAACGCCAGATATCAAACCCGTTCGCAAGATCATCCATATCGATATGGATGCATTCTACGCGTCGGTGGAGCAGCGCGATTTTCCTGAATACCGCGGCAAGCCACTGGCCGTGGGAGGCTCGCCTACCGGCCGGGGCGTGGTTGCGACAGCAAGTTATGAGGCGCGCAAGTTCGGGGTACGGTCAGCGATGCCCTCGCGGCAGGCGATCCAGCTTTGCCCGCAGATCATATTCGTACATCCCCGTTTTGAAGTGTACAAAGCCGCTTCCAGAAGCATTCGCGAAATTTTTTCCCGCTATACCGACCTTATTGAACCGCTTTCCCTCGACGAGGCATACCTGGATGTGACGGAAGATAAAATGGGCATTGGCTCGGCGATGGAAATTGCAAAACAGATCAAGAGATCCATTAAAGAAGAGCTCCACCTCACCGCTTCGGCGGGTATTTCGATCAACAAGTTTGTCGCTAAAATCGCCTCGGATATCAACAAACCCGACGGGCTGACATTCATTGGCCCTTCCAAAATCGAAACCTTCATGGATCAGCTGCCGGTGGAGAAATTTCACGGCGTAGGAAAGGTGACTGCCGATAAAATGAAGGCTATGCAGCTTTTTACGGGCTCCGACCTCAAAAAGCTGTCGGAGGACGAGCTCGTCAGCCGTTTTGGAAAAACAGGACATTTCTTTTACAAGATCGTGCGCGGCATCGACGACCGCGAGGTGCAGACACACCGCGAAACGAAATCGCTGGGGGCCGAGGATACCTTTACCTACGACCTTACCACACTCGACGAAATGAACAAGGAGCTCGACCGCATCGGCGTTACCGTCGCCAACCGGCTCGAAAAGAACCAGTTGAAAGGCCGGACCGTTACATTGAAGGTCAAATTCAGCGATTTTACCCAAATAACCCGCAACCATTCCTTCGCCCACCCCGTCGGCGACCTCGATACCATTACCGACACCGCCAAACAGTTACTGGAAAAGCTGGATCTGGAAGAAAAAGCGGTGCGGCTGCTCGGAATCTCGCTGTCCAACTTCCATGAACCGGAAGTCAAATCGCGCAAATACAAAGACCCCGAGCAGTTGGAACTGTTCCCGTTCGGGTCATAACAGCAATGCATCCACGCGGTGGGCCTGCACCATATTCTCGCATTTCGACCAGGAGAATATCGTAAAGCGGCCATCCTGGGAAGCCACGAGGGCAATTGAATCGCGCTGGTCGTACACAAACTGTGCTGCCGACAAATGCCGCGTACCGCCATGCTGCACCGGATGTACCACCATGGCCGTGTTGCCGATAACGGGCTCGGTAGTGAGGATTTCCTCTACCGGCATAGCGCCCTGCGCCCGGCCGATCTTCGCGCCGAATGCGAGCAGCTCATAGCGATCGTTGATGATCGTCGCGCCGTCCACGGCCGTCAGACCGGCCATGTTATGCACTGCCGAGCTGAACTGGTTCTGCCAGGTAATGGGGTTCGGATCTTCAACATATTTGCGGTGCAGGTCGGCCAGTTCGGAAAATGGCGGTTGCACGTCGTAAGTAATCGGGTGGATAATCGATTCGCGCCAGCGGTCCTTGCCTTTGGGCACCACCAGCAATATCCCGCCGCGCTCGTGGCTGCGCATGGAGGCGGCCAGCTGCACGAGCAGGTTTGGGTAATCACTCCATAATGTAGTGGAAGAAAAACCCATCAGGGAGTTGATCAGCGACGGGCAGTCTTTCACTTTGCGGCTTTCTTCGTTGACGATCTTTACCTGATCGCCTTTCAGCACGGCCACATTGACGAATTTACCAAAACCTTCTACTCTGCGGTGTTTTACCACCAGCATTCCGGGTTCTATCACTTCCAGCACGAAACACAGGCCGGGAATAACGCGCGTGGTGCCCCAAATGCGCAGCTCGCCATCTTCCAGCCACACGCCCAGGTGTATACCCGAGCGCTCGACGGCGGGCGCAAGTTTGGTCAGTACGTTGGCTGTTAATGCGAGCTTTTCTGCGAATACTAGCGGATGTTCGGCGGCTTCGGACGGCAGGTAGGCGATCGAAACTTTGGGTGAGCGTCCTTCCTCGCGACGCAGGCTGGCCCAGAATGTCGTGTCGATGATCGCTTCGATGATCCGGGCGTCGGGACGCGGGGCGAGTTCCTGCTCGTAATATTTGGATACCGCCTCGTGG
Organism: uncultured Dyadobacter sp.; assembly: GCA_966211825.1. Lineage (GTDB taxonomy): Bacteria > Bacteroidota > Bacteroidia > Cytophagales > Spirosomataceae > Dyadobacter. The sequence goes on along the minus strand of CBIHPQ010000127.1, from coordinate 2,215 downwards.
TGCCGCTCGAAATGGCTGGCGACGAACCCGGCAACTGCGCGGGCCCCCTTATAGGTAGTTACAGGCACGGAGTCGCCTGTTTCAATGGGAAATATATCGGAATTCGGGATCATTAGCTGGCCGTTTTCTTTTGAACAACGACTTCTTTTAAAAAGTTGGGTTCTGCGCCCATTGTCCGCTTTTTTCCGTTTTCCTGCAACCGCCTTCCAACCTTTCCGCGCAACCGGGCATCGTAATGAGCATTGGCCCGCCGGGAATTAATTGATGTTTCGGGCAGTTGTTTCGCCAGATAAGCGTTAATTTGCGCGTTAATCCGAAAAACCCGGTTTCGGTTTTTTTACTTCCGGCATATGGTGAATATGCCATTATTTTAAGAATGAAAACGTACCTCAGATTATTATCTTTTGCACAACCGATTGCCCGTTTTGCCGTCCCTTACATTATTTGTACCCTGCTGGGAGTAGTATTCAATACATTGAACCTGGCCCTGCTGGCGCCGCTCCTCAATACGCTGTTTCTTAACCAGGGCGGACAGGTAGATCCCAGGCCGGAGAACGGCTGGCTCGACCCAACAGGCATGCTCAACTACTATGCGCAACAGGCCAACCTGGCTTTCGGGCCGCACGGTGCATTGCAGGTCGTATGCGCGGTGATCGTCGCATCCGTACTGCTTTCGAATATCTTTAAATATTTCTCGCAACGGATCATGGAAAACCTCCGGATCCACACCCTGCTGAACCTGCGCAAGCAAGTGTTCGACAATGTAATGGACCTGCATGTGGGCTATTTCAGCAACCAGCGGAAGGGGGATATCATTTCAAAGATTGCGTCCGACGTGGGGGTCGTACAGTTCTCCGTTACCAGTACTTTACAGGTGGTCTTCAAAGAACCGATGCAATTGCTGGCTTATGTGTTCATGCTTTTCGCCACATCGGCAAAACTGACCTTTTTTGCCATCCTGGTGATCCCCGTTTCAGCATTCCTCATTTCGAAGATCGTAAAAAGGCTGAAAGAGCAGGCCGCACTGGCGCAGCATTACTTCGGGTTGATGATCAGCTACCTCGATGAAGCACTCACGGGCATCAAGATCATCAAGGCATTCAATGCGACCGAGTCTATCAAAGACAAATTCAATAAGGAAAACATCCGCTATTCCGACCTGGGGCGAAAAATGGCCAAGCGCCAGCAGCTCAGTTCACCCGTGTCCGAATTCCTCGGCGTAACGATGGTCGCTATCATCGTCTTGTACGGCGGCTCGATTATTCTCGATAACAATTCTGATCTCGACGTATCCAAATTCGTGACCTACATCGGTATTTTCTCGCAGGTAATGCGCCCGGCAAAAGCATTGACCGAGTCATTCAGTACCATTCACGCGGGTATTGCGGCAGGCGAGCGCGTACTCGACCTCATCGACGAAAAACCGGAGATCCAGGACGCACCGGATGCGATCGATATGAAGGATTTCAACGATTCTATCCGTTTGGAAAATGTGTCCTTCTCCTACCCTTCACGACCGGTCCTGAAATCCATTAATGTGACCATTCCGAAAGGCAAGACGGTGGCATTGGTAGGGCCTTCGGGCGGTGGGAAATCGACCTTCATGGACTTGCTGCCCCGGTTTATCGATACTGCCGAAGGCCAGGTGATGATCGATGGCATCGATGTAAGGAAGATCAAACAGGAATCTTTGTGGTCGATGTTCGGCCTGGTGAACCAGGAATCCATGCTTTTTAATGATACCATTTACCAGAATATCGCATTCGGAAGTCCCGACGCGACCATGGTACAGGTGGAAGCAGCGGCCCGCATTGCCAATGCGCACGAGTTTATTATGGAAACCGAGGAAGGCTATTTCAGCAACATCGGCGACCGGGGTATGAAGCTTTCGGGTGGACAAAAACAGCGGATCTGCATTGCCAGGGCAGTTTTGAAAAACCCGCCGATCATGCTCCTCGACGAAGCTACTTCGGCCCTGGATACCGAGTCGGAAAAGCTGGTGCAGGAAGCGTTGAATAACCTGATGAAAAACAGGACTTCACTCGTGATTGCCCACCGCCTCAGTACGATCCAGAGCGCGGACACGATCCTGGTACTGGAAGAAGGCAGGATCATCGAGCAGGGCAATCATTCCGAGCTGATCGCACGCGAGGGGCTGTACAAGCGGCTGATCGACATGCAGCAATTCACCGACGTTTAAATGGAAAACCAGCCG
>CBIHPQ010000126.1:0-15731 GCA_966211825.1 uncultured Dyadobacter sp. | reverse complement strand
AAAGGGACGGTGAATGCGATTTTTTCCAGCCCCAAAACCGAGCTCGCGCGATCGTTCATCAGCGCGTCCCTGCATGTGGAAGTCCCCGAGCATTACCGGCAGCGCGTTACGGCGCTTAATGAAGGCAGCATGTCGCCATTGCTCCGGCTGCGGCTCACCGGCGATACGGCCGATCAGCCGCTCCTTTCCCAGGCCGCACGGCTGTTCGAGATCGATACCAAGATCATCAGCGCGCAAATGGACCATGTCGGCGATAAGCATTTCGGTGTGATCCTGGTTGCGCTTTCCGGCCGGACCGAGAATTACCAGAAGGCCATCGACTTCTTTATTTATCATCAAATCAAAGTTGAATTGTTAGGATATGTCTGATCCCATCGTGTCGCTCCTGCTTGCGGGTCTCGGCGAAACCGTTTTTATGACCGTCACTGCCGGCATTTTCGGCTTTCTGCTCGGTTTGCCTACCGGCATTATCCTATTCCTGACGCGGCAGGGGCAGGTTTTGGAAAACCGAATGCTGAACAATGTCATTTCGGTCGTGATCAATATTTTCAGGGCCATTCCATTCATTATCCTTATCGTGTGGATGATCCCGTTCACCCGCGTGGTGGTGGGGACGTCTATCGGTGTGAGTGCCGCGCTGGTACCGCTTAGCGTAGGCGCCGCGCCGTTTATCGCGCGGATGGTCGAAAACAGTTTGATCGAAGTCCCGGCGGGGCTGATCGAAGCTGCCCGTGCCATGGGCGCTACACCTATGCAAATCGTTTGCAAGGTGCTGCTACCGGAAGCATTACCCTCGCTCGTAAACGTCGCCTCCATTACGCTTATCATGCTCGTAGGCTATTCGGCGATGGGCGGAGCGGTGGGCGCTGGCGGCCTGGGGCAGATAGGCTACCAATACGGCTATATTGGGTACGACGCCGTGATTATGAACATTGTGCTGGTGCTGCTGATCGGGCTGGTGTTCGTCATCCAGTTCCTGGGCGACCGGCTTTCGAAGCGGGTGGATCACCGTTGAAAACACTGCTATTATTTTAATACCAAATACTTATAAAAATGAAAAACGGCAAAAAATTCCTCCTCACTTTCGGGCTTGTGGCTGTGCTGGCTTCAGGGTGCAGTAAAAAAGCAGAGCAAAACGACGATCCTAACCATATTAAGGTGGGAATTGCCGTTGGCCCCGAGTTGGAAGTAGCGCAGGCTGCGCAGAAAGTAGCGAAAGAAAAATACGGACTCGACGTCGAACTCATCACTTTCAACGACTACGTGGTGCCTAATGAGGCATTGAGCCATGGCGATGTGGACGTGAATGCATTCCAGCACAAGCCTTACCTCGACGAGCAGGTGAAAGAGCGCGGCTACAAGCTCGCCATTGTTGGCAACACATTTGTATACCCTATTGCAGGTTATTCCAAAAAGATCAAAAGTCTTAAAGACCTGAAACCCGGCGATACCATAGTGATCCCGAACGATCCCACCAACGGCGGCCGCTCCCTGCTCCTTTTGCAAAAATATGGGCTGATTAAGCTCAAAGATGGCGTTGGCCTGCTTCCCAAAGTGATCGACATTGCGGAAAATCCTAAAAATCTCAAAATCCTCGAACTGGAAGCTCCGCAGCTCCCCCGCACGCTCGACGACGCCAACGTAACCCTGGCCATCATCAACAACAACTTCGCAGGCAAAGCCGGACTGATCTCCACCCGCGACGGGCTACTGATCGAAGACAAAGACTCGCCATACGTGAACCTCATCGTAGCGCGCGAGGATAATAAGAATGCGGAAAAGGTAAAGAAATACGTGCAGTCGTACCAGTCGAAGGAGGTTGAGGAGACGGCGGCGAGGGTGTTTCAGGGCGGGGCGATTAAGGGGTGGTAATACTCGCTTCGGGCTCGGTCATGATTGCAAATTATTATCAATATAGATTTTATATACAAATATAGGCTACCAGGACAATGCCTCATGTGCCTCACAGCTTCTGAGACCGAAAAATTCCGAAACCATACCACTATTTAAAATGTAGTGCTACCTCAAATGCGGCCAAGCTAGCGGCGCCGAAAACAGCATACGACTGTCACAAAGTGTGAAAGGAAATCATTACCACGTTGGCAGAGGCATCAGTGAGTTTAAACCGCTCATCTGCCCTGACTCCCACGACCCAGATAATCTCGCCATTGGCATTGACCAACACCCCGGTCCTATCCTTTTCGAAGCGATCGACTTTGTTGTCGATCAGTAAGTCGCTTACCTTTTTGCTTTTACCGCCCATTCCGAATGGTTGAAACATGTCTCCCTGGCGCCATTTGCGCAGGGTGAGCGGGAATGTGAGCAGGTCCGGGTCGACGGCGATGGTCGATTTGTCGAACTGAACGGAAGTTCCGTCGGGCAATGTACGCAACGTGAGCCGGGCGCCGTTCCAGTCCACTGTCAGGTCAGGGCCTTTTATAACCAGCTCTTCGTCACTGAAATTTCCGGACTGTGCTTTTAGTACCAGATAATCCCTGTCAATCAGCAAAATATGAGTTGGTGAAAAAAATCGTTTGCCCGGAATCCCGTCGAGTGCAGTTATGATGCTGCGGATCTGGCTGTATGGAAAACCGAAATCCTGTAAGATGACCCAAAGGCGGTAAGCGGGCTCGCTTTGGCCAAGAATTTCATTGATCGGGATATGAACAGTCCCGGCGCCTTCCCTGACAATCTGCGTTTTCCATTGTTCGAGGTATTCTTCCAGCAATGCATTTGCCGCACGCAGTCGTTCCGAGGAGGCATTGAAGGTCGATTCCAGCGACGGGTTCAACTCCGACAGAACAGGAATTACATGGTGCCGAATCTTGTTCCTGTGGTAATCATCCGTGTCATTGGTGCGATCTTCCCGCCAGCGAATGTGGTGCTCCGCAGCATACTGGTGCACCTCCGCGCGATTTGAAAAGATTAATGGCCGGATCAGCCTGCCGTTGACAGGCGCGATCCCCGTCAATCCCGCAGGGCCCGTCCCGCGCGCCAGGTTGAGCAACAAAGTTTCCAGTGAATCATTGGCATGGTGCGCAGTGGCGATCCATTCGTAGCCAGCTTCCCGCCTGATGTTCTCGAACCATTCATATCGCAGCTCGCGGGCAGCCATCTGCGTGGAAACAGACTGCGTTTTCGAGAAGCTTTTGACATCGGGGGCTGTCACAAAAACCGGAAAATTGTAACGGGAGGCCAGTTCGCGGACAAAAGCCTCGTCACCGTCCGACTCCTCCCCTCTCAAACCAAAATTACAATGCGCAATAGCCGCCGGAAGTCCCAGATTATGAAACAGATGTGTCATTACCACCGAATCGATGCCACCGCTTACGGCCAGCAAAGTCGGCTGTTGTTTCAGATCCGGCGTGTGTTGGTTAATAAAAGTTAAAAACGAATCCAACATGAACCTGCGAATCGTATTTGATGTACTTTTGAATAAATGAGATTTGGATTTATCTCTTCGTCCGGATGGCAACGGGAAAGTATCCAGCCAAAGGTAAGAGAAAGAAAAGCAACATGAAGAAAAAAAATAGCGCGGTAAACTGCAACCCTTTTAAACTTTTCGGCGTCATCAATATCGAAAGAAATATATTTCAACTGACGTTCTTTGCCTTACTGATTTTTTCGCCTTATCTGTTCGCACAGAAAGCATTACCACAAACGCAGTCCCCTCAAAACGAGGACCTGGTAGAAATCCTGAAATCGGACGAGCTGGAAATTATCAACCAACCCGGAGACGATTTGCGACGTGTTACGAATGGCGTTTTTAAACATAAGGGAGCACTTTTATACAGCAACCTGGCCATCCAGCACATCAATTCCAATCTCATTGAAGCCTTTGGCAATGTCAGAATCGTCCAGGGTGATACGATAACAGTGACGGGAGATACGCTCTATTATTACGGAAATACCCGGCTGGCGATTGTAAGTGGGAAGAAAACGGTGATGAAAGACACCAAAAAAACACTTACAACACGGAAAATTGAATACGATATGGCTAATGGGATCGCCTACTACAAGCAACCTGGCCGGACCGTCGACGAGGAGAATGTGCTCACCAGCAAAGAAGGTTTTTACAATACGACTACCAAAGAATTTACCTATTATAAAAGCGTAAAGCTGGTAAACAAAAAGTACACGCTCACGACGGATACGCTGCTGTATAACTCGCTTACGAAATGGTCGTACTTTAACGGGAAGACCAGGATCGTCAACAAAGACGGCACGGTAGTGGGGACCAAGGGGCAGTATAACACGGAGTCGACGCAGTCTACATTTCATACCCGCACGACGGTTGACAACGAAACGTATACACTCACCGCGGATTCGCTGGTTGTGGATGGTAAAACCAATGACGGCCGGGGAAAAGGAAATGTGGAGATTGTTGCTAAAAAGGACAAAACGGTCCTCAACGGCGACGAAGGATATTACTGGAAAACAAAAGGTTATTCCAAAATTTTCGGGCATGCCTACGTGAGAAATGTCGTATCCGAAGACACGCTCTACATCCGCGCCGACACGCTTTATTCGTACGAGAACGCACGTGACAGCACGCGAAAGCTGATCGGTGACCGGAATGTATTTATTTACAAATCCGATTTCCAGGGAAAATGTGATTCGATCACTTATAACACAGCCGATTCGATCATCCGATTTTTCCGCAAACCGATCCTCTGGAGCGACCAGCATTACCAAATGGAAGCCGATTCGATCACCGCTTTTCTGGTCAGCAATGAGATTAACCGGATGTTGCTCAAAGGAAAATCGTTCGTGATCACGGAAGATACGCTCGTGAAGCAATTCAACCAGGTAAAAGGACGGACTATCAATGCCTATTTTCAGACCGGAAACAAACTGAAACAAGTTCTTGTAGATGGCAATGGGGAAAGTGCATATTATGCAGTGGATGATAAGCAGAAAAATATCGGTTTGAACAGGGTAGAGTGTGGGAGAATGAACCTGCTTTTTGAAGATAACCGGGTCCAGCGGATCGCATTCATCGGGAAACCTGACGGAAAACTGATACCGCCGTCGAAAATAAAACCCGCTGAAAGGCAACTGGATGGCTTCAATTGGCGTATAGCAGAGAAACCGACGAAGGCCAAGACGACCTGGCAGGAAAAATAAGTTTTAGTCCGAAGTTGTCCGGGGTTAGCTGTCGGCACGATTTTTTACCATACAAAAATAAAGTTACCCGTTCGCACAATATATTTTGAATATACAATTATTTCTCTATATTTTTGTAGCGTACTTTTCAGCTAAAATACATAACGCATTAGTAAAAAGTATCCGATTGCAGCTATGAAAAGAACTATACGTTTTATATATTTCATTTTAGCCTTAGCCCTGAGCTTTCACGGGTTACAGGCCCAAAATGTGTCGGGGGGAAGCCGCCTTAATATGGTCGGCAAAAAGAAGGCCCCCGCTACCCAAAACATCAAATTCTCGAACTTTTCCAGCGGAGTTACTTACAAGCCGCTGACTTTGCAAAATCCAAAAGCGCTGAATACATTCTACACTTCGTTCCTTTTTGCATCTGCGTCCGCGGCCGATAACAACGCATTGACGGTTGAAGTAACTGAAAAAGGCAGTGAAAGAAAATCACCCGCATTGGAAGCACAGTTGAGAGCCGAAGAACTTCTGTTTGTGAGTGACAAAATTTCAGTCTCCAACGTCTATCCTAATCCTGCCAGTGAATATGCAGAAATAGACTTTACGATTTCAACAGGCCTGCGTGATGCGAAACTGACATTTTACAACGTACTGGGTTCGCAGATTCAGGAATTCACGCTTAACAAGAACGATCGCAAACTGCGTGTAAATACGAGGGACATGCCTACCGGGCTGTACTTTTACCAGTTGTCGGTCGATGGCAAAAAAGTGGCTACCAAGAAAATGCTTGTTCGCCATCAGCAATAGGCTAACTTTTAACACTATATCAGCTACGCATTCGTTATGGATGATGTAGCTTTTTTTATTACCTTTGCAGTTAATATGCGAAAAAACAGTCCGGCAAGCTATTTCTTGCTTTTCATTGCAATCCTTGTTGTTACTTCCTGCAGTAAGTTCTCCAAGTTACAGAAGACAGGTACGGATCAGCAGAAATACGATGCTGCCATGGCCTATTACAAAAAGGCGGACTACTACCGCGCAGGACTGCTGTTTGAGGAGTTGATCCCTTTGCTGAAAGGAAGCACCGAATCGGAGCTTGCGCAGTTCTACTACGCATACACGCAATACCATCAGAGCCAGTACAATACCAGCCAGTTTCTTTTCAAGAAATTTTACGATACCTACGCACGGAGCGACTACGCGCAGGAATCTTTGTATATGCACGCTTTTTCATTGTACAAGGACTCTTCGCCATACAACCTTGACCAGACGAGCACTTTTACGGCGATTTCGGCCATGCAGGATTTCATCAACACTTATCCTGACAGCCCTTTCCGTGAAGAATGTACGCGATACATTCTGGAACTGAGGTCGAAGCTGGAAAAGAAAGCCTACGAGCGTGCGCGGCTGTACCACAAGATCAGTGACTTTAACCCGATGTCCCTGAAATCGGCGGTTATTTCGATTGAAAATTTCCGGAAAGACTTCCCCGATTCACAGTATAATGAGGAGCTTGCCTTCCTGAAAGTGGAATCACAGTTTAACCTGGCTTCTAACAGTTTCACCGACAAGCAGAAAGAAAGGTTTCAGGATGTTGTCAAATTCTACCAGGAACTTGTTGACAAATACCCGACTGGCAAGTACAACCGCGACGCCGAAAAAATGTACGACGACAGCCAGAAGCAGATCCAGGTGATCGCCAAGGCAGAAGCGGAAAGACAGAAACTTAAAGAATCTCAGCCAGACCCGACCACCAAGCCGGCGAAGGTCACCACCCCTGCAATTACAGCACCTAACGGGCAATAGGGGTTTATTATATTTGTTTTAAAATTCTAACTATATCAGACCATTATGGCAACGAATCCATCGATCATTACCCGTGATACAGACAAGATAGCGGCGGTAACAGGTAACCTGTATGAATCCGTATCGGTCATTTCCAAAAGAGCACGCCAGATTTCCAGCAAAATGAAAGAAGAGCTGAACAACAAGCTGGCCGAATTTGCTTCCGGTGTGGATAACCTTGAAGAAGTGTTTGAAAACAGAGAGCAAATCGAAATCTCGAAATTTTACGAGCGTATGCCTAAGGCGGGAAGTATTTCAATCGATGAATTTATCGAAGGAAAAACTTACCACAGCTACCGCGATACAACCGAAGAATAATAGCATAGCATTTCACGAAGCCCGCCATGAATCTGATTGATGGCGGGCTTTTTGTTTTTATCTATTTAACTTTACATCCATTGCGCCACGGACCAGGCCGCGGACCCATTATTCAAATCCTTGTACATTGAATCTGAAAGGTAAAAAGATCCTGCTGGGCATTTCAGGTAGCATTGCCGCTTACAAATCCGCGTTGCTCGTGCGGCTGCTCGTAAAGGCCGAAGCGGAAATTCGTGTGGTGATGACCCAGTCGGCCACGGAATTTATTACACCGCTGACGCTTTCGACCCTTTCCAAGAACCCGGTACTTATTTCGTTTACCCAAAATAAAACGGGCGAATGGAATAACCATGTCGAGCTCGGGCTTTGGGCTGACCTCATCATCATTGCGCCCGCAACGGCAAAAACGCTCTCCAAATGCGCCAGCGGCCATTGTGACGACCTCCTGACAGCCATTTACCTTTCTGCCAGATGCCCCGTGTTCTTTGCACCGGCAATGGATGTGGACATGTTCAAGCATCCTTCGACCCAACATAATATTGAAAAGCTGGTCAGCTACGGCAACCTTTTCATTTCCCCTGAGCACGGAGAACTCGCCAGCGGGTTGATCGGCGACGGACGGTTGGCCGAGCCTGAAAATATTGTAAAAATATTGGACACCCACTTCGCAGACCGGCCGGTAGCCGCTTCCAAACGCGTCCTGATCACTGCTGGTCCGACCGTGGAGCCGATTGATCCCGTCCGCTTTATCAGTAACCGTTCTTCGGGCAAAATGGGTTATGCCATTGCGGAAGCTTTCGCGGCGGCGGGCGCACAGGTGACGCTCGTGAGCGGGCCTACACATCTGAAAGCTTCAAACCCGAATATCCGTACGATCGCTGTCGAAACTGCCAGCCAGATGTTCGATGCAGCGAAGGACGGTTTCGAAGGCAGCGATCTGATCATTTTTGCGGCTGCCGTCGCAGATTACACGCCACGGCAAGTTGCGGAGCAAAAGATCAAAAAGCAGGGCGACAGCATGACGCTGGACCTTGCCAAAACAACCGACATCGCGGGAAGTCTGGGCAGCCTCAAAAAGCCGGGGCAGTTGATCATCGGTTTCGCGCTGGAAACAGAGAATGAACTCAGCCATGCAAAGGATAAGCTCGACAGGAAAAATTTCGATTATATTGTACTCAATTCTCTGAACGATCCCGGAGCAGGGTTTGCACACGATACCAACAAAATAACCGTTATTGACAAGAACAAAAATGTTCAGCAGTTCGACCTTAAATCCAAAGACGAGGTTGCGCAGGACATTCTTAACATCGTACTAGCCAAATGGAGCGAAGCATAAAACTACTGATCCTGACAATTCCGCTGCTTTTCGGCGCGCTCGGGCAACGTGCGTATGCACAGGAATTCCAGTTTACCGTCAATCTCAACTATGAGCAATTGGTTGCGCAGCAAAAGACTGATCCGCAGTCGATGAACCAGTTGCAGACTTATATGAATGATTTTCTCAACAATACGCGCTGGACGAATGATCAGTTTGCCAAGGAAGAGAAAATCAAATGCAAGCTCAATGTAAACCTGATGCGGTCGCTGGGCCAGGGCAGTTTTGAAGGCAATGCGCAGCTGGTAGTGTCCCGGCCGGTTTTTAACTCGACCTACGAAACGGTCTTGTTTACCTATGTCGACAAGAATATGACATTCAATTACCTGCCGAGCACACAGCTGTATTTCAACGAAAACAGCTATACCGAAGAGCTGCCTTACATCCTCGCGTTCTATGCCAACATTGCGTTGATATTCGATTATGACTCATACAGCAAAATGGGTGGCTCTCCTTATGTTCAAAAGGCATTTAATCTCGTGAACCAGGCCCGAAATTCTTCGCCCAACAAAAAAGGATGGGATGCCAATGGCGATTCAAAAAACCGCTATTGGCTGATAGAAAACCTGATGAGCCAGCAGTTTACTCCTTTCCGCGAAGGCATGTATAAATATTACCGCCAGGGACTGGATGTAGCGACGCAAAATCCGGCCGAAACGCGGGCGAAAGTGTTGGAATTTCTGAATACCATTAAAGATGTCAACCAGCTCCGGCCCGCGAGCGTTGTTGTTAACTCGTTCTTCGACGCAAAATCGGACGAGTTATACAAAATACTGATCGAAGGCTTGCCCGAGCAACGGGCACAGGCCTACTCCCTGCTGGTTAATCTCGACCCTTCGAAAACCCAGCTGTACCAAAGGCTATCTATGTAGCAGATTATAGGAATGAGCAAACGGTTAACACGGGTCAAACCCGACGAAATAAAAAGTAAGCAAGGCATTTTACAGAAACAGCCCATCAATGCTGTTCTCTCTAACGGAAACACTGTTTTTGGCAGATTAATATCCATTGACGGGGCATATCTTGTGTTGAAAGATACCCGCGACCACAAGCACCAGATCGCAATCTCCGACCTTTATGAAGTGGTTTATGACGACGATGAAGGTGTTGTACCACCCAGCAGGCATGCGACTTTATAAAATCCGGGTTACTTCCTGTTATATTTCTTAATTGGGAAGATCATGCCTATATTCGTATCGGAGACGACCTTGATTCCCTTCATCCTAGCCAGGTTGCACCATCTCCGGCAATCTGCTGCCTAAATTAGACATGCTTTCTAATTTACTGATCAAAAACTATGCGCTGATAAAGCACCTAGAAATGTCACCAGACCCCGGCCTGAACATCATTACAGGTGAAACGGGTGCTGGTAAATCCATTATGCTTGGTGCAATAGGCCTGCTGCTTGGAAACAGGGCAGATGCGAAATCTTTGTACGACAGCAATGAAAAGTGCGTCATCGAAGGCACCTTCAACCTGACGGGTTACGATCTGGCACCCAATTTCGAAGACGAAAACCTGGACTTTTCCGACGAATGCATTGTGCGGCGGGAAATCTCGGCCGCGGGTAAGTCGAGGGCTTTTATCAACGACACGCCCGTCAACCTGGACACATTGCGCAGGATAGGCATGCAGCTCCTCGATATCCATTCACAGCACGATTCGATATTGCTCGGTAACAATGAGTTCCAGTTACGGGTAGTCGATTCCTATGCTGAAAATGCGGAATTGCTCAAATCTTACCTAGCCGATTTCAATGCTTACCGCGAGGCTGTAAAAGCGTTCGACGAGTTGAAAAGGCAGGCGCACCAGCTCCGCAAAGAGTTTGATTATGACCAGTTTCTGTTTCAGGAATTGAATAATGCAGGATTGAAAGGCGATGAGCAGGAAAAACTGGAACAGGAGCTAACAATCCTTGAAAATGCGGTAGAGATCAAAGAACGGCTCCAACTAGCCCACGCCTATCTCGACAATCCCGAAAATTCTGCACTTGACCTGCTGAAAAGCGCCATTGGATCACTAACCCAAGCGTCCCGGCTTGTTACTGAATACGATGTCCTGCGGCAACGTGCACAAAGCGCCCTGATCGAACTCCGAGACCTCGCGGATGAAATAGACCAGGTGAATGGGAATGTGGAGCTGGATTCAGCGCGGACCGAAGTGGTACAGGAGCGCCTGGACCTTATTTATTCTTTACTCAAAAAACACCAGGTATCGACCGTCGGGGAACTGCTGGCTATCGAGGCCGAATTACAGGGCAAGCTGAGCATTGTCATGAACCTGGACGGAGAGCTCGCCGCGTCGGAAAAGAAAGTTGCACAAACGCACGACAAGATGCTTGCTGGTGCGAAAGTACTATCCGACCGACGCAGAAAAGTCACCAAAGCCATTGAAAAGCTTATTCTGGACAGATTGTACGAGTTGGGTATTCCCAATGCGTCGCTCAGCATCCAGATTACCGATACTATGCCAACCATCACCGGTATCGATTCCGTAACATTCCTTTTTAGTGGAAATAAAGGCATTGTTCCCCAGGAACTGAAATTAGTTGCATCCGGCGGGGAATTTTCCCGGCTGATGATGGTTATTAAGTATATACTCGCCGACAAGCGAAAATTGCCGACCATTATTTTCGACGAGATCGATACCGGCGTTTCGGGCGAGATCGCCAAGAAAATGGGAAAAATGATGCAAAACATGGCTGTTAACCACCAGATTATCGCCATCACCCATTTGCACCAGATCGCCAGCAGCGGCGATGCACACTATTTTGTTTACAAGGACCACTCTTCCGACAAGACCGTCAGCAGGGTAAAAAAACTCACCATCGATGAACGTGTACAGGAGATCGCCCAAATGATCGGCGGACATAACCCGTCGGAAGCCGTGCTGCACAATGCGCGCGAGATGATCCTGAGAGATTAAAATACACCCATTCGGTTAACTCAATTTTATATGAAAAACCTTATCCTACTATCATTCCTGATTCCATTTTGCTTTGCTTGCAAGGATAAGGACAAGGAGAAAGTAGCCGGCCTCGAAACAGAAGTCCTGGCCATCCACGACGAAGTAATGCCTAAGCAGGAAGATATTGTGAGCCTGAAATCGGAGCTTTCGAAGAAAATACAAGGCATAGACAGTCTGCAAAATGTAGGAGTAAGCAGTAATACCATGGCTGAGCAACGCATCAAAGCAGTTGACCTGAACCAGAAACTGAATGATGCCGACAAACTGATGATGGACTGGATGCATGCATATCGCGGTGATTCGGCCAAAAAACTGGATTCCAAACAAGCTGTTCTTTATTTCGAAGGCGAGAAAGAAAAGATATTGCTCGTAAAGCAGGCTACCCTGAAGTCCATTCAGGAGGCCAAGACATTTTTAGAATAACCTTTTATGAACTCGAAAGTAAAATCAATTCTTTTCCACTCCCTGTTTGCGTCTGTCGCTCTTACGGCCATTACCGGCTGCGGTGATTCAGAAAAGAAGCTGCCAATCCTGGGGGAGCGCGACTGGGTGAAGAAGACTGTGGATGGAAAGGAAGTCGTTGACACCATTTATAACAAGATCCCGAAATTTGCTTTTCTAAACCAGTATGGCGATACGATTACCGAGAAAATTGTCGAAAACAAAATCTACGTAACCGACTTTTTCTTCACAACCTGCCCTACCATTTGCCCCGTAATGAAAAAACAAATGGTAAAGGTGTACGAGGCATACAAAGGTAATCCCGACGTGATGATCCTCTCCCACTCCATTGACCCCGAACACGATACGCCGGCAGTACTGAACAAGTTTGCGAAAGATCTGGGCGTTGAAGGCCGGCAATGGCAGTTCCTGACAGGCGACAAGGCCAGAATTTATGAAATAGGCCAAAAGAACTACATGTCTACGGCGAAAGAAGACACGACTGTGCAGGGTGGCTATATTCACAGTGGTGCGTTCATCCTCATTGATAAGGAAAAGCACGTAAGAGGTATGTACGACGGTACTACCGAGGAAGGGACGAAGAAGTTGCTCAACGATATGGAGCGGTTACTGGCTGAATACAAAAAATGAAACTACTGACAGGTAACGTTGCCGCCACGGCCCGCATTCTCGCGTTTCTCGTGCTGGGCGGCCTGGCTTCGTGCCGCAGCTCGGAAGAATTGAAAAGCGAGCAGTATTTTGTGACAGGGCAGCAATTATATATGACGCATTGCGCCAACTGCCATCAGATGGAAGGCACTGGAATGTCTAACCTCTACCCTCCTATCGCCGGATCGTCGATCATTTCGGACAAAGCCCGGGTGGCGTGCATTATTCAGTATGGAATGAGCGATACCATCATCGTGAATGGCAAAAAGTTCAGCCGACCGATGCCGCCGAACCCCAAACTGACCGAAATCGAAGTTGCGGAGATCGTGAGCTTCCTGTCTATGAAATGGGGAAAGGACAGCGTTTATACGCCGATCGAGTTTGTACGCAGGGCATTGGCCGATGGCAAACCTGATTAAGGATTAAACTTCGGAGCAATAATGCCGGTCATCTTTCGCAGTTTGATCCGCGAAAAATCCTGCTCGGCATCCATTCCTATCGCATTGGTGATCTCCGGGGACTGCGTATTTCTGATCGACAATGGCTTGTCCGTAAATACCTTTCTTGTCCCCGGGCTCCAATTGAGCTCCGTTGTTGTGAGGATTTGATGTGTTTCTAATTTTACGACCCGCACATGTCCCTTGACAATGTACACGTCCGCATTGCGGTCGTACCTGCCCGAATCGGAGCGAAGCGTAGTCACCACCGTTCCCAGCGAATCGAAGAAAGTGACATTGACCGAATCCGGGAACACGCGGGTTTCATTCTGGTAAGTAAGCGATTTGGGCGTTTTGACGTATACTTTCATATTCCCCTGCTCACTGTATTTGACGACAAGATCGTTGACAATTTCCAGCGGCCCGTTGTAAACCGCCCCTATCTTGTCCTTTTTGGATTCGCAAGCCGTAAAAAGCAGCGCACAAAGCGCCAGAATACAAAAAGGAGATAAGTGATTATCTCCTTTTAATACAAACTTTTGAATGCTCTTTGTAAGCATATAACTGCTGTTAATCGATCCGTCTTTTCTCAAACCATCTTTCCAGGAGTGTTATACCCAGAACCACACGTCCGTAACGCTCGCGGATAGCGCCTCCGGAGTTGGTACCACGCTGCCCTCCTACCAGTGCTACCGACAGGAAGTTGGCATAACCTCGGCCCATCGGGAAGGTAAAACCAAGACTAACGTTCGTGTCGTTGACCTTCGTGGTGCCCACTACATACGGCGTGTTGCCTGTGCTGAAACCAACGCGATACCGTACATTGTCAAAGTAATTGAGTGATGCAAAACGAGGGATGTATTCCGCACCTACATGAAGGCGGTTCACATCTCTCAGGCTCTCGTTCACGTTTCCGAAACCTCTGTATTGTGACCAGGTCTGATGGCTGTAATCCACCGAAAGCGTCAATTTGAACGGCCATTCAAGGCTTGCTCCTACCTGATATTGTTCAGGAACCTTCATCGACCCTCCCAGATTGTTTTCGAGTGTATCCGGTTCTGCAACGGGGAAAGAGCCTTGTGTAAGCTCAAAAGAAGTGGTTTTGGTGGCATTTAATGAAGTGCTGAAACTATACGCACCACCGAGGTTGAGATTCAGCTTGTTCTCTTTCTTAATAGGGATCCTAACGGTACCACCCGCCCGGAACGCGATATCCGAATAGGTATTACGCTCGTTGAGGCTTACCATATAGTCGGAAGCCGATCCATTGACAAACAGCAATACATCGGACGCTCTGCGTACATTCCCAAAGAAGTAGCTGCTCTCGAGACCCAGGCTGACATAGCGGCCTATCTGAAAAGAGTTGACCAGAGATGCCTTGTTCACGCCTCCTTTTCCGGAAACCGTATATTGTGCAACACCAGGCGAGCCGGAGACCGGACGGGTAAATGTGTTTTCGTAGTCAATGAAGCTGTAAGGCTTCAAGTTAGCGCCTATCACCCATTTCGATGTGATGGGAAACGACAATGACAGGTATGCAAGGTTTCCACCTGCATTTCCCTGTTTCAGGTTACCGGAGGCGATATCTTTGTACTGACCAACCAGCCCGACGTCGAGCGTCGTGAACCGGTTTCGTACCCAGAGTGCCGGGTTGAGGTTATTGACCTGGAAACCGCTTGCAGTGCTGACGCCGGCCCCTCCCATTCCAGTATTGTCGGAATATGCATCTCCGTAAAACTCGCCCATTCCGAGCGACGAATACGGAGAATTGCCCAATCCTTGTGCTTTTGCAAGATTTGTACAACTCCAACCGAGTGTAATGGCAAGCGTGATTATTCCTATTCTACTGTAAAGAGACATTATATGTTAAAATTCTGTTCAATCCTATTAAAACCAGTTCCGGCACCGCAAAGATGGGTGGTTTCAAGCTACTTTCAAAAAAAGCAGCATCCCCACCACATAATACTACGCGTAAAGTTGGGTAATTGTGTCGGTAACGTTCAATAATTCCTTCGATTTCAGCAAGTGTGCCATTCATGACACCGCTCTGCATGGCCTGGCGGGTGCTTTTTCCGATTAAATCCGGTTCTTTTTCAGGCTCAAAAAGTGGAAGTCTTTTAGTAAACGTATGCATTGCATTGAATCGCATTCGCACGCCGGGAGAAATTAAGCCGCCCTGGAATGCGGCGTTGCGGTCGATGAGATCGTAGGTAATGCAGGTGCCCATGTCGATTACCACGAGATCTTCTTCCGGGAAAAGAAAGTTAGCGCCTGCCGCAGCTGCGATGCGGTCGGCACCGAGCGTCTGAGGCGTGTCGTAATGCTTGGTAATGGGCAACGGTGTATCCGGCGTCAACCCCATGATCCTGAGCGGCTCGCCTAATGCCTCCTGAAACTCTTCCTGCGTCCGCCCGACCGACGAAAAAAACAGATATTCCGGCAGTTCAGCCCTGACGTTCCGGATCAGTTCCGGGAATTCCAGGTGCGTCGTATAGCGTATAAGTTTTTCGCCCTCGAACCATCCGATCTTCGAAAAGGTATTCCCGGAATCCACAACAATATTCATA
>CBIHPQ010000125.1:0-15737 GCA_966211825.1 uncultured Dyadobacter sp. | reverse complement strand
GGCCCAGCAGCTCCTTGATCGCATTGAGATCCGCGCCGCGGTTAAGCAAATGCGTCGCATACGTATGCCTGAGCACGTGCGGGCTCTTTTGCGCCAGTGTAGTGACAGCCGACAGATATTGCTTGACCTTCCGCTGAACAAAAACCGGGTAAATGGCCTTGTTGGAATCTGTTAAAAGCAACACATCCGTATCTTCCTCCGGCGCGCGCTGTTCTGTGTATTTTTGAAGAAGTTGCGCCAGCGAAGTGGATACCGGCACGATCCGCTCCTTGGAACGCTTTCCGAAGACGCGGATGGTCCGGGCAGGCAGGTTGAGGTCCTTGATTTCCAGCTCCACCAGCTCCGAGAGCCTGATCCCGCTGCCGTAAAGGAGTTCCATAATCACACGGTCGCGAAGCCCTTCGAAATCATCCGAAAACACGCCCTCTTCAAAAAGCATTTCCATCGATTTCTCTTCGACAAATGCGGGCAGCTTTTTGCGCATTTTCAGGGCCGACAGGATTTTCGTCGGATCGCTGTCGATATGCTTTTTCTTTCTTAAATAGTTGTAGAAAGTCCGCAGCGCGGCAATTTTCCGGTTAATGGACGACGGATTGAGCCCTTCTTCCATCAAACTCACCACCCACGACCGGAGCATTGGCGCTTTGGCCGTTTCAGGTTCTGCGCAGTCGTACTGGAAAAGCAGGTATTTCTGAAACTGGTCGAGATCAGTCTGGTACGATTTGATCGTATGCGCACTGGAGCGCTTTTCAAATTGGAGGAATTCCAGAAACGGCGTTATCATACTTCGAACATACGAAAAGGAGCCATCTTATTCAAGACAGCTCCTCTACGTATGATATGGATACAATAATCCTATAGAAGTCTTTCAGAGAACCATTCCGCCAGGAACTAGTCTTCTAAATGACCGTAAGTTTTCTCTTTGTAAACGGCACGCAAAACTTCGAAACGACGCTTAACAGATGGTTTTTCAAAAGCAGTACGGGCACGAAGCTGACGCATTGTACCAGTTCTTTCAAATTTCTTCTTGTAACGCTTAAGAGCGCGATCAATCGATTCGTTGTCTTTAATGTTAATAATAAGCATGCTTATAATTTCTAATGTTCTTTGAATTGGTTTCTGAAATCGGACTGCAAAGAAAAACTATATCCAACAGAAAATCAAGAAATAAGTCGTTAAAATTCGTTTATTTTTGTATCCATTGCATTGAAACGAAAGTCATTAACAGATTAAACAGCCCGATATGAGTTCGAGACTGGGAATAATTGATTTAGGTACCAACACTTTTCACCTGCTTATCGCGGAGCCTAACGGCGCTCATTTCAAGACCGTTTTCCACGAAAGCAGGCCCGCCAGGATCGGTCTGGGGGGAATCAACAAGCGTATTATCACGCCGGAGGCACAAGACCGGGCGCTGACCGTTCTCTCCTATTTCCGCGAAAAGCTCGATTCGTTTAATGTCATGCCCGAAAAAACTTTCGCATTCGGCACCAGCGCCGTCCGAAATGCAGAGAACCGGTCTGAATTCTGCTCCGAAATCCTCGAAAAAACCAATATACAGGTAACTGTCATCGACGGCAACCGCGAGGCCGAGTACATATATTATGGTGTCCGCCATGGCGCCGATATCGGCGATGTACCTTCCCTGATCATGGATATCGGCGGCGGAAGCGTCGAATTCATCATCGGAAACCGCTCGCAGATCTTCTGGAAACAGAGCTTCGAAATCGGCGGACAGCGGTTGATGGAAAAATTCATGCGCAACGACCCCCTTTCACAGGCCGATCGCCGCAGCCTTTATAACCATTTCGACGAAAACCTCATCCCCCTGGCCAATGCGGTCCATCAATATGCACCGGAGAAGCTGGTAGGCTCGTCCGGAACGTTCGATACCCTCGTCGATATCGACTTTCACCACCGCACCGGCGACTGGTCGCCGACATCACAAACCGATTTTAACATACCTCCGGAAGAATTTTATCGCGCCTATGCCCTCATTCTGTCCGGTAATCACGACGAGCGCATGGCGATCCCCGGAATGATCGAACTCCGGGTCGACATGATCGTAGTAGCCGTCTGCCTGATCGACTATGTGCTCAAAACGCACGGCATCCGGCAAATCCAGGTTTCAAAATATGCCCTTAAAGAAGGTGTCCTGGCCGAACTCATGGCCCGCTAACATCCCAGGCCCTCATTTATTTACAACTTTTATACTTACCCAAAAACCAACTCTATGAGATTGATGCGTTACCTTCTCCTCGCGGCGCTGGCATTCGTGTATATGCACGACGCGCACGCGCAGCGAAAGAAAAAGAAAGAAAAACAGGAGGATGTCAAGATCGACAAGGCCGTCGACGCGATGGCATCGGCCGTGAAAGACAAGCTGAAAGACGACAAAAAGAAAGGCCCGAAAGCTTTTAAAGACCTGATCGACAGCACGAATGCCGTCAGCCAGAAAGGCATGATCTCTGTCCATAAGGTCGATGACAAATGGTATTTCGAGATCGCCGATTCGCTGCTGGACCGCGATATAATGGCTGTGACGCGCTACTCCAAAACGGCAGCAGGCGGCGGAATATTCGGGGGCGAGGAAGTGAACCGCCAGATGATCCGCTGGGAAAGAGGAATGGATAATAATCTGCTACTGCGGTCGGTGACGATGGTCGTGACCAGTCCTGATAGCACCAAACCTATTTTCCAGGCTGTTAAAAATTCCAATTCTGACCCTATTATCGGTGTTTTTGATATAAAAGCAGTAAAGAAAGAGCCTGCGAAATCGTCAGTGATCGACGTTACCGAGTTTTTTAATTCAGATAACCAGGTATTTTCATTGAGCTCCGTCAGCAAACAGCTGCTGAAACTGGCCGCATTCAAAAAAGAAGCTTCTTTTATTTCCAAAATCTGCACTTATCCGATCAATACCGAAATCCGGACGATCAAAACGTTTAGTGTAACGCCTCAGATGCTGACGCCGACGCCGGTGCCTTCCATCGGTCAATACCTTCCGTCGGGGCTGGATGCCGGTGTGGTGACGTTTGAAATGAACTCCTCGCTGATCCTGCTTCCGAAAACGCCCATGAAAAAACGTATTTTCGATAGTCGTGTAGGTTACTTTGCCAATCAATATGCCACATTCGGAGAGGAATCGCAACGCTCCGACACCGAGGTCTTTGCCGTAAGATGGCGCCTGGAACCCAAGAATGCCGAGGACGCGCGCAAGCAACAAAACGGTGAGCTGATCGAGCCGAAAAAGCCGATCGTCTACTACATTGACCCGGCAACACCCGAAAAATGGCGCAAATACCTGAAATTGGGCGTCGACGACTGGCAGGTTGCATTTGAAAAAGCAGGCTGGAAAAACGCGATTCGCGGTGAATACTGGCCGGAAGGCGACACCACGATGAGCCTCGAAGATGCACGGTACTCGGTGATCCGTTATTTCGCTGCCGATATCCAGAATGCCTATGGCCCTAATGTGCACGATCCCCGCAGTGGCGAAATCCTCGAAAGCCACATTGGCTGGTATCATAATGTAATGCGTCTGCTCCGCAACTGGTACATTATCCAGGCCGCAGCAGTGGACCCAAAAGCCCGCACCAAGAAGTTTGATGATGAATTGATGGGCCAGCTGGTTCGTTTTGTATCATCGCACGAGATCGGCCACACACTTGGCCTGCGCCACAATATGGGCGCCAGCTCAGCAACACCGGTTGAAAAGCTGCGTGACAAGGCCTGGGTGGAAGAGCACGGACACACCTCGTCCATTATGGATTATGCGCGCTTTAATTACGTAGCCCAGCCCGAGGATGGCATTACCAACCTCTTTCCACGCATTGGCGATTACGACAAATGGGCCATTCAATGGGGTTACAGCAATATTGTGGATGCCAAAGATCCACAAGCCGAGAAGCTGGCGCTCAACAACCTGACCAAAGAGGCTTACAAGGACAATCGACTGCATTTTGGAACGGAAATCAGCCCTTACGACCCCCGCTACCAGACCGAAGACCTCAGCGACAATGCGATGAAGGCCTCGGAATATGGTATCAAAAACCTGAAACGCATTCTTCCGAACCTGATCGAATGGAGCAGGGAGGACGGCGAGAGTTATAAGGAACTGGATGAAATTTATGGCAATGTGGTAACGCAATACCGCCGCTACCTGGGCCACGTGATCAAAAATGTGGGTGGCATTTACGACACACCAACTACCTACGACATGGAAGGCCCAACTTTCACGACTGTTCCCAAAGCCATACAAAAAGAAGCCGTAGACTTTTTGAATGCTCAGCTTTTCAAGACGCCCACCTGGCTTTTGGACCAGAATATCCTCAGCAAAGTGAAGCCGGAAACCGGTATGGAGGCCGTTAAGGCGTTGCAGGAATATGCATTGACTTCCCTTTTCGCAGGCGACCGCGCCGTGCGCCTGATGGAAACCGGTGTTTCTGCTAAAAATTACACGCTCGATGATCTTTTCACGGACCTGGAAGCCGGAATATGGTCGGAAACCAAAACCGGGAAAGCAACTGATTTATACCGCAGGAATCTTCAAAAAGTCTATGCTGAAAAATTAATCTCACTGCTGAAACCGGGCCGGGCTAATGTCCAGTCTATTCCGGTGGGCATTACCTACGGCTTCTCGACGAGATCCGTCGAACTTGAAAAGACCGACTTGCCATCCGTTGCCCGGGCGCATTTGGAGAGTTTGAAAACGACGCTGAATGCCGCAACTGCCAAAAGTGCCGATAAAAACACCCGCTACCATTTGCAGGATGTTTCACAAAGGATCAGGCAGGCATTAGATCCGAAGTAATGCATTAGTGAATCTGGCAAGTCGTGGTGGCTTGCCAGATTTGTTTAAATCTGTTGAAAATGTCAGAACTCACCGAAATACTCCGCCGGCACCCCGCATTCATCGATATTGTTCAAAATGGGAAGCCTTATCGTAAGCTGGATTTTACCGCCAGTAATGTCGATTTGCTGACCCGCGATCTCTCCGAAACGCGTGATTTCACTGAATATGTTTTTGAAGAATTACTGTCAGGAAATACATTTAACGGAATAGGAGGCTATGCCGAAGACCGGGTCATTTACCGTCACCGGAAGCATTTCACGGCGGACAGCGAAAAGCCGCGGAGCATTCACCTCGGCGTCGATATCTGGGCGGACGCAGGAGAACCGCTTTACGCGCCGCTCGACGCCACCGTGCACAGTTTCGCATTCAACGACCACTATGGAGACTACGGGCCTACCATTATCCTTGCCCATGCATTGAGTGGAATAACCTTTTTCACACTTTACGGGCATTTGTCACTGAATTCTCTCGAGGGCTTATACGAAGGCAAAAGCATTCAGGCCGGGGCTCGTTTCGCCGCGATCGGCGCCTATCCCGAAAACGGCGACTGGCCGCCGCATTTACATTTCCAGCTCATCGGCGACATAGAAAACCACCGTGGCGATTTCCCTGGCGTATGCAACGCGTTCGATCGCGAATACTATTTGAAGTTATGCCCCGATCCGGGGTTGATTTTGAGGATTGAAGTTTAAAAAGTATATATATGTTTCAGAATTTATCCGCATATTCCTAGTATGAAAACTCGGCTGAACATCACTATTGAGGATACTGTGCTGACTTACATCAAGAGATAGGAAATTTCGGGAGCAGGCATTAACGCTCCTCCCTGTTTACAACTTAACCGAATTCTTAAAGCTTGTTGCCGATTAGCTATATTAACCTCAACTCCTTTTCTCCAAATTAGGCAAAAACCCTGTCAACAAGCCAATTAACGGCAGGAATGAGCAAATCCAGAAGACGTATTCAATACTCGTTTTATCAGCAAGCGTGCCGAGAATGGCGGAACCTATACCGGCGATGCCGAAAGCGAAACCGAAAAACAGGCCAGCGATCATCCCTACTTTGCCGGGGATCAGTTCCTGGGCGTAGACGAGGATTGCGGAGAATGCAGAAGATAGGATCAGACCAATAATGCAGCTCAAAACGCCCGTCCAGAACAGGTCGACGTAAGGCAGCAGCAATGCAAACGGCGCCGCGCCGAGGATGGAAATCCAGATCACATATTTACGACCGATCCGGTCCCCTACCGGCCCGCCGATGAATGTCCCTGCCGCAACCGAAAAGAGGAAGGCAAACAGGTAAATCTGGGAGCTTTGAATGGAAACACCGAATTTATCGATCAGGTAAAACGTGAAATAGCTCGAAATGCTGGCCATGTAAATGTATTTCGAGAAAATCAGCAGCAGCAGAATGCTAATCGAAACCACCACTTTGGATTTTGACAAAGTCGCTTCCTGCCTCACAGCACTGGTCGCTTTTTTGACCACAGTAGTCAAATTTTGCTTGTACCAGCCGCCTACCCACGAAAGGATGACGATTGCCAGCAACGCCACGAGCGAAAACCAGATCACCTGGAACCGGCCATAAGGCAGCAAAATCAATGCCGCCAGCAACGGCCCGAGCGAGCTGCCCGCGTTGCCACCCACCTGGAAAAGCGATTGCGCCATCCCATGCTTGCCCCCGGACGCCATGCGCGCCACGCGCGACGCTTCCGGGTGGAATACCGCCGAACCAATGCCTATCAGACCTACTGAAAGTAATACAATATGAAAGCTGTCCGCCATGGAAAGCGATACCAGCCCGAGCAATGTAAAACACATCCCGACCGCCAGCGCATATGGCTGCGGCCGCTTATCTGTGAAGGAACCAACAAGTGGCTGAAAAACCGACGCGCTGACCTGGAACGTAAACGTTATGAGACCAATCTGCGAAAAGCTCAGATGAAACGACTCCTTCACCATCGGGTAAATCGATGGAATGAGGGACTGCATCGTGTCATTCAACAAATGGGAGAAACTCAGCGCCAGAAGAATCGGAAATACGGTCTGGGAAGCGGGCACTGTGGTCGAATCCACGGCGGCGGTGGAATCGGCGGAACTTTGGTCGAAACTTTTCATAGGGATTCAAAATTGTCCTCAACTTCCATAAACTGGAAGTCGAGGCCTAAAAAAGAATGACAAAGGTATCGAGTCCCGGCTGCATTATGGCCAGAAGCCAAATAAAATTCTATTTTCGATGGATGGTCGTAGCCGTCGACTGGGCGCCGGCCAGGATGGTAATGTCTGCAATCGTAACGCGGTCAGGCGCATTGACGGCGTACAGGATCGCGTCGGCGATGTCCACGGGCTGTAATGGTTCGAAACCCTGGTACACTTTTTCGGCCCTCTCTTCATCCCCTTTAAACCGGACCAATGAAAATTCCGTCTCCACGGCGCCCGGCGCTACGTTGGTTGTTTTAATGCCGTGCTGGGTCAGTTCAAGGCGCATTCCTTCGCTGATCACCTCCACGGCGGCTTTGGAAGCACAATAAACGGCGCCGTTCACATAGGTTTGCTTGCCGGCGATCGAGCTGATATTTACGATATGGCCTTTTCCCCGTTCAAGCAGCAACGGAATAATGGCTTTTGAAACGTAGAGAAGCCCTTTTACATTGCCATCGATCATCGCGTCCCAATCGTCGGTATCGCCTTCATCGAGCGTGCCGAGGCCGTGGGCGTTGCCTGCATTATTAACGAGAATATCGATGTTTTTCCAATCGTCGGGCAGCGCGCCGACTGCGGCCAGTACAGCACCTTTGTCCCTGACGTCGAAAACCAGCGTGGTTACTTTTACTTTTGAAGACAATTCCGCTGCAACCTCGTCGAGGCGTTCCTGGCGGCGGCCGCACAAAATAAGGTCTATACCAGCCCCGGCAAATGCTTCCGCCGTGGCCTTACCGATACCGGATGTAGCTCCGGTAATAAATGCAATATGAGACATTGAGAGATGGTGTGGATGATATTACTTTTTATTTTTTGGAATATTCAGACTGCTGAACTCACCTTTTTCCAACTGCGCCGCCTGACTGAAAAGTTGTACGGCCTGCTGATAAACATTGTCGGTCGGGTTCAGAACCTGGAATACTTCGTTGTTCAGGCCATTCTTTTGCTTTCTTCCCCACACATAGCGACCGATGATCGCCTTGGTTTGCGAGGTGATAAGCGACCTCGAAAGGTTCAATTCCTTCTCATTAGGCTTGATTCCTGCCTTCGATGCGTCTTTGACCAGTTCGGCCAGCATCGCGTCCGACACCTGGAATGATTTCAGATATTCCTTAAACGGCTGCTTTTCCAGCTTTTTCTGGTTTTCGTTGGCATAGCGAAGCGCATATTCACGGATAATATTTTTAGAATACAACTCAAACAGGTATTTGCTGTTCATCAACGTGTCTTTTGCAACAAAAATATCCGGGGTAATACCGCCGCCGCCGTACACGACGCGGCCGCCATCGGTTTTATACACTTTGCTTTTGTCGAACTTAATGCTGTCGACATTAAAAAGCTCACCGCTTTCATAACGATGGGTAAGGTCCTGGCTGTAATCTTCGCCTTTCCCCAGTTCATAAGGTTTTTGAATGCTGCGGCCGCTTGGCGTGTAATAGCGCGAGATGGTCAGGCGCAATTCCGAGCCGTCGCTGAGTTTGATCGGCATTTGCACCAGGCCTTTTCCGTATGACCTGCGGCCCACCACCAACGCGCGGTCGTGGTCCTGCAATGCGCCTGCGAGGATCTCGGAGGCTGATGCGCTGCCTTCATCCACCAGTACGATCAGCGGCCCCTGCTCGAAAAGGCCTTCGACATGCGACCGTGTCTTGCGGTCGAACCGGCTGTCCTTGCCTTCGGTATACACCAGCAGTTTATCGCCCGAAATAAATTCGTCGGCCATGCTTGTGGCCCGTTCCATATAGCCACCCGGATTACCCCGCAGGTCGAGAATGAGGTTTTTCAAGCCGTCGGCCTTCAATATTTTCAATGCAGATTTAAATTCATCAAAAGTGGTTTCCGAGAAGCGGCTGACTTTGATATAGCCAATTTCCTGGTCCACCATATAGGACGCGTCCACGGAATACGTAGGAATGCGGTCGCGCACCACGGCGAAACTCATCTTATCCTTCAATCCTACCCTTTCTATCGCCAGATCGACCTTGGTACCGCGCTTACCGCGCAACAGCTTGTAAACCTGCGCATTGGTAACGCCAGGGCCTGAGAGGTTTTCTTTATTAACAGAAATAATACGGTCGCCGCTCTGGATACCGGCCGCTTCCGACGGACCTCCGCTCAGTGGCGTCACCACATAAACGGTGTCGTTGTAAATATTAAATTCCACACCAATGCCGTCGAAACCTGATTCCAGCTGCGATCTCGCGGCCGTAGCTTCCTCCGAATTGAAATATGCCGTATGCGGGTCGAGCTTTTCAAGCATTTTGGAGATAGAAAAGTCCACCAGTTCGTCGGTATTCACCGAATCCACGTAATTGTTCTCCACCAGCATCAGCACTTCCCTGAACTTGCCATAGCCCTTTGCGACGTCGGAAAGCTTCTTTCCGCCGCTAAAAAAAGTACTCCCGAGCAG
This sequence comes from uncultured Dyadobacter sp., assembly GCA_966211825.1. Classification (GTDB taxonomy): domain Bacteria; phylum Bacteroidota; class Bacteroidia; order Cytophagales; family Spirosomataceae; genus Dyadobacter. The sequence goes on along the minus strand of CBIHPQ010000125.1, from coordinate 6,271 downwards.
CACTCCCGCCGCCAGTGTGATCGCGATGATGATAGGCAAACGAACTACGGATTTCGAGTTCTGGATCGGAGGCTGGGGTCTTTCTGAGTTCATACCTGTAAATATTGGGAGTATGGGCTGGCGTCGCGGGAATTGGATATTTCCCCAACGTGAATTAAACAATTTTGGTTGCCTAATGCAAATGAATGCAGGGCGTTAACATACCAACTGCACGTATTTCTAGATAAATGCCTTCAGTGATTCCGGATTACGCATTGTATCGACATTAATGCACTTAGCCGGGTCCTGGCCCATTAATATCCGCTTCATCGGCGCTTACATATTCTTAGCATTGATCGTATAAGGAATGTCTGCCACCTGTTCTATCGTATCGGGAACGTGGCGCGGGCTGTATTGCGTCCGCAATGTGTCCCTGATCTGCTTTTTGAGCTCCTCGGTTAGCTCCTTATCTTTTGCAAGGACGACAAAAAGTGAAATCGTACCCTCCCCGCTAGATTTTTCCAGATAAACGGCGAGGCTGTCCTTCACTTCCGGAATGCTTTCTACTGCACGGTAAATTTCCGCGGTACCAATGCGGACGCCACCGCGGTTGAGTGTCGCGTCCGAACGGCCATAAATGATCACCGATTTCCGGTCCGTGATCTTGATCCAGTCGCCATGCCGCCACACATTCGGGTACATTTCGAAATAGCTCGACAGGTATTTTTCGTCGTCATGATCATTCCAAAAATAAATCGGCATCGACGGCATCGGCTGTGTGATCACCATCTCTCCCAGCTCATTCAATACCGGTTTCCCATTCTCGTCGAATGCCTCTATCCTCGCGCCCAGCATCCGGCACTGGATCTCCCCCGCATACACGGGCAGGAGCGGGCACCCGCCCACGAACGCGCTGCATACGTCCGTACCCCCGCTGAGCGAGATCAGCCAAACGTCTTTTTTTACCTGTTTATAAATCCATTCAAATGCCTCTGGCGGCAGCGGCGAGCCCGTGGAACCGATCGTTTCCAGCTGGCCCAGCCGCTCGGAAGTAATGCTGACGCCGCTCTTCATCGAAGCGATAAAGAATGCGGCGCCGCTGCCGAAATGCGTGATCCGGGCCTTTTCAGCGAGCGTCCACAGTACTTGCGACGACGGGTATGCCGGGGCGCCGTCGTACATCACGAGCGTGGCGCCGCAAAGCAAAGAGCCTAATGCATAATTCCACATCATCCAGCCGGTGGTGGAGTACCAGAAATATCGGTCGCCCGGTTTCACGTTCTGATGCAGCACCAGGGCCTTCATATGCTCAATCAGGCAACCGCCGACGCTGTGGGTAATGGCTTTTGGCCTGGCCGTCGTCCCGGACGAATAAAGGATCCAGATCGGATGGTCGAATGGTACGGGTTCGAAATCGATCCCGAAGTTTTCAAAATGCAGGATGTCCTCCCAGGCAGTGAAACGGTCGGGACGGGTTTCTGAAAATATATTGTCAATGAGCACGGTGTCGGCTACGCTGGGGAGCGTGGCGGAAAGTTCACCGGCGAAAGAGGTAATATCGTAGGCCTTGCCGTTATAAACATAGCCATCGACCGTAAACAGTACTTTCGGCTCAATCTGCGCAAAACGCTCGGTGATAGCGGGTTTTCCAAAATCGGGGGAACACGACGACCATACCGCGCCCACGGCATTGGTGGCCAGAAATGCGACCACCGCCTGCGGAATGTTGGGCAGCACGGCCGCCACACGGTCGCCAGGTTTCACGCCCCGCTGTTTGAGCCAGGTTGAAACGGCCGCCACCTGTACTTCCAGTGTTTCCCAGGAGATTTCGACGAGTTCCAATTTTTCCGACTGGAAGAGGATCGCCGGGCGATCTTTTGTTCTGTTCCGGAAGATATGCTCGGCGTAGTTCAGTTTGGAGCGGGTGAACCAGCGGGTGCCGATGAGGCCGCTCTGAGGCTTTTGCAGCACTTCAAGGTATAAGTCGTGTGATTTGATATGGAAATAATTCCAAAGACTTTCCCAGAAATCTTCGAGGTCGGTCACCGACCATTCCCAGAGATCGTGATAGGAACGGAAATACAGGCCCTTCTTGACAAAAAGCCAGTCCATATACTTTTTCACATTGGACTGCTCCAACAGGGACTTTCCCGGTTTCCACAAAGGTTGTACCTGTGCCTCAGCTGACATAATTCACTTGTTAATGAAGGTTTAGTTAGGTAAAAATGGCCATTCCGGACTGCATTTCTCCGATAGTACTTATAAACGTTTCCCTATCATTTTTGACATAAACACTTTCAAAAATTTTTACCCGGGAAAATTCGCGTATCTTTGCAGGCTAATTTTTTATAACACTAGTACTCTGACGATCAGATACGTTGGCTAACCAATTTTAGTGGCAATTCAAACCATTTTGTGCGAATTAAAGCACTAATCGGTTACAAGGTAAATTTGTAAGAGGAAATAAATCCAGTAGTGATACTGCATTCCTGATGAGAAACAGAAACGATTCAAAAGGCGGCAACAGCTCCCGCCCATCTGCCGGAGGTTCCAAAAGTGCCGGAGGCGGATTCTTCAAACGCACGAAGCCGGAAACTGAAAGCCGTTTCAGCAAGCCCAGCATTAAAAAATCCAGTCTGAAATTTTCCGGTACATCCGAAAACAGAGGCCAGAAAGCCCGTCCGAGCTTCGACCACGAAAAGCCACGCGAGGATCGCCAGGGCTATGGCAAGCCAGGTTTCGACAAGCCGGGTTTTTCCAAACCGGGTTACTCCAAACCGGGTTTCTCCAAACCGGGTTTCGATAAACCGGGTTTCGACAAACCGGGTTTCGACAAACCACGTTTTGATAAGCCCGATTTCAAGAAGTACGGATCCGACAGGGGCGACAACCAGCGCCCATTCCGCCGTGAAGGTGATTCCGACTCCCGTTTCAAAAAAGATTTTGGTAAAAAAGAATTCGGTAAACCGGATTCTGAACGCAGCTTCCGTCCTGCGAGAGGCCGGGACGATTTCCGCCCAGGCGACAGAAAGCCATTTGGTGACCGTTCTGAGAAACCCCGTACCGAAGGAAGTGACCGCAACCGCGAGTTCAAACCTCGTTTTGACAGGGACAACGATGAACGTGAGTTCAGGCCACGCCCCGAGAGGGACAATCGTGAGTTCAAGCCACGTGCAGATAGAGGTGACCGTGAGTTCAAGCCGCGTACGGAAAGAGACGACCGTGAGTTCAAGTCACGCACGGAAAGAGACGATCGCGAGTTTAAGCCACGCACGGAAAGAGACGGTCGCGAGTTTAAACCACGCACGGAGAGAGACGATCGCGAGTTCAAGCCAGGCGGCGAGCGCCCGGCCCGTTCATTCGACCGGAAAGAGGGCGATAAACCCGCATTTAAAAAAAAAGACGATAGAGAAGAAAGTGGCGACAAGCCGTACCGCTCGCGATTCCAGGCCGATGCGCCCGAAGACCGCAGCGGACTGGAAAGACGCGTAGGCCGTTACGAAACCGCGCCTCGCTACAATCTCGACAGCTACGAGCAAAAAAAGAAGTCGCCCAAGCAAAAGGACAGGGAAGAAAGCGATGAGATCCGTCTTAACCGATACATTGCCAATGCAGGCATTTGCTCACGCCGCGAGGCCGACGATCTGATTTCTTCGGGCCAGATTTCGGTCAACGGAAAGATCATCGTTGAAATGGGTTACAAAGTCAGACCTACCGACGTGGTGAAATACGGCAAAAAAGCATTGAACCCGGAGAAAATGGTGTACATTCTCATCAACAAGCCGAAGGATTACATCACCACCACCGACGATCCAGAAGAGCGCAAAACCGTGCTCGACCTGATCAGCGGCGCGTGCTCCGAGCGTGTGTACCCGGTAGGCCGCCTGGACCGCAATACCACTGGTTTGCTTTTGCTTACCAACGACGGAGAGCTGGCTGAAAAGCTGACGCACCCTTCAAGCGGTATTAAAAAGATCTATCAGGCAGAGCTCGATAAACCGATCGCTACCGAAGATTTTGAAGCATTGCAGGCAGGCGTGGAACTTGAAGACGGCTTTATCCGTCCGGATGAAGTAGGTTTGGTAACCCCTGACGCACAGGTTGTAGGTTTGGAAATCCACAGCGGCCGCAACCGCATTGTACGCCGGATGTTCGAGCATTTGGGCTACGAAGTTCAGAAACTGGACCGTACTGTTTTCGCAGGTCTCAATAAAAAGGACCTTCCGCGTGGCAAATGGCGCTTCCTGACTGAAAAAGAAGTGATTAAGCTAAAATTCTTGCTTTAATCAGCAGATAGTAAAATAAGAAGGGCTGCGATGATGATCATCGCAGCCCTTTATTTATGCATTCGATTTGAATTACAATCTGAATCCGAAAGAATAAACGTCGTAAGGAGCGTCGGGATAAAGTCCTTCAAACTGCACCATCGATTCTTCTTTGCCGGCAATCGCCGCTTCGAATTCCTTCACGGTTTTAACGGCCTTACCATTGACCTTGGTAATAATGAAACCTTCTTCCACCTGCGAGCGCGCGAACTTGCCGCCTTCGATAGACAATACTTTCACACCTCCGTCAATTTTGTAGCGTGACAGTCGTTGCTTTTCCTGATCGCTCAGGTTACCAAACTGCGCACCCAGTGAGCTCATCACAGCAGCCGATTCATCCCTTTTAATGATATCCGAACCACCTGTGCGGTTACGCAATGTAATGCTCAAGTCTTTTTCCTTACCATCGCGGTTTACGGTCACATTCACTTTATCGCCAGGTTTGTGCAAACCGATAGATTGCTGCAATTCCGGGATAGAATGGATGTTCATGCCGTCCACTTTCACGATCACGTCGCCTTTGCTGACACCGCCAGCCTTAGCAGCACTGTTTTCGGTGAAATCAAGGACATAAACGCCGTCATTTACTTTCACACCATATTCTTCTGCTTTTCTGCTGTCGAGATTATCGAGGGAAATACCCAGGTAACCGCGTTGCACATTACCGAATTTGATCAGGTCGCTCGATACTTTTTTCACAATGCTCGAAGGCACCGCGAATGCGTAACCGGCGAAGCTGCCAGTAGGGCTGGCGATGGCGGTATTGATCCCGATCAGCTCGCCTTTCAGGTTTACCAATGCGCCACCACTGTTACCAGGGTTCACTACGGCGTCGGTCTGGATGAAAGATTCCAGCGGGGAATCGCCGGCAGCAGCTGCGGTGGGCTGCATTTGATTACGGCGTGACTGGCCGATAATGCCCAATCCACGACCTTTTGCACTTACGATTCCGGCTGTTACGGTAGATTCGAGGTTGAAAGGGTTACCAACGGCCACTACCCACTCTCCTACTTTCACGGCATCGGAATTACCCAGCGTTACGGCCGGCAGGTCTTTCCCTTCAATCTTGATCACCGCAATGTCGGTAGAAGGGTCGGTACCGATCACTTTCGCACGGAATTTACTTTTATTATGCAAGGTCACTTCCAGCTCCTGGGCGCCTTCCACGACGTGGTTGTTGGTAACAATGTATCCATCATTTGAAATGATTACGCCAGAACCGGTCGCTTCCGATTTCTTCGGGCAGCGTTTGCTACCACCCAAATCGTCGCCGAAGAAATCCCTGAAAATATCGGGGATCTGCTGGCCGCGGGATTGCTGGCGTGTGACCGTAGACTTGATATGCACCACTGTTGGTGTAGTTGCCTCCGCTGCGTACACAAAATCGCCCGGGGCACCCGCAGGCGCTCCTGCCGATGTGAAACGTGCTATGGATTCGGAAGGCGCTTCTTTAAAAATTACATCTTTATCACTATCAGAACTTATGAGTTTAAGGCCAGCAAGAGTTGACGCACTTGAAATCAACCCAACCAACACCAAACCTTTCCAATTTGTTTTCATAGACATATGTTGGGGTTATATTTTTATGAACAAATAACGTAAATCAGACAACAAATTATTCCCGTCGAAGAATCCGTTTAACATCTTTTAACAAAGATATTCCATTTGAGAATTTACTAAAATACCCTGCCAGGGGATTATCCGGCGGAGTCTCATAAAAAAGGCGTTATTTTCGCAAATAACGCCTTTTTGCTATACCAGTCCAATTAAACGATTTCGATCAGACGGGCAGGTTTTTCTTTCGCTTCCTCACGTTTGGGCAGTGCGATGCTCAGAATGCCATCGGCATAGTTGGCCTCGATCCTATCGCCATCAACGGTATTGGGCAAAGTGAAGGTCCTTTGGAAGGACGCATACTTAAATTCCTTCCTGGTGTACTTCTCGTTTTTGTTCTCTTCCTTCTGCTC
>CBIHPQ010000124.1:0-15917 GCA_966211825.1 uncultured Dyadobacter sp. | reverse complement strand
GAAAGGTCGATTTTTATTTTATATTTACAAATCAAACATATTTTTCCCAACACTACGTTACCAAAAGCGCTTATTCGTTATGCCGGATAATCTGAATTCAATCGCACTCAACCAGTACTCAGCACGGTTCACAACAACAGTTTTGAACGACGTGTACAGGTCGCAGGACGTCGTTACCGGTGCCGGATTACTAAAACTGACACCCGTACGACAGGTCAACCTGGGTATTCTCAACCGCCTGTTCGAAGAATGGAAAAACAACGCCGAAGCGTTCCGCAGCCCCTATTTTGATTTTTCCAACGAAGAAGTAAAAAGTGCGCTGGAAGAATTCATGAACACTGCCTCCCAGCACATCGCCGTGAAACGCGCCGATCTCGAACCATTGCTGGCGGAGTCGGTGAAGGAATCGTTGAAACTGCTTCTCAGTCCAGCCAATTATTTCGAGGAAAAGATCAGGGCCGTGGCCGACGCGGAATTTACACATGCGAAAGCCGAGCAGCTCGTAAAATATACGCATATCCACCGCGGCGTTGCCGAAGCATTGCTGGGCCGGCTCACCGACAGCGGCTCCGATTCGGTGTACCAGACGCAGGCTGTGAGCTGGCTGTATGAGTTCAAGGACAACACCGATCTCATCGACGACACGGAGCAGCATCTGATACAATTCGCGGATATTTTCCCGATCAATATCAGCGAACTGAAAATACAGGAGACCGGAAAAGTTGCTACGCCACAACCGCAGAAGCACGAATCGTTCTTCGACTCTGCATTCAGCCAGTTGGAGCCAAGTACTACCCGCCCGGCAGGCCCCCGTGCAGAGCCGGCTTCCGCGGTGATCAGCGAAATAGTAGCCAAAGCCAACGCGGCGCCAAGTGCCGAGCGAGAATCGCTGAACAACCGCTTCAAGGTAGAACTGCCGGCCCCGTCGGACGACAAGTCATACGGAAGTGTGCCGGTTAAGGTCGAAAATATCGCTGGCAGCATACCGCTCGGTCAGCGTTTCATGTTTGTAAACCAGCTTTTTGACCGTAACAGCGAACATTTCGATAAAGCTATCTATGAGCTCGACCGCGTGAAGAGCTTTGAGGAAGCCGAAAACCTGATATGGCATCGTTATGCCTCCAAATATGCCTGGGATGTGAATGGGGAGGCTGTTACCGCATTACTTGCCATCGTGAAACGCAAGTTTGCTTAAAAATCATTTGATAGAAATGCAATGCACCGGAAGCTTAGTCTTTCGGTGCATTTGCTTTATCCAACAATCTGCTGGAACATCGATCGCGCCTTTTGCAATTCCTTTGCGTCCAGGCAGATCAGTTCTTTTTGTTCTTTGGCAAACTCTATCAGCCGCTCGGTAGCCATATTGCCAATGAGGTCGTCCTGGGCCATCGGGCAACCGCCATATCCGAGCAATGCGCCATCGAAACGGCGGCAGCCGGCATCATAAGCAGCTTGTATTTTAGTGCGCCAATCGTCCGGACGACTATGGAAATGCGCCCCGAATTCCAGTTCGGGGTAATTGGGGATTAATGCTGTGAAAAGCCAGCCAATGTCATTCACCTGCGCCACGCCGACGGTATCCGCCAGAGAAAAGGTGTTGACCCCCACTTTTGACAGCTTTTCGACCCATTCCATGACGATCTCGGGCGCCCAGGCGTCGCCGTAGGGATTGCCAAAACCCATCGAGATGTAAATCACCAGTTCTTTTTTGTGTTTCCGGCAAAGGTCGGCAATGCGTTTCACGCGCTCGAACGACTCCGCGATGCTGGCCTGCGTGTTCCGCATTTGGAACGTTTCTGAAATGGAGAATGGATAGCCCAGGTAACGGATCTGCTCGAATGCACAGGCATCGGCCGCACCGCGCTCGTTGGCTACAATCGCCAGCAGGCTGGTATTGCTGCCCGACAGGTCAAGCCGCTCGGTGATCCAGGCGGTGTCCTGCATCTGCGGTATCGCCTTTGGCGACACGAAACTGCCAAAATCAATCGTATCAAAACCGACCCGGATCAGCTGGTTCAGGTATTCCAGCTTGATCTCCGAAGGAATGAAGGGATGAAAGCCTTGCCAGGCGTCGCGGGGGCATTCGATGAACTTCATGTGGCGGGGATTAGGGAATTAGTGAATGACTGAATGACTGAATGACTGAATGAGTGAATGAGTGAATGTGGGGGGCTTGTAAAAAACAAAGACTGCAATCAGGTAGTTCTTGGAAGCTACTTGAATGCAGTCAGTATTTTCAACATGGCACGAAGCAAGAGCTTCGCGCCATGTTTATTTCAAAATCGGGGCGAGGTCGGCTTCGTTTTCGGCCAGCCAGGCGGTGATTTCCTCGACGATCTGGCGAATCCCTATTTTCGGTTCCCAGCCAGTTAATGCGGTAACTTTAGTATTGTCGGTCACGTAGAGACGGATGTCGGCCGTACGGTTTTCAGGTACGACTTTGATCGGGATGGTTTTGCCGGTTACTTCCTGGCAAATTTTGGTGAGCTCCTGCAAGGATGCGCTGCTTTGCAAACCGCCGCCTGCATTGAGGATTTCGCCATTTACCTTGTCGAGGTTATGCAGCTGCCAGTCGATCAGATTGTAAAGATCGGCCACGTGCAGCATATCACGGATTTGCTTGCCGGTACCGCCATACCCGAAGTAGCCGAGTTGCTGTTCGAAATAGTGCTTCGCGATCCAGAGCACCATCACACCCTGGTCTACCTTGCCCATCTGCCACGGGCCGGTGATCACGCCGCAGCGGTTAATGACCGTTTTAAGATTATAAAACTCATTATATTCCTGAATGATCAGCTCCGATGCCAGCTTGGTAGTGCCATACAGCGAGCGAGCGCCGTTCAGCGGGAAATCTTCGCCGATACCTTTGGAAGAAACACCCGGCACAGGCTGCTCGTCCGACAACGCGAAACGGGTTTCTTCTTCCACGAAATTCAAGGTCTCGATCGTCTTGATCGGGTACACGCGGCTGGTGGAAAGGAAAATGAAACCGGCTTTGTGTTTCAACGCATAGTTGAGGCAGTTGACGGTCCCGACGAGGTTGGTATTGATCAGGTAATCGGGCGTACCGTCCAGGCCTGCCAGTACGGAAGGCTCTGCCGACGCTTCGATGACGGTATCAACGGCCGGAAGGGCGTCAAAATCTTCTTTATTACGGATGTCGCCGTGTACGAACTCCACGCCAGCTTTTTTGAGACGGGATATATTCAGTTCCGAACCCCTTCTTTTAAGGTTATCGAGCGCGTAAACCTGGTAATCAGGGTAATTTGTTTTCAAGGCTATGGCCAGCGAAGAGCCAACAAAACCGGCTCCACCGGTGATCAGGATTTTCATAGAAGGTAAGTGAAATGTGTGGTACCTATAAAAGGCCAAAGTTAGGAGATTCGGGGGAACCGGCACTTATACATTAGATAAATAGCATTTGATTCTTTTGTGATTTAATTTAATAAATCGAATAAAATATTTAATTTACATTTGAAGTATGTAACTTATGTTCACTTCATAAAGTACAAGCCCCGGTACTGCAACATTTCGATAGCCTTTAAACGTATTGCTTTAAAATCAACTGCGTAGATGCGTATTTTTACCATTGTATTGTTTTTCTATGTCCTGTTTTCCGGGGATTCGTACGCTCAGGGCACATTAGCCGAGGTACCTCACGCGCGGGAGGCTGCTGCCTATCCGGTATCCCTTTATAAAAGCGCCACAGCCATTTCCCAAAATCTTTACAATGGCCGCCAGTACTATGTGTACGATGCCCGTATGGACGAGCACCAGTTTTATCAGCAGCGCCGCTGGCTCAATGGTATGGTACTCTATGACGGTCAGCAGTTCGACAGCATTCCGATGCTCTACGATATTTTCAAAGATGAGGTGGTGATCCGGCATTTTAATGGGGACCACGTGCTGTTGCAGACCGTGAAAGTGGATTCTTTCATCATCGATAACCACCATTTCGCACGGCTCGAATCGGGTAAAGGCATCAACCCGCAAATGCGTACCGGCTTTTATGACATTGTTTACGGCGGCAAATCGCGTACGCTCGTCCGCAGGACCAAGTCGCGCCAGGAGAAAATCGTTGACAAAAGAGTAATCGCCTACTATCCCGAAAAGAATTTTTTCTATGTATTCAAGGACGGCCGCTACCATTCGGTGCACACCAAGAAGTCTACGCTGGAACTGTTCCCGGACCACAAGCGGGAGTTGCGCAAGGTACTGCGGGAAAACAAGATCAAATTCAGAAAAAACCGTGAAATGGCCATTGTGAAGATGGTAGAAACCTACGACGACCTAGCCAAATGAAAATACTTTTACCCTTAACCCTTATCTTCTGCTGCATTTTTACCACCCACTTTTCCCACGGCCAGAATGTGTCCGAGAAAAAGATCACCATGAAACTGGATTCGGCGCGGTTCGACCAGTTTGTGAAGCAGGTGGAGGCACAGACAGGCTATTATTTGTATTACGACGCCACGCGGTTCGACAGCCTGACGCTCGACCTGAACGTGAACAACCTCTCGCTCCGGGAAGTGCTCGATCAGGTTTTCAAAGGTTCTGAATTTGAATACGCTATCGACGGACAAAAGCGGGTCTACATTACGCACGGCCAGAAGATCATCACCCAGCTCACACCCGGATTATTTAACCCGGAACGTGCCGGAGAGACCGATTCCATCGCCTACGCAGGCCCGGAAAGCGACATTAAGGAAAAACTTTTATCTACCGCTGAGAGTAAGGTCCATGAAATCGGGATACGAAAGCACCGGATCACACCGGGTAACTCTACGATCACAGGGTACGTCAGGAATGCGGTGACGGGTGAGCCGGTGATCGGCGCGGCAGTGTTCATCAACTCACCGTCGATCGGCGTTACCACCGACGCGCTCGGGCGGTATGCGCTCACGATCCCGCGCGGGAAGCAGCTCGTCCGTATCAAAAGCACCGGAATGCGCGAAACGCAACGGCAGGTAATCCTCTACTCCGACGGCAAACTCGACATTGAAATGCGTGAAAGCGTGATCGCATTGAAGGAAGTATCGGTAAAGGCCGGTATGGACAAAAACGTGGTAGGCACGCAAATGGGTACGGTGAAACTGACCATTAAAAACCTGAAACAGGTACCGACGGTTTTCGGCGAAACAGACCTCCTGCGGACGGTACTCACATTGCCGGGTATCAAATCGGTGGGTGAAAACAGTACCGGTCTCAACGTTCGCGGGGGCTCGGTGGACCAGAACCTGATACAATACGACGACGCCGTCATTTACAACCCGTCCCACCTTTTCGGCTTCTTCTCGGCATTCAACCCCGATGTGTTGAAGGATGTGGAGCTTTACAAAAGCACGATCCCCTCCAAGTTCGGCGGAAGGCTGGCTTCGGTACTTGACATTAACAGCCGCGATGGCAACAAGAAGAAATTCGTGGCCTCGGGCGGGATCGGACTCGTTACCGGCCGGGTTACATTGGAAGGGCCTTTGGTCAAAGATAAGGCATCGTTCCTGCTCGGCGGGCGGTCGACTTACTCCAACTGGGTGATCAGGGCGCTGGACAATGAGAATTACAACAGGAGCTCCGCCTCGTTTTATGACGTGAACCTGCATTTGAACTACGAAATCAATGAAAAGAACAGCCTCTCGCTGACCGGCTACACGAGCAGCGACAAGTTCAGGCTTTACGGCGACACGCTTTATTCCTACCAGAACCAGCTCGGCTCGATCAAATGGAAGCACACTTTCAACCCGAGGTTGTACGGCGTGCTCACCGCTTCGCACAGCAAGTACCAGTATTCGATGGAGGCAGAAGGGCTTCCGCTCAACTCATTTGACCTGAAATTTGATATTAACCAATCTAATTTCAAAGCAGATTTCAGCTACGTACTCCATCCTAAACACACTTTGGAATTCGGATTGAGCACCATTTACTACAAACTACACCCGGGCTCGTTCAAACCGCGCGGCAGCGAATCGCTCATTGTGCCCGACGAGCTGCAAGCTGAACAAGCGACAGAAAGTGCATTGTACCTGGAAGACAAATGGGAAGTCAGCCCGCGCCTGTCGATTTCGGGTGGTCTGCGCTGGTCTTTCTTCCAATACCTGGGCCCGAAATCGATCAATACCTATCTGCCCGGCTTTCCGATCGACTACATTTATCAGGAAGGTGTGGAGGAATACAAATCAGGCAAGAAGATCAAGTCGTATGGCGGGCCGGAATACCGGGCATCCATTCGGTACAGCGTCCTGGATAACCTTTCGCTTAAAGCGAGCTACAATACGCTGCGCCAATACATTCACTTACTAACCAATACCATGACGGTTTCCCCGACCGACATCTGGAAACTCAGCGACCCTTACATCAAACCTCAGATCGGCGACCAGCTCTCACTGGGTTTATATCGAAATTTCAGGGGTAATAAAATTGAGGTTTCGCTGGAAGGGTACTACAAAAACATCCGCAACTTCCTCGATTACAAAGGTGGGGACTCACTTTTTATGAACCATAACATCGAAGCGGCGGTGATTAACACGAAAGCGAAGGCTTACGGCGTCGAATTCATGATCAAAAAAATGACCGGAAAGCTGAATGGCTGGCTGGGCTATACCTACTCACGGACGCTCCTGCGCGCAATCGACCGCGACTCGCCCGATGCGCCCAACGGCGGTAACTTCTACCCTAGCAATTATGACAAGCCGCATGACTTTACATTGATCTCGAACTACCGATTCTCGCACCGTTTCAGCGTGTCGTTCAACTTTACTTATAGCACGGGCCGGCCCTACACGCCGCCCATCGGCAAGTACATTATCGATGGCGCCCAACGCGTCTATTACGCCGATCGCAACCAGTTCCGCATTCCCGACTATTACCGGACGGATTTAGCGATGAATATCGAAGGCAACCATCGCATCAAAAAACTCGCGCACAGCTCGTGGACGCTCGCCGTGTATAACCTCTTGGGAAGGAAAAACCCGACCTCGGTCTATTTTCAGACCGTCGGCGGAAGGGTGAATGGTTATCAGCTCTCTATTTTCGGACAGCCGATCCCGACTATAACCTACAATTTCAGATTCTAAAACGGGACGCACGCTATGAGATATTGGTTTTTAAAAATAGGATTTTTTGTACTGCTGCTGGTCGTCGACAGCTGTATCGAACCGTTTTCGCCACCTGAGGTAAATTCGGATGAGAACTACCTGGTAATAGACGGCTTCCTGAACGTCAGCGGTACCGACTCGACGCGTATCGAGTTGCGGAGAACGCAGAATGTTAATGTAAACGCATTGCCAACGATCGAAACGGGTGCAGAGCTGGCAGTAGAGGAGGAAAACGGCGAAACGATGCCGTTGACGGAAACCGGTTCCGGCATTTACACGTTACCGCCGCGCCAGTACAACCGCTCGGGCAAATTCAGGCTGCGGGTGAAAACCAGGGATAATCAGGAATATCTGTCGGAATATGTAGGTGTGAACATTACGCCCGTGATCGATAGCCTCACATTCAAGGTCGATCCGGTGCTGAATGCGGGGACTTTCTTTGTAAACACGCATGATGCGCAAAACAAGACGCAGTTTTACCGGTGGAAATTTGATGAAACCTGGGAATATGAAGCGGCCTATTATTCCGCATTGATGGTCAGGAACGACTCGGTGGTTGTAAGGCCGGAGAATATCAACAAATGCTGGGGGAAATCCAGGTCCGGGAGTATCCTGCTGGGCAGTACCGTCAAGCTGAGCAGCGACGTGATCAAGGACCTGCCATTGAACCGTGTACCCATTCCAACGAACAAGCTTTTTATCAAATACAGCATTCTGGTGAAACAATACGGCCTCTCGCGGCAGGCATTTGAATACTGGACCGCCCTGGCCAAAACGACCCAGGGTACCGGAAGCCTTTTTGACGTACTGCCGTCGCAGGTGACTGGCAATATCCGCAACACGTCCGATCCGCGCATGCTTGCATTCGGCTATTTCAGCGCGGCCACCGAAGAAACCCGGAGGCTCACGGTCGCGCCGCGTCTGGGGACTTTCCCGCGTTGCACCGAACCGGACACGATCCCGCTCCGGTGTTCGTCGCGGGATGCCGAGGAATGCGCGCTGAACACCGCGAAGCTGCTCCTTACCTATTGGGGCGCGCGCTCAGACTCTGTTCTCGTGGCGGCGCACTCCTGTGCCGATTGCCGCCTGCAGGGCGGTACCACCGAAAGACCTTCGTTTTGGTAATGATTTTTTTGGAATGAAAGGAATAAACTTCATCAAAAAGCTGGTAACAGGCTATGGACAAGTAAAATGGCATCCGGGACGCTGGGCGTGGGGCGCAATGCTCGTGGCGGCAGGGCTGGTGATCAAGAGCTGTATCGAGCCGTTTTCGCCGCCGGAGGTGACCAATCCCGGCATATACCTCGTGGTGGATGGTTTCCTGAACGTGAACGGCGATACCAGCACCGTGCTTTTGAGCCAGACACAGCCTACCAACGAGGAGAGGCCATCTGACCGGGAAGCAGGTGCTACCCTGATCGTCGATGCGGAAAATGGTGAAAGCTATACATTCCAGGATATGGGCGACGGTTCGTACAAGCTGCCGCCGACGAATTTTAACCGTGATATCAAGTACAGGCTGAGGATCAGGCGCAGCAACGGGCGGGAATACGAATCTGACTATGTGGTAGTAAGCAAAACGCCCCCGATCGATAGCATTAGCTACCGGGTCGACCCGGGCAGGAATGCGATGATGATCTATGTGAATACGCATGATCCGACGAATGCGACGCGCTTTTACCGATGGAATTATGAAGAAACCTACGAATACCGGATGCCGTATTATTCCAGCCTCACGCGCGATTATGAAAACCATAAGATCGTTTCGAGAACGGATAACGTCAACGTGTGCTGGCGGACATTGGCGTCCAGGGATATCAAGCTCGGGTCGACGATCAAGCTCAGCCAGGATATTGTAAAGGAACTGCCGGTCAATATCGTGGACATTGCTTCCAACAAGCTGTATTTCGGATATACGATTCTGGTAAGACAATATGGCCTCACACGCGAGGCATTTGAATACTGGACTGATCTTGCCAAGACGACCCAGGGCACAGGGAGCCTGTTCGATCCCCAGCCGTCGCAGGTAACGGGTAACATTCACGCCAAAGCTGATTCGAAAGAACTGGTTTTTGGCTATTTCAGCGCTGCACAGGAGCAGAAGACGCGGATTTTTATCCGGGAGCGGATCGGTGCGTACCCGCGCTGCCAGGCACCCGATACGCTCAATTTTGAGGATGCGTTTGGTGGCTCGGCGGTATTGCTTTATTACTATATGGGTTTGCCCAAGAGCGGCTACCTGGGAACGTCGGAATCGTGCGCGGATTGCCGGTCGCAGGGTGGAACTACCACGAAACCTGCATTTTGGGATGAATAATAATTCTATTGTCTGAAAATATACAATGAAACTCGGGACATTAATTGGTGGTTTGCTGGCGCTGGCATTTTACAGCCCCACGTATGCGCAGGACGACGCTATGCTCGCTTCGATGCGTGAACGGTTTGGGCTTTATACCGAGCGGGCCGTGCAGGAAAAGATGTATGTGCACATCGACAGGCCGTTCTACCTCGTCGGGGAGACGATCTGGTTCAAAGCCTATAACCTCAATGGAGCCACGCACCGCTTTCTCGACCTGAGTAAAGTAGCATACCTGGAAGTGCTCGACAGCGAGAACAATGCCGTATTGCAAACCAAGTTCGCGATGGCCGACGGCCGGGGAAATGGCTCCGCGCTCGTTCCTTCGTCGCTGGTGAGCGGTAAGTACAAGCTACGATGCTATACCAGCTGGATGAAGAATTTCTCCGCAGACAGCTATTTTGAAACCTCCGTTTCCATCCTGAACCCGTTTGTGCGTTTCGACCCCGACAAGGCCTCGAAGGAAGAAACGAGCTATGACGTTCAGTTTTTCCCGGAAGGCGGGCATCTGGTGAGCGGCATCGAAAGCAAGGTTGCATTCCGGGCCGTGGGTGTCGACGGCAAAGGTATCCGCTTTAAAGGTGTTGTGCTGAACCAGCGGAACGAGACGGTCCGCGAGTTTGAACCGGAATTGAACGGGATTGGCTATTTTACCCTGAAACCGGAGGAAAGTGCATTATACAAAGCGGCCATTACCGACAGCAAAGGCCAGCGTTTCGAGTATGAATTTCCCAAAGTGGAGCCGCAGGGATATGTGATGGAGGTCAGGGATTCGACCTCGTCGCTCGTGAAAGTGACCGTAACGGCAAAGTTCGAAAGCGAGGGACCCGCGAATGTGTACATGGTCGCGCACACACGCCAGGCGAATGCAATGTTCGGAAAAAAGGCTTTCAGTAACGGAAAGACGTTTTTTGTACTGGAAAAAAGTAAACTGGGCGAAGGCATTTCACAGATCACAATTTTTAATGAAAAACTGAAACCGGTTTGCGAGCGATTGTATTTCAAACGCCCGGCAAAACAGCTGACAATCGATGCGGAACTTGGCAAAAGCTTCATTGGGCGTGAAAAAGTAGCCATGAATATTTCAGCCGCGGCAGGGCAGGCATTGCCCGCGTGGAGCAATCTGTCGGTAGCAGTATATCTCGACGATTCGATCCAGTACCAGTCGCAGCATGACATTCACAGTTATTTGTGGCTGACAGCCGATTTGAAGGGCGATGTTGAAAACCCGGACTACTATTTCAGTCATGTAAATAAAGACACCGACCGGCAGATCGATAACCTGATGCTCACCCACGGCTGGCGCCGGCTGAAATGGGACAAGGTATTTGGCGGCCAGCTGGTAAGCTTTGAGCATCTGCCCGAATACGACGGCCACTTTATCCACGCCCGCGTGTTGAACAAGGCCGACGGAACGTCGGCGGTGAACAAGGATGCTTACCTCGCGTCGCTGGATGTGCCCGCGCGCCTGTACGTGGATTTGAGCGACAAGGAAGGCCGGGTGAAATTCGAAGTACGCCAGTTCACAGGGCCGAAGGAGATCACGCTGCAAACCAACCTGGGCACCGATTCTACCTACCGTTTCGAGGTAGCCAGCCCGTTCTCCCGGCAGTTTTCGACAACGCCCGCTCCCTCTTTTTTCTTTGACAAAAACCTGGAAAACCAGCTGCTGACACGGTCCATCAACATGCAGACCAGCAATGCATTCCTTCCTAGGCTCTACACCGAAAAGAAGGCCGTGCTCACCGACTCACTGCCATTCTTCGGGATGCCCGATGAGAAGTATTTCCTCGACGATTTTACCCGTTTTCCGACGATGGAAGAGGTTTTGAGGGAGTATGTGAAAGGTGTGCTTGTACGTAAGCGCCAAAAGGAATTCCATTTGAGAATGATCGACAAGCTGCTTCCAAACACCTACTATACCACCGATCCGCTGATGCTTTTGGACGGGATACCTGTCTTCGACGCCGACAAGATCATCGAAATGGATCCTTTGAAAGTGAAAAAGATCGAACTGATCAGCTCCCGCTATTTCCTGGGGCCGATGACTTTCACCGGTATCGTAAGTTTCTCGACCTACCGCGGCGACCTGGGGGGCTTCGAACTCGATCCGAAAGTGCTGGTCATGCCTTACGAGGGTGTGCAGGCGCAACGGGAATTTTACGCCCCGAGGTACGACAGCAACAACACCAACAGCCGCATTGCCGATTTTCGCAACCTCCTGCACTGGGCGCCTAATGTCACGGCCGGTAAAGACGGCAAAGCGACCGTCGAGTTCTATACTTCCGACCAGACTGGCCGCTACCAGGTCGTGATCCAGGGCATCGCCCCGGACGGCACGGCGGGCAGCAAAACGGTGTCTTTCGACGTGAAAAAGCGAAGCCTTTAAATGTAAAACTCCGAGGTGTGCTTGATCTCCTTCAATACGAAGGTGCTGTTGAGCACGCCAATGTTGTCGATCTTGGACAACTTGTATTTCACAAAATCGTGGTACTCGTCGAGGCTGGCGACGTTGATTTTTAGTAGAAAATCGACCTGCCCAGCCATGTGATAGCATTCCTGCACCTCATGGAGGTTTTGTATCTCCTGCTCAAACTTCTCTATAAATGCCTCATTATGGTAGCGCATGGATACCTGACAGATCGTCGTAACGTGTCTGTTGATGAGTTTTTTATCCAGAATGGCCACATATTGTTTAATGTAACCCAAACTTTCCAGTCTTCTGATCCGCTCATAAACAGGCGATACCGTCAGGTTTAGCATCGTCGCGATTTCCTTGGTTGTTTTTTTTGCATCTTTTTGCAGGATGCGGAGGATTTTGGTATCGATTTTGTCCAACTGTTCCATGGGGCAATAATATTTACTGATACGGGATTTGAATTGAACCTCAAAAAGTAGATTTTGCTTGAAAAATCAAATAGTGTGGTAATATTTCCTGCAAAACTGCACATATGTTGAAAATAATTTTCGCAAATGGGAAATTGCAAGTGATTTATGCTTTACCCAAAAGTTGTTTTTTATGAAAACGGACTGCGTTTTAGTAATAGGAGCAAACGGGCAGATTGGTTCTGTCCTGGTGGAATATCTGAGGGAGATTTACGGACTGGGAAAAGTCGTGGCAACCGACATTCGCATGCCCGAAGTCCCTACCGGCATTTTTGAACAACTCGACGCGACCAACGCCACTGAAATGGCGGCGATCGTCCGGAAATATGGCGTCACCCAGATCTATCACCTCGCTGCGATCCTTTCGGCAAAAGGCGAGCAGGATCCGCTCCGAACGTGGCATATCAACATGCAAACCTGGTTCAATGTGCTCGAAGTAGCGCGTGAGAACGGGGTAAGCAAAGTTTTTTACCCAAGTTCCATTGCCGTTTTCGGCGATCGCGTGGATGCGCTGGCTGAACAATGGTCATACCTTGATCCATCAACGGTTTACGGCATTAGCAAGGCGGCCGGGGAGAACTGGTCGAACTACTATTTCAAACGATACGGCGTGGATATCCGCTCGTTGCGTTACCCGGGCATTATCGGCTACCAATCGATGCCGGGCGGCGGTACCACCGATTATGCGGTGGATATTTACCACAAAGCCGTGAAGGGGGAAGCATTTGAATGCTTTTTGAAACCTGAGACCACATTGCCTATGATCTACATCAGCGACGCTATGGACGCCACCGTCCGCCTGATGGAAGCCCCAGCCGAAAAAATCTCGGTAAGAACATCCTATAACCTCGCCGGAATGAGCTTCTCGCCCGAAGAAATCGCGCAGAGCATTCAAAAGATAATTCCTGATTTCAGCATAACTTACAAACCCGACTTCCGCCAGGCCATCGCCGACTCGTGGCCCCAGGAAATCGACGACAGCCTCGCCAGAAAAGACTGGGGCTGGCGCCCGACCTACTCGCTCGACAAGATGACGGAGGAGATGATCAGCGAATTGCGGAAGAAGTATCAGGTTGTAAAGGGTTAAAACGTAAACAGTCTATGAGTTTAAAGTAGACCTTAAACTCTTAAACTCATAGACTCATAAACTGAATAATATGTACGGTACCATCCAACAAGAACTCCAATCCGAACTGGAAGCGATCCGGTCCGCTGGGTTATATAAAAAAGAACGCGTGATCACTACGCCGCAATCGGCGCGTATTGCAACTACCGATGGCGCGGATGTGCTTAATTTTTGCGCGAATAATTATCTGGGCCTTTCCTCGCATCCGGATGTGATCCGGGCGGGGATCGACGCCATCCATTCCCACGGTTTCGGGATGTCGTCGGTGCGATTCATTTGCGGGACGCAGGACATTCACAAGGAGCTTGAACGCAAAACTGCCGAATTCCTCGGTACGGAGGATTGCATTCTCTACGCAGCGGCTTTCGACGCGAATGGTGGTGTTTTCGAGCCTCTTTTGAACGAGCAGGACGCCATTATCTCCGACGAGCTGAACCACGCCTCGCTGATCGACGGGATCCGCCTCTGCAAAGCGAAACGTTTTCGCTACAAGCATAACGACATGGCCGACCTGCAAAAGCAGCTCGAAGACGCGAAAGGCAGTCGCCGTATCCTGGTTGTAACAGACGGCGTGTTCTCCATGGACGGCACTATTGCGCAGTTGGAAAAAATCTGCGACCTGGCGGAGCAATACCAGGCGATGGTTATGATCGATGAATGCCATGCAACCGGTTTTATGGGTAAAACAGGCCGCGGTACACACGAATTCCGGAATGTAATGGGCCGTATCGACATTATCACCGGCACTTACGGCAAGGCATTAGGAGGAGCTTCCGGTGGTTTCACGGCTGCGAAAAAAGAGATTGTGGAGATCCTTCGCCAGCGTTCGAGGCCCTATTTGTTTTCAAATACCCTGGCGCCTTCCATTGTAGGCGCTTCCATTAAAGTACTCGATTTACTCACTTCATCAACAGCACTACGCGACAAGCTGGAACGGAATACACAATATTTCCGCAAAGCCATGACCGAAGCCGGGTTCGACATTCTCCCCGGCGAGCATCCGATCGTCCCCATTATGCTCTACGAAGCAAAACTGGCGCAGGAATTTGCGGCCAAATTGCTCCAAGAAGGCATTTATGTGATCGGTTTCTTCTACCCCGTAGTTCCGCAGGGCAAGGCGCGCATCCGCGTGCAGATCTCCGCGGGGCACGAGCAGGAGCATCTGGAAAAAGCCGTGACGGCATTTACGAAAGTCGGCAAGGAGCTGGGCGTTATTTAACTGTCAGGGATTGTCAGGTGTAGTCAGGAGTGGTCACGTGTAGTCAAGTGTTGTCAGATGTAGTCAAGTATAGTCAGCTGTGGTCAGAAATAGTCAATAATACTGCATTAAACAATACTTGACCATTCCTGACCACACTTGACTATCCCTGACCATACTTGGCAACACCTGACAACACTTGACAATTTTACTGTTCCGCTTCCAGCAACTCCACTTCCACGTGCAGTGATTGCAATGTCGCATTGCCGTATTGGGTAACCATCGCCACATCTGCGGCGTCGCGGCCGTGGGCAATTTCGATGCGGTAGCCTTCCGTTTTTTCCTGAACGGCATCGAACGTGTACCATTCGCCTCCGATAAATACCTCGAACCAGGCGTGGAGATCCATTTCCTTCAATTTATCCAGGTAGCCGACCGTCATGCGGGTCGGAATGCAGAGGTTACGGCATAATGCAATGGCCAGGTGCGTGAAGTCGCGGCACACGCCCACGCGGCTGCGGGCGGTGTCGAGCGCTGTGGTGGCGGCATTGGAAACGCCGTACTGGTAGCGCACATTGTTATGGATCCACGTCCTGATCGCCTCCACCTGATCGTAGCCGGGCATGAGATTACCGGCGATTTCCATGGCCAGCATGTTGATTTCGTACAAATCAGACTGGCAATATCGACTGGGCAGAATATAATGCATTACTTCATCCGGCAAATCCCCTACAAGCATATACGCAGGACGCGGATTAGGGATCGGTTTCGGGGGGCTTACCTGCGCCTGAACTTCCGTGGAGATAGTCACCCGGCCCACAGGCAAAATCGTGCGCTGGCAGGGATTTCCGTAGAGGTCGATATACTCCGAAAACGGCACCGGCGGCTCTATATTAAAACCTTCCTGAATGATCGATTGGCCTTCCTGACGGCGGGGGCGTAACATGGTGGTTACGGTGGTGGGGGCATACACGTCATACGTGAATATGCTTCGTCCCTTCATTTTCATCTATGAGTCGAATTTGTATTTGTGCTAAAAGTAATGATGCTTAGTTACTTAAAAATTACGTGCCATTTATTTTATCATGAACACCTGCGTTAGCCAGAATTAAAACGTTTTAATCGACGTTTCTATCTCAGGAATATTAATTTTAGGCCTAGTAGCATTTAGTGAAATTTAAATAATACTTCTATGGCAGTTACAATATGGATCGTAGACCCGGCGCATTCTGAAGTGCAGTTCAAGATTAAACATCTGGT
>CBIHPQ010000123.1:0-15921 GCA_966211825.1 uncultured Dyadobacter sp. | reverse complement strand
TGGACCACATTTCGGACACTTTTTGGGAGGTTACTTACCGGAAGAATATCGGGAAAATGATCGGCGTTTGCTGGCGATACACGCAGAACAGACAAACTGCCGAAGATCTCGCGCACGATGCTTTCATCCTTGCGATCAATAAGGTGTCCGGCTTCGAGAACAAAGGGCCTTTCGAGGCATGGCTCCGGCGCATCGTCGTCAATGTGGCTTTGCAATATGTGAGGGAACGGAAAAAGGAGGAAAAACTAGAACAAATGGCCCTCTACCCCTACGTATCCGACGAGGTGCGGGACGATATTGACCGAAACGAAAATCCCACATTTTCGGAGAGCGAGCTTTTGGAGGCAATCGGCTGCCTGCCAGAGCATCACAGGCTCGTCTTTAATCTTTACGTGATCGACAATCTGACGCACGCTGAAATCGCTGACCGGCTAGGTCTCAGCGAAGGTACCTCAAAATCACACCTGGCGCGGGGAAGGAAAAAAATCAGGGAAATTCTTTCTGACAAACTGAGAAATGACCGGGAGCGGAAAAGGGCATTTTTCTGGTTAATATTTTCCTTCCGGGATGTAGATCAGCTCATCGCAAATGGCTTAAATAACTTCTCCCTGGATCCACGGCGACAGTTCCCTGCCGATCAGCTACCCATTGAAGGGCATGCTTTCCCGCCATTTAAATCTGCTGCTATTGCAAATGCTTTCTATTTAAAAGTGGGCATGCTGGTATGTTCAGTAGCTATTTTATTTTCTGTTATTAAAATATCCCATCTTAATACTCATGAAGAAACAGGTACCATTGAACCTGCAACTTTGGAAATGCGGGATTCGATACCAACTGGCATTCCTCAAAAAAAAGTGATACATACTACTGCCACCATTCCTGAAAATCCCATCATAGTTGAAAAAACTAAAAATAAGGAAACAATGAAAAATCTGAACGCCTTGAAGGGATTACTTGTGGCAGGTATCATATTGGATACCAGTAGCTTATCAAAAGGATTGCCGATCCAACCAGAAACCCGCGAAATAGCTACCTACCATGTGATTGATGCCAATTCGGGCAAAAATAAAACCGCGCCGGATCATCAGAAAAAACCGGAACTGCTATCGGGCAGCTTTTATGCTTCGAGCATTCTTTGGTCCGACGACAGCCATAAGCTATTACTTTTTGGAAATAATGTAAAAGTTGACCTTAACAACCAAAAGTTTACAGGCAACGGCAAGTTTTCTTTTTTAAGTAACATTCAATATGTAGTGGTGAATGGCACGCCTATGAAGCTCAATGAAACAATCCAACTTGAAAAGAAGAAATATAATTTAAAGCAAATGAATGAGTTGGATGGGGAGAAGAAATATGGCGACAGCGGGAAATATGGCGTGGTAGAAATAACATTGGCTGAATAGAAATAGCGGGCGGCCGGGGCGGCCCGGCCGCTCGCTTCCCGGGTTGTCGGAAAGACTGGCACAACTTTATAGCGATGTCAGATACCGCAACCACTTTGAAAAGCCAATTGATAAATGCACAAGCATACCAAAACCAAAAGCATCGCAATTGTCGGTGCAGGACCCAGCTGTCTATATTTATTAAAACACCTCCTGACCCTCGAAACGGAGTTTGAAATAGAAATTTTTGAAAAGACCGGTGTTGTTGGCGCGGGAATGCCGTACAGCAAACAAGGATCTGGCAATGAACACATTACAAATGTATCCGGGAACGAAATCCCGCCCCTTGTGATGTCGCTGAGTCGCTGGCTGGACGAAATGGCCGGCCACCTGCCGGAGCAGTTCGCTTTGGACAGAGCAAATTTTACCCAGTACCATGTGGTGCCGAGGCTTTTATTCGGCAAATATCTGGCCGGGCAATTCGAGCTGCTGCGCGAAAAGGCCCCTTCTCTGGGGAAATCTGTGAAAGTACATCGGAATACAGAGGTGACCGACCTGACCGATTGCCGCGAGGACGAAAAGGTGCTTCTTACGCTGAAATCCGGCAAAACGCTCGATTTCGACTTCGCCATCGTATGCTCGGGGCACCGCTGGCCCGAAAAGGGGGAAAATAGTCGTAAGGGCTATTTCCTCTCTCCGTACCCACCCACGAAGCTCGCATTGCAGCTCAACCACAAGGTGGCGATCAAAGGCTCGTCACTCACGGCCATCGACGCGATCCGTACGCTGGCCAGAAACAACGGCATGTTCGAAGAGCAGGACGGGAAACTCCGTTTCATACCTGCGGAAGGCAGTGAGAAATTCAGGATCGTGATGCATTCTCGCAATGGATTATTACCGGCGATCAGGTTTCATTTGCGACAGCCGGAACTTTCGCAGGACTCCCTGCTTAGTGATGAGGAAATTGAAAAGAACAAGAAGGAAAACGGCGGTTTCCTGTCGCTGGACTTTGTGTTCGATCACAATTTCAAACGGCATTTTAAGAAATCCGATCCGGCCTTGTACGAACGGATCAAAAATATGAATGTCGAGGCATTCGTGGACCTGGTCATGTCCATGCGGGAAAACAAGCCACCATTCGAGCTTTTCCGGCTGGAATATCAGGAAGCCGAGGAATCGATCCAGCGGCGCAAATCCGTTTTCTGGAAGGAAATGCTGGCTGAGCTGAGCTTTACGATGAACTACCCGGCCAAGTATTTGTCGGCCGAGGACATGCTCAGGCTGAAAAACGTGCTGATGCCCCTGGTATCGATCGTCATTGCCTTCTTGCCTCAATCGTCCTGCGACGAGTTGTTTGCGCTGCATGACGCGGGCCGGCTCGACATCGTTTCGGTAGGCCAGGAAAGCCGGGTGGAGCCATTGAAAGAAGGCGGGATCCGCTATCACTATACCGATGAACAGGGAGGCAAAAAGCACGCTAAACGCTACCAAACCTACGTAGACTGCTCGGGACAGCCTCATTTGTCGATCGAAGACCTTCCGTTCCCCGGGCTGCTCATGCGTAAATCGGTGAGCCAGGCTATGCTCCGTTTTAAATCTGCGAAAGCGGGTGAAAAACTGCTCCGCGAGGGCAATGAGCTGATCATTCGCAACGACAACGGCGACTATTTCCTGAAAGTCTCCGGCATTACGATCACCGATCATTTTCAGATCGTCAACGAATTTGGCATTCCCAATGACCGCATCTATATGATGGCGGTGCCGTATATCGGCGGCTACAACCCGGATTATTCCGGACTGGATTTTTGCGAGCAGGCATCCAGGTGCATCGTTCAGAAGCTGGGCGACATTTTCGATGCCAGGCATCCGCCGTTAACTGCTCAATGTTAAAACCTGACCATCCCAGCTGTGCATTCTGCGTATTTGTCTGAAATATGGATTTACCCCGTAAAATCGCTCGCGGGCTCCCGTGTACCCATGGCGCACGCAGGCTGGGCAGGTTTGCAGCACGACCGCGAATGGATGGTCATTGATCCCCACGGCAAGTTCCTCACGCAGCGCGAGATACCGCGAATGGCCCTTGTACAGGCGGGTGTGACCGCGGAAGGCCTGCTGCTTTCGGTCCGCAATTATCCGGCAAATCAAGTATTGGTTCCATTTGCGCGGGATGGCGACCGGGTTCAGGTTAAAGTATGGGATGATCAGTTGCTTGCCTGTGCGCAGGGCCCGGAAGCCGATAAATGGCTGAGCGAAGAGCTCGGGAGAGCAGTTTCACTGGTCCGTATGCATCCTGATTTTTCCAAAAGAAACTACCATGTGCCGGATTACCCTGCGCGCGCATTGCGTTTCGCTGATGACTTTCCGTATCATCTGATCAGTCAGTCGTCCGTAGATGAGCTGAATATACACCTTGAAGAAAAGGTTGATACCAGTCGTTTTCGCCCTAATTTCGTGCTCGCCGGGGGCCTGCCCTATGACGATGATACGCTGGACACCCTGGTTATAGGCGAGGCAAAATTCGCCTCCATTTCCCGCTGCGACCGCTGTGTGATGGTAAATGTTGAACCCCGATCGGGCGAAAAAGGGAAGCAGCCATTAAAAACCCTCGCCTCTTTCCGGAGACATGGTGGCAAAATCAATTTCGGGCAAAACCTGATCGCGGTCTGCGAAGGGATCGTGCGGGAGGGCGACCAAATTCTCGTGTGATTAATGCCCTCTCCGTTATTCGCTCTGCAATGATTTCACCGGGTTCGTCAGGGCCGCTTTTACACTCTGGAAACTTACTGTGAGCAGCGCGACGACCACCGTCACCAAAAGAGCCAGCAGGAAAATGACAGGACTGATAGAAATTTTGTATTCAAAATTTTTCAGCCAGCCGTTCATCACCCACCACGCTACGGGCGTCGACAGTACAAAGGCAATGCCGACCAGCTGAATAAATTCCCGGCTGAACAACCAAAGAATGCTACCGACACTGGCACCCAGCACTTTGCGAACACCTACTTCCTTCGTCCGTTGCGCCACCATGAACAAGACGAGCCCATACAAACCCATACAACCGATGAGCAGGGCAATGCCGGTGAAAAAGTTGATCAATCTACCCATCGTTTGCTCCTGCTGGTACGCTTGCTGAATCTGGTCGTCTACAAACTCAGGGTCGAAAAAGCTATCGGTGTATACCTGGTTGTAGGCCTTCTCCAACTGTTTCATCGCCCGGCCGTAGTTTGCCGAACGGAGCTGGATATTTGCCGAATAGTAACCTGTGGCCTCCGTGGAAAGGAACATCGGCTTGATGCTCTGCCTGAGGTCCGACTGGTTGTAATCTTTTAACACGCCGACAATTTCCAGGGATTTCATCCCTTTATGCAAAAACTTACCCAGCACCTCCGACGGTTGGTTGAAGCCCAGCCGCCGCATGAACGTCTCGTTGATAATTGCTTCGCGGGCCGTGTCAGAAGGCTGGATGTTGCGCCCGGCTATCAATTTTAAACCATACATGTCCACATAGTTGGCATCAATCCAGGCCTGCTGCGGTGCATATGGCTCTTCATCAGCACGGTTGTCGAAGCGGACAATGGTCTGGCTGGTCGATCCCGACTGGGGAGGCCCGGACATCGAGTAGCTGAGATTCCCTACATCGGGAATAGCGGTAGCCATATTACGGAATGCCCTCATTTTACCGAGGTCCTGCGCCGGCAGGTTTGGCAGGCCTACGGTGAGGATAGCGTCCTTTCGAAAGCCCAGATCCTTCGTCCGAACGTAGCTGAGCTGGTTGGCCACAACAATCAAACCGATAATGAGCATTTGCGAAATGGCGAACTGCGCCACTACCAGTCCTCGTCTGAGGGAGAAACCGCCCGCATGCTTCGTCGTGAGCCGTCCTGCCAGTGCTAACACCGGGCGGAAACCCGCCACGATCAGCGCCGGGTACAAACCCGCCAACAGAATGACTGCGGCCACCAGTGCGGTTAACCACGCCAGTACGGATGGTGAAAAGTAAAATGTAAACCGGAAGGGGCCATGCAGGTAAGTGTGCGCCATTTCCTGGCCATACCGGAATATGCCCATCCCCAGGGCCAGTGCAGCCAGTACAATGAGCGTCGTTTCGCCCATGAACTGCCAGAATAGCTGTGTTTTTGTACTTCCCAACACTTTGCGGACGCCCACCTCCCGCGCCCGGTTAAGCGCCTGTGCCGTGGCCAGGTTCACAAAATTGATGCTCGCCGTACCGATCAGCAACAGGCCGATCAACACCAGCGATAGCAACAACCCGCGGCTGACGCCCCCATACTCGGGCGACAGGTGCATGGCACTGAATGGGATGGCCGGATAGGATGTTTCTTTAATTTTCTCCGGATTGTTTTTCCTGACGAACGACAGCATCTGCTGGTGCCAGTCCGCAGCGGTGAAGCGGTCATTGAAGAGCGCGTAGCAGTGGGTGCTGCCATTGGTATTGTCGAAAGGCTCATCCTCTGGACGCGCATTGCGCTGCTCTTTCAGTGACGCCCATGATGCTATGACCGAGTAATCCAGGTCGGTATCGTCGCGGTAGTCGGTGAATATCCCCACCACGCGGGCGGGAATGCGGGCGTCGAGCCGGACGACCCGGCCTATCACGTTGGTGATGGTACCGAAGCATTTACGGGCCATTTCGGCGCTCATGACAACTGTCCCCGGCTGGTTCAGGTCTTGCGGTCCGCCCGCGATCCACGTGTAGTCGAATATGCGGAAATAGGCCGGTTCGACGAACGCCCCTTCATGGCTTTTGTCCTTTATTTTCTTATCGGCCTGGTTTGCGACAGGTACGGCTATCAGTGGCGAATACCACTCTTCCAGCATTGCAATGCGTTCAATCTCCGGGTAGTCGTTGCGGACCGCCTGACCGAATGGGTAAGGAATCCCCTGAATATTGAACTCATCGGTAGGCGATGTGAACCGGGAGGTGAATTGATATATCCGGTCATAGTTCCGGTGGTGATGGTCGGTTTGGTAGTGGAAGCGTACAAGCGCAAAAATCAGCAGTGCGCAGCCCATTCCGAGCGCCAGCCCAGTGATGTTGATGAATGCGTAAGCCTGGTTTTTCCGCAGGTTGCGCCAGGCAATTTTGAGATAGTTTCGTAGCATATTCTGGATGGTGATGCTTTGGTCACGGCCGGTAAACCTTTATGTAACTTGCCGGTTCAAATTATCGTACCAAATACCTAAAACTCGATTTCAGACAACGAGAGGCTGTTTTATCGGCCAAACTGTGCGTTTTCGGACAACTCTTGTTCGATATTATTACCTCGCAGCTCCCAGCGCCCCGGGCAGGACCGCTTACCGTGCATACCAGGCGTAAGGCCAAATGAGTCCGCCCGGTGACTTACGTAGCGGAATTTCGACATTCAGAAGTAACTAATTGGTACATCCATAAGACACGAAGCGAGGTACCTTTCAGCCGTCTGGCTTATTACTTCTATGCGGCGGAATTTATCCGCCCACAGAGCAGCCTCTTCATTTTTTCACAAACCCCAATCTGTATGACGAAACGCTATCTGTTTTTCTGCCAATTGGCATTGCTTCCCTCCCTGGCTGCCCAAGCGCAGTTCACTGCCGGGGCCAACGGTTTCTTTATTGCGCAGGATACACAAGTTTTTATTGACAGCCTGACGCTGAAACCGAGCGCCGACTTCCTGCTCGCTTCGCAGACGCTGACGATCTCGCCCACGGCCATCACGGGCACACCTCCGGGTATCGCACGCGTGTACAATTTTAGCACGCCGGTCGATTTCGCGGGCGTTGCCGGTTTCTTCTACCGGGCCTCGGAACTCAACGGCAACACCGAAAGTACCTTACAGCTGGCCCATGGCAACACAACCTTCATTTCAGTGGTCGGCAGCACGGTCGATGTTGCCCAGCACTACATCTCCAACACGTTGCCCTTTACCAATTTAACGTCCCTCACGGCAGCCCAGGAAAATGCATTGCCGGTTACCCTGATCGGGTTCCAGGTAAAAAGGCTGGAAAACCTGACGGTGCTTTCCTGGCAAACCTCCGAAGAGAAAAACAGCGACTTCTTTGAGGTCCAGCAAAGCGACGACGCGCGGGAGTGGACTGCATTGGGCACTGTCAGGGCTGCTACACAGAGCACCGGGACAAGGGAATATTCCTTCCGGGATCCTGCGGAAAGGTATGGCAATCAGTATTACCGGCTTAAAATGGTGGATACGGATGGAAGCTACGCTTACAGCGCGATCCGGCAGCTCAAACTCGAAGGTGCCGGGATGATCAGCGCCTATCCGAACCCGGTCGTAGACAAGTTGCTGATCGGTTCCAAAGAGGCGCTCACGAGTGTAAAAGTGACCGATCTCTCGGGCCGCCTGTTGCTCGATATAGCCAAACCCAAACCGGGCCAGGAGTTCAGCCTGAGCAGCTATCCAGCCGGCATTTACCTGGTGAAGGTGGAAACAGCCGCCGGTAAAACCCAGGCCATGAAAATCATTAAACAATAAGAAAACCTTATTTCCATGACAAGATCATCTATTTTCAACATAATGACTGCGCTTTTGGTAACGTCGGCATTCGTAGCGGAAGCCCAGGTGGGCGTCGGGACTACCACCCCGGACGCGAGCGCACAGCTAGACGTAACCTCTGATACAAAAGGGGTACTCGTGCCGCGCCTCACATCGGCATTACGGACCGCCATTGCCAACCCTGCGGACGGCTTGCTGGTGTACGACACGGATACCAAGGGTTTTTGGTATTTCAAAAGCGGCACGGGCTGGACGCAGGTTACCAATCCGCCCTTCGCGGTACCTTACACGGCAACGGTCAACGAGGCAGGACCCCTATTTTCGGTCACCAATCAGGGCGCGGGCGATGCAGTCGAAGGAGTAGCGGCAGGCTCCGGGGCAGCGGGCCGGTTCCGGAACACGAATGCAGACAATAACACTAATAATGTGCTGACAGTTGAAACCAACGGGGACGGGAATATTCCTGACAACAGGTTTGGCAATGCCGGCTCTTTCCTGGTGAATAATAGCCAAAGTGTGTCGGCAGCCGTGCGGGGAGAGGTAGGTACGATATTCGGTAACTTCGGCGCGGCGGGATTGTTTGGTATTGCTTCGGGTACGGGGGGGTTTGCAGGCTTGTTCCACGCGTCCAATACGACAGGTAATGGCCGGGCCCTGGTGGCCTTAGCGGACGGCAATGGCAATGCCATTACGGCCAACGCAGCCAAAGAGGGAAACGGTATTGAAACGAATATCGACGGCACCGGCACTGCTTTATACGCATGGGTCCCCACTTATGCCGCTGGCCGCGCGGGGCGGTTCCAGAATTTTAATGAAGACAACGAAAACGACGCGCTTACGGTAGCAACAGTAGGTAACGGGACTGCGGGCAGTTTTAAGGTAGACAGAACCACAGGTACCTCACCGGCGGTAAAAGGAGAAGTAAACTCCATATTTGCCAACTTCGGAACAGCCGGCGTTTACGGTCTGTCCTCGGGTACGGGTGGTTATGCAGGGCTATTCTATGCGTCCAATGCCGCAGGCAATGGCCCCGCCTTACTTGCCTTAACAGAAGGGGGTGGAAATGGCATCACGGTAAATGCTGGAGGCAACGGGGATGGTATTGAAGCCACCAACGATGGCGATGGCAATGCGGTTTATGGCTGGACCCCCAATTTTGGTTACGGCAGGGCCGGCCGGTTTTCGAACTTTAACGCGGCAAATGGCAACCCGACACTCCACGTCTCTACAAATGGCACAGGAAATGCATTGTTTGTCAATCATACGGGGGCAAGCGGCAACCCGGCCACATTCCAAAGCGGCGGTGCAAACGTAGCGCGCATCAACAAAGCGGGAAGAGGCTTCTTCAACGGTGGTACCCAGAACAGCGGTGCAGATATTGCAGAAGCATTTGACGTGATCAACGAAGTGTCGGAATACGAGCCGGGTGATGTTTTAAGTATTGCGACGACCAAAGACCGTACCATCGAGAAAAGCGCAGGCGCCTATTCCTCACTGGTGTTGGGCGTATATGCTACCAAGCCGGGGGTATTGCTTACCGAGGAAAATATCGACAGCGATCTGACCGGGAAGGTGCCCATGGGCGTCGTAGGCGTGATTCCCACCAAGGTATGCCTGGAAGGCGGAGCCATTCAGCGGGGCGATCTGCTGGTTACCTCATCGATACCCGGCGTGGCCATGAAAGCCGATAAGGCAAAAGTGGAAGCCGGACAAATCCTGGGTAAAGCCCTGCAAAATTTCGAGGGTGAAGGAATCGGTAAAATCAATGTGTTTGTCAATGTTAAATAAAAACATCAATCTATCACGAATTATGAAATGCTATCTGATCATTGCCCTCATAGCGCTTACAGGCATAGCGGCAAAAGCCCAAACCCGGTTCAGGACCGATGAAAGTATCGCCAGCCAGATCAAGAACGGGACAGCTCCCGGCCTTTTGTTCAGCAAATCGGTGCCGACCAAAAAAGAGGCCGTGACCGCGACCGTCAACACGGAAAGCCTTGGCAAGCAGATCCGCAGCAACACATTGCCGGGCCTGCAATACCAAAAACCAACGGCAAAACCTGAAACGGAATTGAATGGGCAAACGCAACCGAACGCGCCATTGATCCGTGACAAGGCTTTGGGGACCCCGAAGTCTGTTGAAAAAGCAGCCGTTCCGGCGGGCGCTCAATAGCTCACCGGGCGCAAAGCAGGACAATAAATAAAGTCACGTACAAAAAAAGGCTACCCTGGTGGTAGCCTTTTCCGTTCGTAGCTGCTGGTGGGCAGTTCCTACCCGCTGTGGGTCAACAAGCCTGCGGTACCCGGCGGCTGGCTGCAGGGAGGTGCGGGGGCGAAGGTCAAGGCCAGCATTCCGTGAACCGTACCGTTAAGCTGGCCGCATTCATGGACGCCGGTAATGTACTAAAAACGAGGGTCACCCTTCAAGCCATTCTCCTGAGTTCGCTCGAAAGTGATCCGTTTAATCATACATTCGCGCCTTTTATTTAGTATTACTAAACAAAATTAGAATCTCATTAAAAACTTATTAGAACCCGATGGGGCAATCGGAGCACGAAAAATAGATTTGGGGCGTTCTCTGCTTTATACGTTTTAGATAACCTGCTGAAAGGACTCAGCCTGCTCGAACCAACTATCCTGCTCAACCGCCGCGCCGACTACGTACCATTCGAAAAGGAGGACGCAAAAGGGTTCGATTACAGGCGAATGATGATGCGTAATCTACCCGCCAGCACGGTCGACTTCGCACTCCTGGACTTGTCAAGCGACTCGCACCGCGAAGAGGTCACGACCGACGCCTATGAATTTATATTTGTCGTAAAAGGGCAGACCGATTACTGTGTGAATGGGCAGACGTTCCTGTTACAGGAAGGGGATTCACTGTTTTTTGACGGCAGGCTTTCGCACGTCCCCAAGAACTTATCGCAGGAGACATGCACGCTGCTGGTCATATACTTCTTCGACCAGAGAGCGTGATATAAATGGAGTTTTGTGGGCGTATGAGGTGCCGAATCAGATAACGTGTATCAATATACGCCTACTAAGAACCGTTACCACCTATACGCAAACCAGCAGGAAAACGCCAGGCCGGTTTTGTATAAATTTTGTTTAGTATTAATAAATATATGCGTTTTGTTTCTCTTGAAACCAATACGTCGCAATTAGCTTGTAACCGGCTTCCAACGCTTGTGCGACCACAGCCAGTTGCCAGGTTGCGAAGCAATGTTACGCTCCATCATTTCATAATATTTCGCAGTGATCTCCAAAGGCCCGCATTGCGTCGGCGCTTCCGTCAGCAGATGAAAGGTATATTGGTAATGAAACTGCCTCACCTTCGTGCATTCCAGGTATAGTACCGCCGCGTTGGAGGACATTGCGAGGCGTTCCGCACCCACCTGCACACTGGTATTCTGCCCCAGAAATTCGAGGTTGTACTTCACACTGCCCGGCGCAGGCCGCTGGTCGGCGATCACGACAACGAGCGCGGGATTTCCGTCCCCTTTGAGCACGGATAATGCTTTTCTGTAAAAATTCTTTTTCAGGATTACCGTCACACCGAACTTGGAACGCATCTTATGCACCCAGTTGTCGATATACCGATTGGAAATGGGTGTATAAGCGGTGTAAACTTCGTAGTCGGTTTCACGGGGCAGGTTGATCAGGTATTCCCAGTTACCGATGTGGGAAGCGAGCAGGATTGCGTGCTTGTTTTCACGGAATAAATGATTCAGCAAATCCTTGTTGGTATAGGTCGCGAGCTTCTTACGCGTCGCACGACCTGCCATCGTAAACAGAATGGGTTCTACGATCAGATCGGCCATATGCCGGTAATATGCTCCGATCAGCGCCCGTATGTCGGCTTCTGACTTATGGGGAAAAGAGGCTTCAAGGTTTTTTCGCAGCACGGCAAACCGGTATCTCATCACAAAGCGTACCAACACATAGAGCACAAACGAGAACGCTTTTCCCAGGCCTAGCAAGATATGCTCGGACAGGCTGGTCCGGTTAGGATCATGTGTTTTGCTAAAATTCTCTTTGGATTCCCACTCGCCCGGCAGCGGTGGTGTAAATGTTTTGGAACCATTTTTCATAAGCAGCTTGGTTGATCTGTTATAAGAAGCAACAGACATGCAATTCACGACTCGCTCAAACGATCACGCGTGAATACCTCGACGGCGCTAAAATCAGGACAATTAAGGTTAAAACTTCCCCACCCGGGACTGCAATATCGGCCAAATTAGTTAGCATTCAAGTGAAAAAATAGTTTTTCTTAGTTACAAATTTGTGCCCGGCGAATTTGCCCGGCACAAATCGTTGTGAGCAAGGCTTATCTGAAAGCGGCTGTCACAGGCCTTCCGATCCACGCCTGCGGTGGTGTCAGCTTAAAAATCGATGCAATCGTCGCGGCGGTGGACAGCTCAAAGCCGCGTGTCTCGATGGCCCCATTGTTCGCACATCAAGCTGCTTACTATTGGTTTTTAAGAAGAGCAGTTGCAGGAAACGGAGGGTGGTACGCAATGTGTAGGTAATCGTAAACTTCGGATTTACAGCAGACTTTCAACCAGGCGACTCTACCGATAAGCCATATACGTATTCCGGCTCACGGTGGAAATAGCCAGTCCGGCGGCCAGGTTGCCGTTGACCAGCTGCCCGATCGCATAGCCGACCAGCATCGCAAAACTGATCCAGCCGATGGTGGCAAATGGCTTTTGTTTAATTAACCAATCCCCGGAACTCCATCATAAAGTAGCAAACGCAATGCGTCGGCATCTCTTAAATGCCAGCTTCCCCAAGATATGGGCGTATCGCCGTTTACGTCTTTGGTCGACGGGTCGGCTCCGGCATCCAGCAGCATTTTGATGATTGCAGTGCTTCCGTAAGCTGCGGACCTATGTAGCGGAGTTTCTCCTTTGAGGTAGGCGTCACGCATGAAGCAGAGCGTCGATACACCGGGGATCGTTTTCTTGCTCACATCTGTGCCCGCGGCTATCAATATTCTTACAATTTCCTCCCGCTCGGCCATTTCACTGGTTTTAGAGATCGTGTAATGCAGCGCATTCTCGCCCGTCGCAGCGAATGAGAAATTTGCATCCTCCCCTTTTTCCAACAGCCATCGCACAGAATTTGCCTTTCCATTGTATGCGGCATTACAAAGCAGGTTGGCATCTTCGAAGCTCAGTTTGGCCCCTAAATGATGAAATAGGTCCAGCGCCGCTATGTTACCTTCCCAGGCGGCTACGAACATGGCAAAGGTGCCCCATTGATCCGTATAGTTGATATCTGCACCAAGGCCGACCATTGTTTCGACAGTGGCCAGGTCACCGTCTCCTGCTGCTGCCAACATTTGTTTGTTCAGATCGTCCATAATCCAGTCATTTAAAGCCTGACAAACAATATCTTAAACATTTTCTACAAAATCAATCAGGATGATGGTCCGGCATGCGCCTACGCTTCCACAATGCTTCCTACCCGGGGCATAACCGCCGTTCGTCGATGATTTGAAGTTGTTTATCGACAGGCGAAACCAAACGGAATAATAGCGGATTATAGGCACAAACAGGTTTAATCATCCCAAAACATAATGCCGGAATTAAAGATCACACGGAGCGACTGGTACCCTGCCGACCAGCTTATCATCACCCAAATCAGCGGGGATATCGAAATGCAGGACGTTGTTTATTGGGAAAAGACGTTACACGATGCGCTCGGCCAGGTTGGCGATTCGGAGACTTTCAAGATCTTCGTCAACCTGGATGGTTTCAAGGCGACAAACCTGGAAGCGCACAAGTACTTTCGGGATATTATTCCGCTCACGCTGGCCAACTATGGCTGGAAGGTAGGTTACGTAAACATGTTCCCAGAGGAATCGGCCAAGCTGACTATCACCCGCCAAAGAAACGTACAATGCATCGCGGCTGCACACTGTCACCAGGATGCCGGGAAAATTGAAAAATATGAGCAGCTGTACAGCAGCGAAGATGAGCATTACTTTACCCATGCGGAATCGGCGTTGCATTGGATCCGCAGCTGGAAAGTCAGGCTTTAAGTCTGCCATTTAGAAAGGCGCTATGTTCCATTAATCTTTGCCGCCCGAGCTCCCATTGCCGCTATTTGCCAGAGGCGCGACAAACTCTTCATAAACAGAACCCTGCTTTCCGAGGTATTGGTCGGCTTCCATTTGCGACCATTTTGCTTTTAACACTTCATAAATGTTGGCATACGTCTCATACGGAATGGGCGTAAATCTGATGTGTTCCGGGAGCCACATGCTGGTCGCTTTGTTGACACATAACGCCCGGGCGATTCTGCCGACTGCGATCATGGAAGAAGCGGCCAATAATATCGTCACTGCCCAGAGCAAGGGTACCCGGCGTGTCCGGTTGAGAAAATGCGTGATTCCATGCGGATGCGAAAGGTGCTGGTACATATATAAACCCACCACCAGCAGCAACGGCATAAGCCCGCGAAAGAGGAAATCGTTGACTTTGCCGATCCTGTACATCGGAAATACTGCGATGAAAAACAGGATGAGGTACAGCGGAAAGCCCGGCAGTTGCCTGTTTCCCGGGCCGGACAGCAACCGGTAGCCCAGCGAAAACACCAGTACATTCGTGCCGATGTTGACGGCATATTCGATTACCCTGCTATCGAGGCGGTCCGGGAACTGCCAGATAAACCCTGCGATCGGCGCTTGCTCGTGCGACAGGTACAGGACAAGTACCGGTACGCAGCACAGGCACGGCAGCAATACCTCTTTTACTACGCCGATGATATCGAACGCTTCCTTCTTTTGAAACCATTTGTAAATAATGAGTATGCCGATGAGCAGCCCCGAGGTGAATGCAGGAAACACGGCCCACCAGAACGACAAGGCTACCGGCAATACCATGCGTTCCAGGCGAATATCCTCGCGCAACGCGTACACGAGCATTCCGCTGATTATGAGCGTAGGTATGACCTGGTTGGGCACCCATAGCAGGTTTTCAAAGTTGGACCACGCTTCAATCCCGAAATCGCCGAATTCGTAGAGATAGCCCCATATTTTGTAAAAAATTGTTTTTAAAACATGCGGCAGGTCCCCGATTGTGAGCGCAAGAAACAGGAAAATGATCCGCTTGTTCAGCACAATGTACATCCAGCTGAAGCCCAGTAAAAAACCGATGAATGTCCACACGAAAATCGCCTGTTCGCTAATCGCTCCCGCCATTTTCGAAAAAAGCGCCGGCACGACGTAAAAACCGTAATAATAGGCAATTACCGGCCCGTCGCTGGGTATCCGGATGGGCCAGTCGTACTTATAGAGCTCGTAGAATTTCGTGTTATGGCACCAGTGGTCGAACGTCTGGTAGCAAAGACCGGAAACTCCCGACACGCAGGTAGTGATGCCGGCGCACGCCGCGAGGACCAAAAAGTCGCGCAGGTTAGCCTCCTGTGCCTTGCCAAATTGTTTGTCGCGCCATTCCCGGGACAGGATATACCCATAAAGCATCAGCCCCGCCAGGGCGATGATCCCGCTCGTCCAAAAGCGGAAGAAAATAAGATTGGGTACAAGCAAATAAATGATGCTCGCAAGCCGCAGGCGCTGCATGGTCATGATCGGTGTACTTTCTAAAATGGTAAATAGCTATTCATCGGTGCTGATCAGGTGATCAGCGGCGGGTTATTGATGGTTACCTATAAATACAGACATACCCCTCCGCTTCGCCGCTGCACGATATTTCGGCCCACGGGAAAGGCCCGGGCTGCGCATCCTTTCCCGTTAACTAAGTTCCGCCGCAGATACCCACGCATCTGCATTGCACCTGATCCGGAAATGCAATATTTTTGAAGGTTACAATCACCTGTAAATCAAAGTTTTGGTAACCGTAGCAAACCTTAATCGTGCTCATCAAATGCGGATCTGCCCCTGACGTGTCAGGTTACGACCACTCAACCTCATGAAAAAGTTAATTTTGCTTTTCACTCTGGCATTGGGCCTGAATGTAGCAGCGCAAAAGCCTGATTCGCCCCTTACACGGATCTGGCAG
>CBIHPQ010000122.1:0-15971 GCA_966211825.1 uncultured Dyadobacter sp. | reverse complement strand
AATCGATCTCTACCGTGTGAAGTACGGCTTTAGATATACTGGCTTTTCTATGATTTCAGAGGAGTTTAATACCAGATTGTTAATCAACCAATATTATGAGGACACCAACTAAAAGTGAAAGAAAAGTAATCGAAAAATTGTTCAGGGAATATACGCTCGAAGAATTAGCTGATGCTTTTGTGTTTCCAGTTGATCCACCCACAGAAGAGCAGAGACTGGCGGAAGAGGCGTTCTGGGCGGAACGGCGGAGACAATTTTCAAACCGTTCTCCTGAGGAATTGAGGCAATCAAAGGTACTCCAGATCAAATACCAGATCCTCAGCTACATAGACAACATCGAACCCAAAGAGCATTGGAATTTTCAGTACTTCCTCCACGAATACATCCGCGCCCAGGGCAAAAAGGACAAGGAGTTCGCTGCGGATGTGGATGTGAAACCTTACGTGCTCAGCCAATACCTGAATGGCCACCGTACACCGCCGAAAGAGTTTCTGATCCGGCTGGAATTGCATTCGAGCGGCCTGATACCGGCTTCATGGTGGTTCAGGCTGCTGCAAAAGTCGAAGGAGACGGAGCTAATGCAGGATACTGCCATTCGTGAACAGGAAAGTAAGCATGTCAAAAATAAAATCGAACTTGCGCTTTAAACGATTACCACTGCTTCGAATGAAAAGACGCGCATTTCCCTTTGGCTACCTCCTGCTGGTTGCCGTCCTCAACAGCTTCCAATTTGCCGCACAGGCTTCCGATACGCTTCGTGTTGAAGGCGGGAAGATTTCCGGCACAACGAGTTCCGACGGCCGGGTGAGCATTTATAAAGGCATCCCGTTTGCCGCCCCGCCGGTGGGGGATTTGCGTTGGAAAGCGCCCCAACCCCTCAAAAAATGGAGCGGCGTACTAGCGTGCGAAAAGTTCGGGCCCAGCCCGGTACAGAATGAACCGGCCCCTTTCAGCATGTGGAGCGCCGAGTTCCTGATCCCGAAAACACCCATTGGCGAAGATTGCCTCTACCTGAATGTATGGACTGACAAACAGGGCAAAACAACCACGAAGAAGCCGGTGGTCGTGTGGATATACGGCGGCGGGTTTGTGAGCGGAGGTGCAGGGTGTGCGATTTACGACGGCGAAGCGACGGCTAAAAAAGGCGTCGTTTTTGTCAGCATCAACTACCGTGTGGGCGCATTCGGTTTTTTTGCGCATCCTGAACTGACGAAGGAATCCGGCAAGAATGCTTCCGGTAATTATGGGCTGATGGACCAGATCGCTGCTTTGAAATGGGTTAAAAAGAACATCGCGCAATTTGGCGGCGACCCCGATAATGTGACTATTGCAGGCCAGTCAGCCGGTTCTATGAGCGTAAGCTGTCTTGTTGTGAGTCCGCAGGCAAAAGGTCTTTTCCATAAAGCAATTGCCGAAAGCGGTGCGGGGTTTGGCAGAGCGTACCCTTCTCTCAAACAGGCGGAAGAGGGTGGCAGCAAATCTGGCCAAAAGTTGAATGCAACTTCCCTCGCCGCATTGAGAAAACTTCCGGCCGAACAAATCCTGAAAAGCGTTTTTGAATTCCGCGGGCCTATCATCGATGGTTTCGTGCTGCCTGAACCGATCTCGGCCATTTATGCCGCGGGCAAGCAAAATCCGGTGACGCTGCTGACCGGCTGGAACCAGAACGAGAATGCCGTCGAGAAGCCGAAAACTGCGGCGGAATTCCAGTCTGCCTACAATCAGAAATTGGGCCCTGCAGCGCAAACATTCTTTCAGCTTTACCCGGCCGAAACAGACGAGCAAGCAGCCCACTCGCAAAACGAACTAGCCCGCGACGGAAGTTTTGGGATGCAAAATTATTCCTGGGCACTGGCGCAATCCCGACAAAACAAAGGCGCATACCTGTACCGTTTTACGCGGAAACTGCCAGCCACAGGCGTATATGCACATTATGGCGCATTCCACACGGCCGAAGTCGCGTATGCGTATGACAACCTTCGCTTCATCGATCGCGCATTGCGCCCGCTCGACAGTACGGACGATCAGATTGCCAACGTCATGTCTGCCTACTGGGTCAATTTTGTAAAAACAGGCAACCCTAACGGCACCGGGTTGCCGCAATGGCCTGCATTTAACCCGAATGCGCCGCAGATGATATTGCTGGGAAACGAAATTAAGGCTGGGCCCCTAACCGAACAGCCCGCGCTCGAATTCCAGATCGAGCAAGCCGCCAAACGGTAGAATTTGCAGGAAGCCGGCTTAAAGCGATTGTAACCAGTCAAACCAAACCGGCTTCCCATGCGTATCGACCGAAAGACTTTCCTTCAAAACCTCTCCATCGCCGCGGGAGCAACGCTCATTTCCGATCTCGTACAGGCCAGTCCGCTTTTTCTGAAAAAGCCTAAAATGCAGCTGGGGTTTGTCACTTACCTGTGGGGCAAGGACTGGGATGTTCCGACGTTGATCAAAAACCTTTCGGATACGCATATAACCGGTGTGGAGCTACGCGTAGAGCACGCGCACAAGGTCATGCCCGACCTGTCTGCGGATCAGCGAAAGGAAGTGAAGAAACAATTTGCCGATAGCCAGGTTAGAATTGTGGGCCTCGGTACCAATCAACAATACGACTATCCCGATCAGGAGAAGTTAAAGGCGTCCATCGAGCGTACGAAAGAGTTTATCCGCCTCAGCGCAGATGTAGGTGGCACGGGCGTGAAAGTAAAGCCGAATGCATTACACAAGGATGTCCCTACCGAAAAAACACTGGAACAAATAGGGCTCGCACTGCGCGGATTAGCAGCTTATGC
The DNA here is from genome assembly GCA_966211825.1 of uncultured Dyadobacter sp. Classification (GTDB taxonomy): domain Bacteria; phylum Bacteroidota; class Bacteroidia; order Cytophagales; family Spirosomataceae; genus Dyadobacter. Next base: position 13,182 of record CBIHPQ010000122.1, on the reverse strand, counting down.
GGCCGATTTCGGTCAGCAACTGCGACTGGAAGTTCATGGCGAAGAAACGCAGGAGCTGCCCAACATCCGCAAGATCATGGATTACGCCAATCACCGCAATGCCAAAATTTGCTGGAATTGCAACAAGCAGGACCTGAACGGTCAGGGCTTTCAATCCAATTTCGATTTAGTCAAGAAGTACTTCGGCGATACCTGCCACGTCCGCGAGCTCGACCGCACCGATTATCCCTATACTGAACTGATCGATAATCTTGCCAAAATGGATTACAAAGGCTGGGTATTGCTCGAATGCCATACCAATCCCGACGATAAAATCACGGCAATGAAACAGCAGCGCGAGGTTTTTGACAAAATGATGGCCAGGTACTAGCCGCCATTACCACCGTACCGCCTTGAATTTCCAGCCTGGCACTTTTTTCTGCATTTCAACCTCGTCGTCGCGCTTTTTCAGGCCGCAGGCGAGGTAATTTTCATGCAGTTTCTGCAATGCTTTTCGGTCCAGCTCGACACCCAGGCCGGGGCCGGCCGGGACTGCTACGCTCCCCTCCTCGAACTGAATTCGCCCGCCGACGATCACCTCGTCGCTCTGCCAGGGATAATGCGTATCAAGCGCATAAGGCACGTCCGGCAATGCAGCGCCGAGGTGTACCATGGCCGCCAGCGAAATGCCCAGATGGCTGTTGGAATGCATCGATAAACCTCGCCCAAAGGTTTCGCAAATGCCCGAGAGCGTCATTGAAGCGCGTAATCCACCCCAGAAATGGTGGTCACTAAGAATAATGTCCTCGGACGCCAGCTCAATGCTCCGCGGAATATCGCCGAACGACGTGGTACACATATTAGTAGCCAGCGGAATACCCAGCTCCTTCCGCACCTTCGCCATATTCTCCTGCCCGCGGACAGGATCTTCGAGGTATTCGAGAATACCTTTCAACTCGCGTCCGTAGCGGATCGCAGTTTCCACTTCCCAGATCGCATTCGGATCGACGCGCAGCGGTACGCCCGGGCCGAATGCCTTATGCAGTGCCAGCATCGAGTCGACCTCGATACGCGGCTCGAAAACACCGCCTTTCAATTTAATAGACTGAAAACCAAATTCTTTACGCATCGCACGCGCCTGTACCACGATGCTTTCGGGGTCCAGTGCCGCTGCCTGGCGAGCGGCTGCCCAGCCAGTGGCGTGCGGGTCGGTGCCGAACTCCAGCGGGCCGCCAGCACCTTCATATTTATAAAACAAATAAGCCGAAAACGGCACACGGTCCCGCATTCTGCCCCCCAGCAAATCCACCACCGGCCGGCCGGTGATCTTGCCGATGATGTCCAGACAAGCCACTTCCACAGCACTGAAAATATGCACCAATTTCCGCTGGTCCCAGGGCGAATCCCCGCGGGCCGCCGCCGATTCGGTGCCAAAATGGTCGGAAAGGACCTGCCGGATTACATTCAGATTGAACGGGTCGCGGCCGGTCAGCAACGCTTTGGCTTCTTCCAGTGCCGCATCGATATCGCTGTTACCGGGAATCTCACTGATCCCCGAAATGCGGTCGTCGGTCACGATCTCAACAACGGTACGAAGCGCATAAGGTGCGTGCAGCCCGGCAGCATTCAGCAACGGCGGATCGACAATGGCGATGGGGGTAATGTGGATTTCGTGGATTTTGGACATGGGTATTGTTGTTGGATTGACCGCCAAATGCAATATGTTAAAACTTACTACCAGACGCAAAAACGCCCTCCCTACCCTGCCCCCTACGTTCTAGCCTCGTCCGATGCAGCCTGGATGAGCCCTTTGATATAACCATAACTGAACGAGAAAGCTTCGTTCGTCGAGCCGGGTGCTTCGTGGTGCGGGACGTGGTCGGGCATGACCATTCCGTCGAAACCGACGTCGCGCAGCGCACGCACGCATTGCAGGAAGTTCATATCGCCGTTGTCGGGATATACTTCCTGGAAGTTGTTCCAGCCGCCTTTAATATTGCGCAAATGGATATTGAAGATCTGTTTGCGGTCGCCTACCCATTTGATGATCGGCAGGATTTCGGTTTTCGGATCTTTCAAACCTTCCGCAATGGAACCGATACAGAAATTGAAACCATGCCACGGACTGTCGTATAGCTGCGCGAAGCGCTTGATCCCCGCAAACACGTCGGGGCTGTTCCAGCGGGTAATGCCGCGATAACCCACGGGCGTCGGCGGATCGGCGATGTGATTGCCGAGCTTCACCTTATATTCCTTCGCCACGGGCAGGCAGCGGTCGAGCAGGTAAGTAATCCGCTCGAACATCATATCGATGGTAACATCCCCTGCAATGGTCTTTGGGTCGTTGCGTTTCAATGCTTCCTCATAATTCCATGTGCTGTAAGTCGCATTTCCGCGCTTCGGGTCGGTCGTTCTTCCGGTCCGGAGCACGGGAAGGATGGTGGTGTTGTAGTTCAAAAGCGGTACGCCGGTTTTGCCGGCGACCATGATCATTTGCTGTAATTGTTCGATCTCCCGGTCGCGTTGGGGGCTTTTCCCGAGCATTACGTTCGGAAATATGGCCTTATCGATTCCCGAAGATGCCAGCGGCCAGTGGTAGGCGTCGAGACTGATCCCGTATTTCTCACAAGCCTCGCGCTTGCGCATCGAATCGTCGAGGTCCCAGCCTTTGCCTTCGACGATCTTCGGCGCGCCGCCGTCGATATTATACACGCCATGCCGCGCTTTGAATTCGAGGTTTTCTACGCTCGTACCGCCCGACTGGCAGCCTACTTTCATTAAAACCTTCTTCGGTTCGGCATTCGAAGCCGCCAGGGTATTCGCCCGGGCGTCAATTTCGCCCAGCACCGCCGCTCCTACCGAGCCGGTGGCGAGCACCTTCACAAACTGATGTCTTTTCATGATCTGAATCGGTTAAGGTGGAATAATCAAACCAGTTTAGTCTCTCAATGTTAGGAATAGCGCACTATGATCCAGCTCGCCGTTGCCCTGCTGTATGGCCGTTTGCAACTGCCGCGCCACAGTTTCAGTTCCTGGCAGCGTGAGATGGAGCTCGCTACCGGCTTTGAGGGCGATGCGGATGTCTTTTTGGTGTAATTTAATTTTAAAACCCGGCTTGAAATTCTGGTCGATGATCCGCTGGCCGTGCAGGTCGAGAATGCGGCTTTGGGCAAATCCGCCCAATAAAACTTCGCGCATTTTAACAAGGTCCACACCTGCTTTTTGGGCTAATGTAAATGCCTCAGCCACCGCCTGGATCGTTTGCCCGACGATCATCTGGTTACAAGCCTTGGTAGTCTGCCCGGCGCCCGGCTCGCCGATATGCACAATATTCTTCCCCATAGCCTGAAAAACCGGCAATGCCCGGCTGAACGCCGCAGTATTACCGCCCACCATAATGGACAGCGTAGCATTTTCAGCACCCACCTGCCCGCCCGAAACCGGCGCATCCAGCGCTTCAACACCCTTTTTTTGCATAATTTCAAATACTTTGCGGGCGATGAGCGGCGCAATGGTGGACATATCAATAAAAAGGCTCCCCTCCCGGATGCCGGCCCAAACGCCACTATTCACAACTTCCTCTACCTGGGGAGAGTCGGGCAACATGGTGATAATCATGTCGCTCCCGGCAGCCAGCGCGGCGGTATCGGGCCATACCTCGGCCCCTGCTTCTTTCAATGCCCCCGATGCCTGGCTGCCCGCCAGCACGCCCACCGGATAACCCGCTTTCAAAAGATTGAGCGCCATTGGTTTACCCATTATACCAAGCCCAATAAAACCGATTTTCTCCATTTTAATAACTATCTGTTTTTGAAATGATTAAACCAATGGAAACACCCGCGCCGCGATCATCAGCACTACAAGGCCGACGCAGCCCATCACGACAAGCATGGGTGAGAAGGTTTTCAGCGCCTCTCTTTCAGTGAGGTTGCTGATCTTGACGATGATCCAGAAACCCGCGTCGTTCATCCAGGGCACAAGCTTGGAGCCGCAGCCAATCGCCAGGCCGAGGTATAATGGATGGTATTCCAAATGGGCGCTCGTAGCCATTCCCGACAGGATGCCCGAAGCTGTAATAAGCGCCACCGTGGCCGAACCCTGGGCGGTACGCACGACTGCGCTAATCACGAATGCGAGCGGGATGAGCGTCATCTGGTAATCGGCGGTGAGTGCGGCAATGCGGGAACTGATACCGGTTTGCTGCAAAATCCCGCCAAATGCGCCACCCGCCGCGGTAATGAGGATAATGCCTCCCCCGCTCATCAAAGCAGCCTGGACAAAAGCCGAAATGCCCTCCTTACTGCCCTTTTTCCGGATTGCCAGCAATACCAGGGCAATGAGCCCGCCGGTTACCAATGCAATATTTTTATCCCCGACCAATGCCACAAAATCGACCAGAAAATGCGCCAGCGACGATTCCGGCGTAAATGCACCCGATTTGATCATCGATCTGAGAATGTTATCGAGGCAAATGAATACGAGCGGAAAGGTTACCGGCAGCAGCGAAAACCACAGCGGGGGCAGCTCCTTATCGTCCTTTTCGGCCAGCGAACGGATGTCGGCGAGGCGCGCATCCAGCGAATCGCGGAGTTCCACCGGCCATTTCGCATTTGCCCATTTGGCAAAAAGAAAACCCGCCGTGATCGTGATCAGCCCCAGCAAAGTGCCGCCGGCCATCATCATACCGATCGGAATATTCATTTCACCAATCAGAAACAACGGCCCAGGAGCAGGCGGAACGAAGGAATTAGCCATGGCCGCACCGCCCGTAATAGCCAGCACCAGAAGCAGATAATTCTTCCCGATTCGCATACTCACTGCTTTCGCGAGCGGGATCATGAGGAAGATCACAATGTCAAAAAACACGGGCACACCGAGAAAAAAGCTGCTTACCAGGAAAGCAAACGGTGCATTGTTCACACCGGTCACCGCCAGCATCGACCGCACGATCCGCTCGGCAGCACCGCTTTCCAGCATACTTTTGCCAATAATGGCCGCCATGGCAATCAGGATACCGATTTTCCCGCAGGTACTGCCAAACTCGGTGGCAATGCGCTCGCCTATGCTCTTTTTAGCCAGTGTTGCCGCCGCCTCGGCCGACGATCCCTTCGCAAGGGCAAATGCCTCAATGGACGCCGCGGGTGTGAGTAATGCAACCACAAATGCCGCGAGAATGAGCGCCAGAAACGGGTGCAATTGCAGGAAAATAATGCCTCCTACCACGATGATCACGCCAATTAACAGAATGAAGAGCGGGTCGCTGAATAAAGCGGTCGTTAAAGTCATGAAAAGTCAGGTTTAGGATGGGCGGAGATCGTTCAGTTTTTTAGCCATCGTGCGGGCGCCTTCGGCAACAAAAGTGGCGTCGGAGCCGCAGGCGATGAACCGGATGCCCAGCTCGTGATAGGCTGTGTATTCCTGGGTGTTGAAAAACAGGATACCAACGGCTTTTCCCGATTTCCTGGCGGCTTCGCACGTTTCACGAACGGCATCGCGGAACGTTGGGTGATCGAACTGCCCGAAAATGCCGAGTTCCATGGAAAGGTCGGCCGGACCGATGAAGAGGATGTCCACACCGTCCGTATTGGCGACTGCATCGAGGTGGTTGAGCACTTCCACCGTCTCGATCTGCGCGATGCCCAGGATATTTTCGCGGCTGTTGTCATAGTACTCCTGAAAATGCTGCCCGAAACCCGTCGCACGCACCATTTTGGCTACACCCCTGCCGCCAAACGGCGGATAATGCAGCCCCTGCACGAGCTTTTGCGCGCCTTCCGGGTTCTGGATCTTGGGACACATTACCCCCTCGGCACCCATGTCGAGCACGCGGTGGATGCGCTGGCTTTCTGAACTTTCCACGCGCACGATCGCGGCCGTAGGTGTGTGTTCGAGTGCCTGCAACTGGTACAGCACATCCTTTTCCGAACCGGCCCCGTGTTCCAGGTCAATCAGCACCCAGTCGAACCCGGCCAGCCCGACGATCTCGGCGGTGAGGGAACTGCCGGTGTTGAGCCAGCAGCCATGCAGGGTTTCCCCGTTTTGCAGTCTTTTTTTCAGGTTTTTCATTCAAAAATAGGTTAATACAAAGCTATTTCTTGTCCCACCACACCCGGGTATCGAGCAGGTCGGGGCCCTGTACGGCGATTGCCTTCTGGACGTTGTCGTGGTTTACGTTCAGTTCGGCGTCGGTGTAGGTCAGCCGGCGGATAAATGGTTCTGTTTTTAGGTCACTGCCGGGGTATGGATTGGGTTTTAAAACCGGGAAGCCGCTCCGGCGGAAATTTGCAAATGTCTCGGGGCCGATCAGGAAGGATGCTACCCAGTATTGTGTATTGATCTCTTCCAGCTCCTTGCCTGTGTGCAGCGGGTGTGCGGTTACGTATGCGTTGATCGCCGCATCCGCAATGGCCGTACCGGCCCCGTACATGGCAAACTGCTGCATATGCGCCTTGATCCCCCCGGCATATAACGCCGCCGCGTCGCCGGTGGCCCATTTGCGGACCACCGCTTCGGCGAGCAGGAATTGGGTTTGCGCATAAGTTATCAGGAAACTGGGTGCCGACAATGCAGCCATCCGGGTCCGGTCGAGCTGGCTGTAATCCCACAAACTGGCGAGTTTCTTGGCGGCCACGTCCGCACTGATCGTCGTATTGTCATAACCCTGCGGCATCCCGATCTGCACCGCTACCGAGCGGTTGGCCTTCGTTTCTACCTGATCGGCACCGCTCTGCGCACCTACGTAACGCACGGCAATGGACGCGAGGCGCGGGTCGTTGTTGGCCGACAAATAGGTCACAAATTCATCATCCAGATAGTAAAATGCCGACTGCCCGCCGTTAAGGGAACTCCCCACCGGGTTACTGAAACTGGCCGTGTGCAGGATCACCGCATTGTCCTCGTTGGATTGCATTAAGCCTCCGGCCACCGCCTTAGCTACATACTCGGCAGCTTTTGCAGGATTGATTTTCGATAGCCGCATCGCTGCCCGAAGCAGCAGGGAGTTGCCCAGTTTCTTCCATTTGGCCACATCCCCGCCATAAAGCACATCGCTCGAAACGGCCGGTTTTGCGGCGTCCAGGGCATTCGACGCGGCCTCCAACTCGGTTAGAATGTCGTTGTAAACAGCTTCCTGGTTGTCGTAGGCGGGTGTAGTGTTGCCGGTGAGGAAGCCCGAGCCTGCTTCGGCGTAAGGAATGGCGCCGTAAGTGTCGCTCAGGATCATGAATGCGTAAGCCTTCCATATCCGCGCCATGTTGTTGAGGTTGGTGCGGCTGGGATCGTCTTTCGTTTTCGCCACCACATCAGCCAGTTCCTTGATAATCGTCCGGTAGTAGGTGTTCCAGTTGCCCGAGGTGACGCCGCGGTTGTCCTGGTTGAAGTTCGCAGCAGAGCCCTGCCCGCTGAACGGCGTGATCATCTGCTTCACGATCGTCGTTTCGTAGCTGAGGTTGCCGTACACCGGCGCGCTGTTTACAATGGTGGTATTGAGCTGGTAAGCCGGATTGACTGCCGTGAGGGCAATGGGATTGATATTCATTTTATCAAAACCGCTGTCGCAGGCATGCATTGCCGCAATGCAAAGCCCGCTGATCAATATTTGTATAGCCTTTTTCATAGTCAATGGTTGGTATTGGCTCAGAATTTCAGGTTAAGATTGAAACCGGTGCTCCGGGTAATGGGCAATCCCGTCGCTTCGAGGCCGATCAGATTGTCGGACGGGAAGCCGAACTGGTCGGGGTGGATCGTCGGCACCCATTTTTTGAGTACCGCTACGTTGTTCGAGACGATGCTCAGCCGCGCTCCTTTGATGAACGGGATGTTTTTGGGCAAAAAACGGGCGAAATCGTAGCCGATCGTAAGCTGCCGCAACTGCCACAAGCCTGCATTGTACACAAACTGCTCGGCGATATTCTGCGATCGGACAGTTTCATAGTAAGCCTGCACGACCGATTTCGTCTGGTTAACCTCCCCATTCGGGTTCACACCGTCGCCGATAACGAAGCCTTCCGCCCGACCGGGCAGCGTTTCTTTCAGCAAGCCATGCCGCCATGCATTGTGGTTGGTGCCGGAAATCATCTTATGGCCCAGTTTAAAATCGATCAGCACCGAGGCGGAGAAGTTTTTGTAGTTAAAACTATTGGTAATCCCTCCTACCCACTTCGGCAAGGCGCTTCCGAACGCAATTTGTGTGGGCGTGCGCAGCGGGCGGCCATTTCCGGCGTCGAATATTTGCCGGCCCTGATCGTCGCGAAGGTAACCGAAGCCATACAGCTGGCCCATCGACTTACCTACCACCTGCCGGAGTTCGCCCGTGAAATCGCCGGTGCCGACGGTGATCATCGCGTCGCTCACATTACCGCCCAGATCGAGCGTTTTGGTGACGTTGTAAGCTGCATTGAAATTCAGGTTCCAGACAAAGTTTTTGGCCTGATAGGGCGTCAGATTCACCATCATTTCCAACCCGCGGTTGCGGCCTTTGCCTACATTGATGAGCTGCGTGAGATAACCCGAGGCATCGGACGTCTGCGCTTGGAGGATCTGGTCGGACGAAAGCTTGTCATAGTAAGTAAAATCAAGTCCCAGCCTGTTTTCAAACAGTTTCAATTCCAAACCAACCTCTTTTTCCGAAACCCGCATGGGTCTTAGGTTGGCATTGGGCACCGTCGAGCCATTGATCGTGGCAAGCGGCTGGCCTGCGCCATTTTGATTAGGAAATTGCTGCGCATTGATATTGTAAAAGAGGTTGTTGGCGTACGGCTGCACGTCGGTGTCGCTGCCCACTTCCGCATAGGCCACCCTGACTTTTCCAAAAGAAATCCAGGACGGCAACGACGACGTAAAAGCCTGGGAGAACACAAAACTGGCTGTCACAGACGGGTACACAATGCTACGGTTGGCAGCCGAAAGCGTTGAGAACCAGTCATTACGGATAGTACCATTCAGAAAAAGGAAATCATTATAAGAGATTTCGGCGGCACCGTAGAGCGAATTTACCTGCCTTTTAGAAATCTCATAGGTCGCATCACGCTGGCGTCCGTTCCCGATCGTGTACAGGTCGCGCACGTAAAAGTCCTGTACAAACACATTATGCCGGCTCAGCTTGCGATACATCTGGTTGCCTCCCGCATTGATATTCAGACCAATGCGGCCGAATGTTTTGGTTGCCGAGATCAGAAAATCGGTGTTCAGCTCACGGACGGAGCGCGTATCCTGCACATACTGCCCATTCACAAAACCCTGAGGTGCAGCCGCTTGCCGCTGACTGCCCGTTGGCAGGTTGTAATCTTGTTCCCTTGAAAAATAGTCCTGCCCCACGCGTACCTGTGCGTAAAGCCAGTCGGTGAAGCTGTATCGCACCGACAGATTTCCGAAAACACGGTCCTTTTCGACGTTCTCAAACCTTTTCAATGCGAAATAGGGATTGGTACGGTTCGTGAAACGCGACCATACATATTCGTTGCCATTCGCATCCGTCGCATACTTTTCGAGCAGGTCGAGCGGCATCGAATTGGCCATATTATAAAGTACCACGGGGCTGTAATCCTGCTCGGCGATGTTTGGCGGGTTTTTACGGTCCTCATTGGAATAATTGATATTGCCCGAAATCGTCAGTTTTTTGGCCATCGTCTGCGTAAAGCCCAGGTTAACCGTCTTGCGGTGATAACCCGAGCCCGGCAGGATTGTCTTATTATCCAGGTTGGAAAGCGAAAGACTGAACCCACCAAATTCGCCGCCGGACGAAACGGTGACCGTGTTCGTGAATGTGCTGCCATTGCGGTAATAATCGGTGATTTGATGCCGCTGAGGCATATAAGGCACTTCCACGCCGTCGAACAGGATTTGCGTCATACCCGGCTCGAACTTTTCGCCAAAGCTCCACTGGCCGCTCGTCGGGTTGGGCGTCGTTGGGCGCTTGCCATTCTCTCCCTGGCCGTATTCATATTGATAATCCGTATAATCGAGCGGGGTTTCGGTGGTGAAATTGGAATTGAATTCGATGCCTATTCCAATGCCTGCGCCCCGCGTTTTGGTCGTGATCATGATCACACCGTCTTTGGCCCTCGAGCCGTACAATGCGGAGGCTGCGGCCCCTTTCAGCACGGTCATGGACTCGATATTATCCGGATTGATGCTGCTCAGTCCGTCGCCGCTGTCGGAAGTGCGGTTGGCGCCCTTATCGGCTCCATCGCCCCGCGCGCCGAAGTTGCTGTTATCGATCGGTACGCCGTTTACGACAATCAGTGGCGAGTTGTTACCACCGAATGACGATTGTCCGCGAATGCGTATCTTGCTCGTCCCTGCCGGTCCTGAGCCCAGGGAAGTAATGTTCACACCCGCCATTTTGCCCTGCAATGCATTCATGAAGTTGGCAGTCCGGTTTACAGTCATTTCTTCGGTGGGCACGCTGGCAGTGGCGTAACCGAGGCTTTTGGCAGCTTTTTTAATGCCCAAGGCAGTCACTACGACCTCTTCCAAAGCTTTGTTTTCAGGTACCAGCGATACCACCAGGCTTGTTTGGTTCCCTAAAATAACTTCCTTGCTCTGGTAACCTACAAAACTGAACAGCAATGCGCCGTCGCCTTCCTGCAATTCGATCTGGAATGCGCCATCGGAATTGGTCGTCGTGCCGCGTTGGGTGCCCTTTACGATAATGTTCACGCCCGGCAATGCAGCGCCTTTTTCATCGGTAACCTTTCCGGAAAGGCTCTTTTTGGGAGAAAGCTGTAACGAATTGCCTTCCGGAAGCAGCAAACCACTGTCCACCCCGGGCCATTCACCCGATGAGAGAATGATCTTCTTCCCGGCCAGTTCATATTTGATTTTCAATGGTTTAAGTAATTTGAAAAGTACTTCTTCCAATGTCGTATTTACAGCCTTGATCGTCACCTTTTTAGACGCTTCGAGTACATTGGAACTGTACACAAACTGCACATCGGTTTCTTTTTCGATATGCGCCAGCACCCGTTTGATTTCACGGTTCTCCGCCTGGACCGTCAGCCGGCGGTTCAGGTACTCCTGTGCAGTGCTCGTGTGCGCATACGCTACGCCCGCGAGCAACGCCATGACCAAACTCTGTGTGATCGAAAACCTCATAAGTTTCAGCCAGAATTTTCTGGTAATGCGTTTTTTCATACTTTTGAACAGGGTTTAAAGGGTTCTTTTAACCGGGAACTTGCAGATTGCGAGCGTGTAACTTTGGCGAGTGGCCGCTCGTGATCCGACCTCGATGGCAGTGTATCCCACTGCCATTTTTCATTTACTGCAACCCTTGCCGCTGACGATGATCTGTCCATCGACGATCTCGTAGCTGGCCGAAACAGTTTTGCAGAGAATGCTCAGTTTGTCATACATGCTTTCGTCGGAGAAAGCCACCGTAATTTTGCAGGCCCAAAAGCTGTCGGCGTCGAACTGAACGGGGATACCGTACGATTTTTCCATATCCCTCAGGATCACCGGCAGCGGTACTTCATCGTATTTCAATATGCTCTCAACTGGCACATTCGACAGTTTTTCAGGGTTTTCAACCACTGTTTTCGAAAGCTGATTGGCGCTTTTCTCAAACACCGCCGCCTGGTTTGCCGTGATAATGAGGCCTTTCACTTCTTTTTCCAGGGGTTTATCGACATATACCGACACTTTGCCCGTTTGCACCTGCACGGTGATATTCCGGTCGTCGACGAATGCGCTCACTACAAACCGGGTACCCAGCACTTTCGTCACCACTTTGCCCGTATGGACCATGAATGTCTGACCTTGTTTTTTAACCGAAAAAAGCGCCTTCCCGGTCAGATACACCACCCTGGCGCTGTCGGCGAATTCCGACGGGTAACTCAGGTGGCTTTGGGGGCTTAGCGTCACATCGGAGCCGTCACTCAAATTGATTACCAGTGGCTTACCCGTATCATTCCGGGTCGTCACGAGATTAGACGGGCCCGCGCCGGTAGCGACAATGCGCGGTTCGGTGCTATTGTTTTGATAATAATACCAGCCTATCCCGGTTCCCAAAACAAGCACCGCGGCCGCCGCCGCGAGCCACCTTTTCCAGAAAATCGAGCGGACGGCAATTTCGTCATCATCACCGGAAAAGCTGATTTTCAAATGACGCTCTTTCCCGCTCACCTGCTCGACAAACCGCTCAATTTCAGCGCGTATTTCCTTTTCAGACAACCGCTCTTCGTTCACGTTCGCGGCACGGATCAGCTGCTCAGCCTGCCGGAACGCCTCGCGCCTGCCCGGATACTTTTCAGAAAATGAAAGCCAGAACATTTCCTGCGTGCCATGGCCCTGCACCCATTTCCGGAAGCTCTCGTCTTCCAGAAAATCTTCGACGGTATACGATTCGTAAGGCTTCATTCCGGTTTCAGTTCTGTTACGTTCTATACTATACGCTTCACAGCGAGCGAGGGTTATCAGCTCAGATGGTAATGTTTCCGCAAGCTCCCGAGCGATTTTTGCAGGAGGTTATAAACCGATTGCCTGCTGAGGCTCATCACTTCGGCGATCTGCTCGAAGCTCAGGCTTTGGTAAAAACGCAGGTAAATCAGCTCCTTTTGCCTGTCCGACAGACTGTTAAGCACCGCTTCGAGCTTCCTCACCTGATATATTTCATGCTCTTCGTCGATCAGCCTGAGGTCGGAGGAAAATTCGACGGAAAAGGAATATTCATCCGACAACATGGATTGGTGTGTAACATGCTTTTTGGAAAGCTCCCGCAAAATCCGTGTTTTGAGCGCTACCAGCAGGTAAGACCGTACATTAGACACCACACCGGCCCCGGCTGCCCCGGTCGATTGCTGCATTTTCCACAGGTTCACAAACATATCCTGAATGCAATCCTTCACGAATTCGCGTTCTCCATGCAGCCTCAGCCCCCAATGGAACAGGTCGGAATAGTAGCCCTGCATGATGTTCGCCAACGCGTACATATCGCCCGATTGGTAGTCGTTCCAAAGTTTCTGAGCTTCATCAGGAGTAATGCGTGGTCTCATCTCGTGGTAGCTGTCACTTTTTTAAGATGAGACTCATTCCCGGAATATATACCCCACTATTTTTATCTTTTTTATAAAAATAATACAGAATATACACCGAAACGTTTCGCATGGCCTGGCGGTACCGTGTTGACAAGCGATCATTATCTCCGTAAATTGTGAGTAGCTCCTACAAAAATGAGTCAACACTATGAGAAAACTGACCTCGACGAAT
>CBIHPQ010000121.1:0-16005 GCA_966211825.1 uncultured Dyadobacter sp. | reverse complement strand
CCCCCGGTCCGGGCGCCCTGGCCCCCACACCCCCCCCCCTCCCCCCCCCCCCCCGCCTGACAGTACCATTATCCTATACTTTCCTTCCTACGCTTCCGCAGCCGCCGCCTCACGGCTGATCAGCGCTTCGCGGTCGGGGCCGGTTGAAATGAATGTGATCGGCAAATTCAATTCTTCTTCCAGAAACTTCACATATGCATTCAGTTCCGCCGGGATCGCGTCGAAATCACGAACGCCGTCGAGGGAAGTTTTCCAGCCTTTGAATTCTTTATAAACCGGCTCAACAGCTTCGTCGCAAAGGTCGTACGGCAGTTGGTCGGTGAGTGTACCATCTTCAAGACGGTATTGGGTACAAACTTTAATGCTGTCAAAAATTGTCAGCACGTCCACCTTCATCATGATCAGCTGGGTTACACCGTTGATCATGATCGCATATTTCAATGCAGGCAGGTCGAGCCAGCCGGTACGGCGCGGGCGACCGGTAGTAGCACCGAATTCGCGGCCTTCCTTGCGGATTTCCTCCCCTATTTCATCATTCAATTCGGTTGGGAAAGGTCCGCTTCCTACACGGGTGCAGTAAGCTTTGAAAATCCCGAAAACCTCGCCGATCTGACGTGGCGCAATGCCCAGCCCGGTCGAAGCGCCGGCGGTCATGGTGGTGGAGCTGGTTACGAATGGGTATGAACCGAAGTCGATGTCCAGCATGGAACCCTGTGCACCTTCTGCCAGCACGGTTTTGCCTTGTGCCAATGCGTCGTTCACGACATATTCGCTGTTGACCATCGTGAACTGTTTCATGAATTCAACTGCATCGAAGAATTTCTCCTCCGCCAAAGGCAATGTTTCTGAATAGTCGAACGAGTAAAAATCAAGGATTACCTTGTGCGCATCTACCAGTTTTTTGTATTTCTCGGCAAAACGTGGAGAAAGAATGTCGCCAACGCGCAAGCCAAGGCGCGCAACTTTATCCTGGTAAGCAGGACCGATGCCGCGAAGTGTAGAACCAATCTTGGAATCACCTTTCGAACGCTCATAAGCAGCATCGAGCAAGGCGTGGGTAGGAAGGATCAGGGAAGCCTTTTTGGATACAAACAGGTTGCTGATCAGTTCCAAGTTATATTTCCCAAGACCTTCGATCTCTTTTTTGAATACTACCGGATCGAGCACAACGCCGTTACCGATGATATTCTGGATATCGCTGCGGAAAATCCCGGACGGGATCTGGTGCAAAACGTGCTTGATGCCGTCAAACTCTAATGTGTGTCCGGCATTAGGACCACCCTGAAAACGGGCTACAACCTGATAGCGTGGCGCCAGGACATCCACAATTTTTCCTTTTCCCTCGTCTCCCCATTGAAGACCAAGTAGTACGTCAACTTTCATTCAAATATTGGATTACTGAAACTTATATGGTGTAAGCGGCCCGGCAATGGAATCATTACCGGGCCTGATCGTGATAATTATCTGTCTTCGTAAACTGCGGTCTCGCGCGGAGCTTCGCTGCGGTTCTGGCAGTTTTCCTTGTTACAGTTTCCGTAGAAAATAAGCGAGTGGTGCATCACGCTGAAATTCAGCATTTCCCCTACCATGTTCTGGATCGACTGGATGCGCGGATCGCAGAACTCCATTACTTTATGACAATCTGTACAGATCAGGTGGTCGTGCTGCTTGTTGCCGTACGACTTTTCGAATTGCGCGAGGTTTTTGCCGAACTGGTGCTTGGTAACCAGGTCGCAGTCCACGAGTACGTCCAGCGTGTTATAGACGGTCGCCCGGCTCACCCTGTAACGTTTGTTTTTCATGCTGATATACAGCTCATCTACATCGAAATGATCCTCCCTGGTGTAAATTTCTTCGAGTATCGCGAAGCGTTCGGGCGTTTTACGAAGTCCCTTG
The DNA here is from genome assembly GCA_966211825.1 of uncultured Dyadobacter sp. Classification (GTDB taxonomy): domain Bacteria; phylum Bacteroidota; class Bacteroidia; order Cytophagales; family Spirosomataceae; genus Dyadobacter. Next base: position 14,109 of record CBIHPQ010000121.1, on the reverse strand, counting down.
TTTTCCAGGTAAGCCGTTAATATTTTCTTAGCGGCCTCGAAATTTGGTTTGCTGGCTTGTGGCATATCTCTGATATTCTTGCGCGAAAATACGCTTTTTTACTTAAATCACTCTCACATTCGCAAGCATAGTCTTGCTACCTCATTAAATACCAATTCAATAACACTGTGGCGCGGCAATGGTTCAATATGACTATTTCCCGCTCAGATTGGTGTCAAAACGTTGCACATTGTACACGCCTTCCACCTGTTCCAGTTTATTGATCAGGATATCCAAGTGCCTGGTATCTTGCACATAAAGTTTAATATCACCATTAAAAACACCATCCTTGGTATCGATCGTCAGGCCCCGCATGTTGATGTGCAGCTCGTTCGAAATGATCCGCGTCACATCGTTCACCAACCCCACGCGATCAGTCCCCGACAGGTAGAGCCCGGCCAGAAATGCCTCGTCTTTACCCGACCATTTGGCCTTGATAATACGGTTACCATGCTTCGACATCAGCTCCGCCGCATTCGGGCAGGTGGTGCGGTGTATTTTAATGCCCTCGTTGATGGTTACAAAGCCAAAAACGTCATCGCCGGCGATGGGGTTACAGCATTGCGCCAGTTTGTAATCGATCTTATCCATATCGTCGCCGATCAGCAGCGTATCGCTGTCCGCACGGTCGCCGTGGATTTGTTTCAGGTATTTGGTCAGCGTTTTGCCATCCGAGCCGGTATTCGGCGGGACATTGGTTGTAGCACCGTTCTCGGCCGCCTTCCGCTCTTTCGCCTCCCGGTCTTTCTTGAACCGTTTCAGCTCATCGATCTGAATATAGCCTTTGCCGATGCGGTAGAAAAAGTCGGTGGTGGTTTTGCATTCAAAAAACGCCCGGAGCTGGTTCATCACCTCCGCCGTGGCCTCTATACCCAGTATTTTCAGCTTTTTCTCAACCAATTGGCGGCCGTCCGTTTCGTACCGCCGGTTCTCTTCTTTCAGAAAATCCTTGATCCGGGCGCGTGCCTTCGAAGTAACGACAATGCGCAGCCAGTCTTCATTGGGTTTCTGTTTGCTGGAAGTAATGATCTCGATCTGGTCGCCATTACTCAACACATAGCTGATCGGCACCAGTATACCACCCACTTTCGCCGCCATACAATGCGCGCCAACTTCGGAGTGGATATCGAATGCAAAGTCCAGCGCGGTTGAACCCGCCTGCAATACCTTCAGTTCGCCTTTTGGTGTAAATACAAAAACCTCTTCGTTGAAAAGATTGCTTCTGAACTCGTCCAGGAATTCAATAGCAGCTGTTTTATCTCCAAAACCATTCTCCAATGTCTCGCGCACCTGCGTGATCCATTGCTCGATATTGCCCTTAACCTTCGTATCATTTCCTTTGTACTTCCAGTGCGCCGCATACCCTTTCTCGGCGATCTCGTCCATGCGCGAGGTGCGAATCTGCACCTCCACCCATTGGCCGCTTTTGCTCATTACCGTCGAGTGCAGCGATTGATATCCATTTGCCCTCGGCGTGCTCAAAAAGTCTTTCAGCCGGTCGGGGTTGGGCTTATAATGATCCGTTACAATGGAATAGGCCTGCCAGCAGATCGCTTTTTCGCGGTCGCTTTCCGGTGGTGATTCCAGTACAATCCGGATCGCAAACAGGTCATATATTTCCTCGAAGGGCTTGTTCTGCTTCCGCATTTTGTTCCAGATCGAATAGATCGACTTGGGACGGCCCTTCAATATAAAATTCAGCCCGGCCGATTCGAGATCCTGGGCAATAGGCTCCATAAACTTCGAAATGAAGCGGTCGCGGATGTTTTTCGTCTCGCGCAGCTTTCTGGCAATGGCCCGGTATTCCTGGGGTTCGGTGTATTTCAAATAGAGCTCTTCGAGCTCCGACTTGATGCTGTACAGCCCGAGCCGGTGGGCGAGTGGCGCGTAAATGAATATCGTCTCCGAAGCGATTTTAAGCTGCTTGTCGCGCGGCATGCTGTCGAGCGTCCGCATGTTATGCAGGCGGTCGGCTAGCTTTACAAGGATCACGCGCACGTCGTCCGAGAGCGTGAGCAGCATTTTCCGGAAGTTTTCGGCCTGCTGCGACGATCCGTATTCAAACCGGCCTGAAATCTTGGTCAGCCCGTCGATGATCTTCGCTACTTTTTTGCCGAAAAGCCGTTCGATATCGTCGATACCCATGTCGGTATCCTCCACGACGTCGTGCAGCAATGCAGCCACGATGCCGGTGGTGCCGAGCCCGATCTCTTCCACGACGATTTGCGCCACCGCGAGCGGGTGGTAAATGTATGGCTCTCCCGACCGGCGCCGCATGTCCTTATGCGCATCGACGGAAGTGTAAAAAGCTTTTTTGATTAATTTAGCATCATTATCCTTCAAAAAAGGTTTGGCTGTTCTTAAAAGCCGGCGGTATTTTTTGAGGATATCCTTACGCTCCTGTTCCAGGTCAATGTTGAGGGATTCAACCAGTTGCTCCACTGCTATATTCTAATTGGTATGCTTCACCAAAATAACAAATTTTAGCGACATTTTTCAACATGGTTTTACCCAAAGATAAAATTTTGGAAAAAGTTTGGATGTTTTTAAAAAATAGAAATACCTTTGCACTCCCAATTCGACGATCGAGTCGAAAACAGGGTAAAGTGAGCGGGCGTGGCGGAACTGGTAGACGTGCTAGACTTAGGATCTAGTGCCGCAAGGCGTGGGGGTTCGATTCCCTCCGCCCGTACGAAATACAAGGGAATGACGGGGCGTCAGATTCCTGTTTTGTCTGGGAAAATGAGTTGCTCCGTAGTATTGAAACCCGTCAAATGCCCTCAGGACTTCGTTTTGAGGGCATTTTTGTTTTTTTCTGTTCAAATGTAACAAAGGTATTTACCAATAGCTTAGCGACACATGGAAGTTTTGTTAGAAAAGAGTTCGCCGACCTTAGCCTCTCTGAAAGTAACGTTGACCAAGGAAGATTATCAGCCCAAAGTTGATAAAACGATCAAGGATTATTCGAAACGCGTGAACCTGAAAGGATTTCGTCCCGGCAAAGTACCATCCCATGTGATCCAGCGCATGTATGGTAAAAGCATTTTGGTTGACGAGGTGAACAACATCCTCAGCAACGCGGTGAGCAACTATATCCGCGAAAACAAATTGCAGGTAGTAGGTGATCCTGTGCCTGATCGCGACAAGGCTGCCGAAGTGAACTGGGATACCCCCAGCTCTTTCGAGTTCAGCTACGACCTTGGTATAGCTTCCGACTTCGAAGCAAACCTGGCCGAACTGCCGGCTGTAAAGCGTTACACGATCAATGTGGACGATAACGAGCTGACAAAAACCCTTGACAGCCTCCGCGAGCGTTTCGCCGACAGCATTCACCCTGAGGTAAGCGAAGCAGGAGACATGATCTTCGGTGAGCTGAAACAGGAATCTACCGAATTCACAACCCGTACTGCTATCCCTACCAAACAGGTGAAGGAAGAAGCTGCTGCGAAGTTCATCGGGGTGAAAAAAGGTGATGTGGTCACTTTTGACATTCAGGATACATTTACCGACGAATCGGCAATTGCCCACGTAACCGGTAAAAAGAAAGAAGATATCGCTGAACTTTCAGGCGAATATACATTGACCGTTGAAGACGTAACCCGCTCTGCACCAGCCGAGTTGACACAGGAGTTCTTCGACAAGGTATTAGGCCCGGGCCAGGTTGAGAACGAAGAACAGTTCAACGAAAAAGTTCTTGAGATCATCAAAGGCAACTACGAGCGCGAGACAGAAGCATTGCTCCGTCGCGATATAGAGAATGCATTGCTGGATTCCATTTCAATCGAATTGCCGGAAGAGTTTTTGAAAAACTGGTTGGAGCGTACCAACGAAGGCAAATTCACCCGCGAGCAAATCGACGAGCAGTTCAGCGATTTCGCGAAATCATTGAAGCTGAGCCTGATCAAAAACAAGATCGCCGACAAATCGGAAGTTAAAGTAGAATACCCTGAAATCCTGGCATTTACCCGCGAAATGGTAAAAGGTCAGTTCGGCATCTACGGCGACGACGAATCGATGAGAGAAACGATCGACCGCGTGGCGCAAGGCTACCTCGCAGATAAAGAACGTGACAACTATACGAGCGTGTTCAACCAGGTGTTTGACAACAAGGTTTTGGAAGTGATCCGTGGCCAGGTAAGCACCGACGAGCAAACCGTAGAAGTGAGCGAATTCGAAAAACTGGCGAAAGGCGAAGTGGAAGCCGAAGCCTGATTTTCAGAAATATAAAAAGCATTTTTTTTCACCGTCCCGGATTCGTCCGGGCGGTGTTTTTTATTTAAAGCCGATCCGTTCGCGCTCCTCTCCTATCTGCCGGATAATGCCATCGCCGAACCATTGCTTGAATTTCAGCCGCCATTGATCCAGCTCATTTTGCAAGCGGCGGTTCTCGGCCAGCAGCCGGGTGTTCTCCTGCCGTAGCCATTCTGTTTCCGACATCGATACATCAATACCCAGTAATTCGGGCAGCGGCACATCGAGCAGCTTCGCTACATTTTCGAGCCTCGAGACCGAAAGCTCGGTCCGGCCGCGTTCGATATCGCCATAGGCTGTCGTGGACAAGCCCAGCATGTCTGCCCTATTTTCCTGAGACAGTCCTTTTTGCAGGCGAATCTGTCTGATTTTTTCTGATAAATTGGATGTCACGTTCATAATGTCCGGTTATAATCCGTGGTATAACGTTTTTATGCTGCAATGTAATCACTTGATGGCATCGCTGGCTGTCGCATTTTTCGATAATTTATCGCCGAAATTGACAAGGATTATTCGGTGAAATAATCAAATTTGTGCCATGCAACCGGGAAACCTGCCGCGATATAAACAGAAACTAACCTATATTGCTTTTTGTTCTCGAAGCCAGTTGCCCTTTAACTATTGATAAATTAAAATTTAAATTTTTCGATGAATCACGGAAATGAATTTAGAAAATATGCCGTTCACCACCTGGGAATGAATGGTCTGACCGTCGACGGTTACATGAACCACACTGTTGAAAACATGACCCGTTCGGTAATCGAGGAACGTCCGATGAACTTCCGCGAGGTCGACGTATTCTCCCGTCTGATGGCCGACCGTATTATATTTATGGGTACCGGTGTGGACGACAATATCGCCAACATCATCGTGGCCCAGCTACTCTTCCTCGAATCGGCTGATCCCAAGAAAGACATCCTGATGTACATTAATAGCCCTGGCGGTTCTGTTTACGCAGGTTTGGGTATTTACGACACCATGCAATACGTTCGTCCTGATGTAGCGACCGTATGTACCAGCCTCGCGGCGTCTATGGGCGCGGTGTTGCTCGCAGGCGGCGCGGCAGGCAAGCGCTCGGCGCTCCCGCACGCACGTGTGATGATCCACCAGCCATCCGGCGGCGCACAGGGAACTTCGGTTGATATTGAGATCACGACCCGTGAAATCGTGAAGCTCCGCCACGAACTGTACGAAATCCTGGCAAACCACACCGGTCAGACGCCTGAGCAGATCGCGCTGGATTCGGATCGTGACAAATGGCTAAAGGCTTTGGAAGCAAAAGAATACGGTTTGATCGACGAGGTTTTGACACGCGATAAATAACCGGAATGATTTTTTAGCTATACGCCCTGGCAGCCCCGCTGTCGGGGCGTTTTTAGTATATGGCCGTCGGTTCATTTGGTAACCCGGTCAAAAAACCGGAAATTTGCAAAATGATAACCGCTAATAGTCAATTGAAAGAAAGATTTGAAACATTACATTCTGTCTTCTTGTTACATTGGCTTACCACGATTGTTTAGTACGGCTATAATGCCAGATGCAAGCCGGACACATTCACCAAACTGTTAAATCGAATCGATGGCACAAGTAAGTTGTTCGTTCTGCGGACGTAAGAAAAGCGAAGTAGATTTGCTTCTTTCCGGGATTGACGCTCACATTTGTAACCACTGCATTGCCCAGGGGCACCAGGTCGTTACCGAAGAGCTAGGGCCGAAGGAGGACAAGAAAGAGAAGAAATCGAAGCTTCCGAAATTAAAACCAATCCCTCCTTCAGAAATCAAGCATTTCCTCGAACAATACGTGATCGGCCAGGACGAAGCGAAACGCTCGCTGGCTGTGGCAGTATATAACCATTACAAACGTCTGAACCAGGCCAACAGCGAGGACGACGTTGTAATCGAGAAATCCAACATTATTATGGTAGGTGAAACCGGAACCGGCAAAACCTACCTCGCCAAATCCATCGCACGCATTCTGCAAGTACCATTCTGTGTGGCCGATGCAACGGTGGTTACCGAAGCCGGTTATGTGGGGGAAGATGTGGAAACCATCCTGACCCGCCTGCTCCAAGCCGCGGACTATAATGTAGAAGCTGCCGAGCGCGGGATCGTTTACATCGATGAGATCGACAAGATCGCCCGTAAATCCGATAACCCGTCCATTACCCGCGACGTGAGCGGCGAAGGCGTTCAGCAGGCATTGCTCAAACTGCTCGAAGGTTCGATAGTGAACGTTCCGCCGCAGGGAGGCCGCAAGCACCCCGATCAGAAAATGATTTCCCTCAATACAGAAAACATTCTCTTCATCTGCGGAGGGGCATTCGACGGCATCGAACGCCACATCGGAAAGCGTATCAACACACGCCCGATCGGGTTCAACGGCGATAACCGCATTATAGAGATCTTCGATAAAGGTAACCTGATGCGCTACGTAACGGCAATGGACCTTAAATCTTTCGGGTTAATCCCAGAATTGATCGGCCGTCTGCCTGTGTTGACGCATTTGAACCCGCTTGATCGCGAATCTTTGCGCCGCATTCTCACAGAGCCGAAAAATGCGCTGGTCAAACAGTACAGCAAGCTCTTTGCCATGGAAGGCATCACCCTGCATTTCGAAGACGCCGTACTGGATTACATTGTCGACCAGGCGATGATCTACAAGCTGGGCGCCCGCGGTCTGCGTGCGATCTGCGAATCGATCATGACCGACGCGATGTTCGACCTGCCGTCGCAGAAAGATGTGAAGGAATTCACGCTCTCGCTCGACTATGCGAAAGATAAATTTGAAAAATCTTCGATGGCATTGCTCCGCTCAGTTGCTTAGTAGTCATCCAATTAGCGTTTTTACAAGCGCCCTGCCTCTTTCAAAGAAGCAGGGCGCTTCTTTTTTCATTCCAATAATCCTATTTTTACATAAAAACGCTATATTTTAAATGGAAACCTGGCTCACAAATAAATCTATCGTCGTAATCGGAGGAACCACGGGCGCGGGCCTGTCCGCGGCACAAGCCTTTGTTCGTAATGGCGCGAACGTGGTGGTGGTAGGACGTAATCCGGAAAGCTGCCTGATGGCGGAACTGAACCTGGGAAGCAATGCAAGGGCCAAACAGGGTGACGCAACGCAACCTCAAACGGCGCTGGACGCGATCCAGCTTTGCATTCGTGAATTCGGAAGCTTCGACGCATTATACCACGCACCGGAAGAACACGAGGAACCTGCGACAGACGGCCCGCTGCACAGCCTCAGTCTCGAAAACTGGCGCAAAACACTGGATCAGAACCTGACCTCGCTAATGCTTTCCAACCAGGCCGCCGTAAGAACTTTTATGGGCATGAATAAAGGAGGCAGTATCCTCAACCTGAGCCCGGAAATACTGCCAACCGAAAGTCACCTGGCGACCCATGCAAGCGCAACGTCCAAAGCAGCAGTGATCGGCTTTTCGAAGTCCATTGCAGCGGCTTATGCCGGCCATGATATCCGTATCAATGTGATTTCTACCGACACTTCAAGTCCTGCCGACGTCGATGGTACTGCGGTGTACCTGCTCTCGGATCATGCCCGTTTCACCAACGGACAGGTGCTTGTGGTAGACGGTGGCCGGAGCGTGCTGGAAGAGCAATACTGACGGCCGCCGGAACGGTTGTGCTGTGAAGAAATTGCTGCGAATGCAATATGAACGCAGAGAGAATCGCTTTTTTTCTTTTATTCGCGTAAAATAGTTCACCAGACACCGTACTCCTATGGCTACCGGACCCATTGTAACGCTTACAATAAATCCCGCGCTCGACAAAAGCTCCAACGTTTCGCGCATCGTACCTGACAACAAGCTGCGCTGCGAAACACCCAATTTTGAGGCGGGAGGAGGCGGTATCAATGTAGCCAAGGCCATTCACCGGCTTGGAGGCAACCCGATCGCCATTTTCACGGTCGGCGGTCCCACCGGCCAGCGCCTGCACAAGCTCGTGAAAAGCGAGGGCGTGGAAACCATGGTAATCGAAACCAAGCAGTGGACGCGTGAGAACTTTCATGTGCTGGAAACGAGTACCGGCTTTCAGTACCGCTTCGGAATGCCCGGTACCGAAATGATGCCCACCGAAGTACGCGCTATCCTCGAAACAATGGAAGAGCTCGACCCGAAACCATCCTACATTATCGCCAGCGGCAGTCTTCCGCCGGGTGTACCTTCCGATTTTTACGGACAGATCGCCCGGATAGCGCACAATCAGGGCGCCCGTTTCATCGCCGATACCTCCGGCGATGCGCTCCGCTACGCTACCGAGGCGGGCGTGTATCTTTTAAAACCCAACATCACCGAGCTCAGCGAGCTGGTAGGCGTCGATAAACTGGAAATGGACGAGGTGGACGACGCGGCCCGCGCGCTCATCATACGCGGGCAATGCGAGATCGTGATCGTGTCCATGGGCGCAATGGGCGCCATGCTCGTCACCGAAGATCAGGTGGAGCACATTCCCGCACCGCCGGTCCAGCCCAAAAGCACGGTAGGCGCCGGCGACAGTATGCTGGCGGGCATCGTATGGATGTTATCGCAAGGGAAATCCTACCGCGAGGCTGTCAGAATGGGTGTCGCGTGCGGTACCGCCGCGACGATGAACTCGGGCAGCGAACTGTTCAGAATGCAGGACGTAAACCGCCTCCTCGACTGGCTGAACCGTTACGGAAAACGGTACTCGGCCAGCTGATCAAAACTATGTACGAACATATAGTAAGAAATTGCAGGTATAGTCTTTTTTAAAAAATAAAAAGACTCATCATGTCCGAAACACATTCCCGCCGACAGTTTGCGAAAATTACCGCAGCCACTGCCGCCGCCCTTACTTTCAAGCCGTTCTATATTTTACATGCCAAACCTAGGGTTGATGGGGAGGTGATAGGCCATGGTACCCATCGTTACAAGGTGCACCAGGGCTGGGGCAATCTCGATGCATCCCAGTTTCCGGTCAACAACTGCCACGAAATGGTGCAGGACAGCAAAGGCAGGCTCATTATGGTGGGTGATGAGGTTAAAAACAATATCCTCGTATACGACCGCTCGGGCAAGTTGCTCGAAAGCTGGGGACACGAATTTCCCGGCGGGCACGGGCTCACATTATGGAATGCCAACGGTGAAGAGTTTCTGTTCATCAGCGACCCGAACATAGGAAAGGTCTTCAAAACAGATTTGAAAGGAAAAATCCTGCTCACGATCGAACATCCTTCGAAAGTGGGCGCCTATAATGAAGCAGACCCATTCAAACCCACCGAAACGACTATCGGCCCGGATGGTACCATTTACATTGCCGACGGTTACGGCTCGCAATGGATTTTGAGATACACGCCCAAAGGTGAATTCATTGACAAATTCGGAGGTTCGGGCGACGGCGACGCACAGTTTTCCACTGCCCACGGTATCGCCATCGATTACCGCGATAAGGCAAACCCGACGCTGATCGTCACTTCGCGTGCGCACAATGCATTCAAGAAATTCACATTGGACGGCAAATACCTGAGCACCATCTTCCTCCCCGGCGCATTCGTTTGCCGACCGGTATTCAAGGACGACACGCTTTATGCGGGTGTGTGCTGGTCGCGCCTGCGCTATCTGAACCAGACGCCGAATTCAGGTTTCGTAACGATTCTTGACAAATCCAATAAAGTAATCTCGAACCCGGGAGGTACCAAACCGGAGTATAAAAACGGCGAGCTGCAACTGATGTTACAGGAAAAACCGATATTCATGCATTGCCATGATGTTTGTGTCGACAACGACCATAATATTTACGTGTGCCAGTGGAATGCGAAGAAAACCTATCCGGTGAAGCTGGAAAGAGTTTAGGCGAAGAAAATTTTAGCAGGAATTGATAAAACTGATCCGTTAGGCCAAACTAGCGGATCAGTTTTATTGTAATGCCGTTTATCAGCATGGTAGAGATCGTGAGTATGCCGTAAGCCAACCCAATGGGCATTTGCGGAACCAGCCATGCCACTCCGATCAGAAACGCTACAAAGCCGTAGCCTGCCAATAACAACCCATACAATATGCGTATCGCCGCATCGGAGCCTTGCTGTGAATGCGTGAAAACGGCCAGCGTCGAAGTCATGATCGGAAACGGCGTCAGTAGCCCGCTCCAAGTCGGCCCCAGGTAGTCAGCTGCCTGCGTCAGCATTACAACGAAAAACGTGGCGACCAGCATTCTCAGCGGAATGTCCCAGGGGGGCTGCTTTTTAAAATCAGGTTTAGTTTTTGGTTTTGGGAAAAAATATAAAACCAGCGTGAGCACGATCATATTAAGGCCGACGCCCGCAGGCAGGGAAATGTCCCGCCCGAGCGAAAGTAATGCAACTACAAAAAAAGCGCCGTAGCTGATCAGCACCGTTGGCAGCCACTTCATTCGCGCGGAAAGCGTGGCATACGACAGTGCAAAAAGCATCGTCCCTACCGAGCCAAGCAATGCGGAACTGATGGTGGAAGCCGCAAAACCAGCGCCGTGTTCCAGAGCGATGAAGAAAGAGATCGGTCCCGCAACCCAGGGAAAGCCGCCGATCCAGCCGCCCATCCCCTCACCCCATTTACGAACAGCCAATGTTACCCCGGCAATGAGCGGAGGCATGAGGAGGATTTTGGTTAAAAGCAGTTCGGACAAGGAGTTATCGAGGCAAAATGGAGCACAAATTTACATTTAAGACCCTAATCCGCTGAAAATTTGAGAAAATACTTCCTGATTTTAATTGCAACACAGTTGCAATGATCGTATTTTTGCAACGTTGTAACAAAAAGAACGTAACCCGCTTGCTGCGCCTACGCAATGCCTTCTGCCAGATTTTCGCTCATCCTACTTTTACTATTGCTGTTTTCGGTTGCGGCCGTTGCCCAGAAACCGGCGTGCGAATGCTTTGTGAAGGGAGTGGTCAAGGACCGGCACACCGGCCAGCCCATCGTGGGGGCTACCGTGCTGATCGTCGGGCAGAGCAATGGCGTTTTTACGGACGAAAACGGCCGTTATGAGTTACGGAATCTGTGCCCTGGAAATTACACTTTGGAATGCCGCATCGTCGGTTACAGTCCATTTCAGCAAAAAGTCGATCTGACGGCCGGGCACGAAGAAAATTTCAACCTGCTGGAACAGGAAGTGCATTTGCACGACGTCGAAATCACCGCCCACCGCACTGATGCACCTTCTTCACAGCCATTAACCACCATTTCAGGGGCCGATCTCGACAAAACGCGTGGGCAAACGCTGGGCGAGAGCCTCAAAGGCGTCACGGGCGTTACCACTTTACAAACCGGTTCTTCGATTTCAAAACCTGTCATCCACGGCCTGCCTAGCAACCGTGTGCTCATTATGAACAACGGTATTCGCCAGGAAGGTCAGCAATGGGGCTCCGAGCACGCACCGGAGATCGATCCATTTATTGCCACGCGGATATCGGTCGTAAAAGGGGCTGCCGGTGTGCGCTATGGATCGGACGCGATTGGCGGTGTAATCCTCGTGGAGCCCGAAGAACTGCCCGTCGATAAGTCCATTACGGGCGAACTGAATGCGGTTGGTTTTTCCAACGGCCGACAGGGCGTATTGTCGGGCACGGTGCAGGGCGGGCTGAATTTCATCAAAGGCTTCGGCTGGCGTGCACAGGGAACGATCAAACGCGGCGGGAATATCCGCACACCCAACTACTACCTCGATAATACGGGGATCAGCGAAAACAACTTCTCGCTCGCGGCCGGTTACCGAAATAAGGGGCTGGGTATCGACGTGTTTTACAGCCGTTTCGACACCCAAATCGGCATTTTCTCCGGCTCTCACATCGGCAGCGTCACCGACTTGCTGAATGTGATCCAAAACGGCGAGCCTTTTGTCAAATCGGGTTTCAGCTATGCGATTAACCGGCCAAACCAGAATGCGACCCACGAATTACTCAAAGCAGAAACCCATTACCATTTCAAGGATGGAAACCGGCTGCAATGGACGATCGCGCGGCAGTATAACAACCGCAACGAGTTCGACCTGCACCGCCCGCGCAACGACAGTATAGCGGCGCTCAACCATCCCGAACTGACTTTCAAACTCACTTCATTGACAAACGACGTGGTCTGGGACCACAAAGCCACTGCCGGGAAAGTCACCGGTCAGATTGGTATCAGCTCATTATATCAATACAATCTCATGAACGGCCGGCCGCTGATCCCGAACTTCAACCAGTTCAACATCGGGCTGTTCTGGATCGAACGGTATGTGACGAGCAAATGGGAGCTGGAAGCCGGCCTGCGCTACGATTACCGGACCTTGAAAACGTACCGGATCGTGAACCGCGAAAAAATCGCCGACCATTTCGATTTCGGCAACTTTTCGGGAACTGCGGGCGCTACTCGCAACTTCTCCGAACGTTTTTCCGCGCGCATAAACGTGGGTACAGCCTGGCGCGCGCCTAACGTGAGCGAGCTGTTCAGCGACGGCGTGCACCACGGCGCGGCCGCGTACGAGAAGGGCGACGCCACTTTGCAACCTGAAAAGGCGCTCAACTCCATTGCCAGCGTGAAATATGCCACATCGAAATGGAGCGTGGAAATTGGAGGTTACTATAATTACATTTTTGATTTTATCTACCTAAAACCACAGCCCGAGCCGATCCTGACGATCCGGGGCGCATTTCCATACTTTAAATACACCCAAACAGACGCTTCCTTCAAAGGCATTGATGTGTCGGGAAGTTGGGAGTTTGTCAAGCGCACGACCATTTCGAGCAAGCTCACCTACCTGCGCGTGTACGATGAACGCAACGACAGCTACCTGGTCATGATCCCGCCCAACAGGTTGGATAACCAGCTAAAATACCAGCTCGCCGACCGCGGTAAGTGGAAAGACGGCTTCATTTCCGTTGGTAACCTGCTGGTAGCGGAGCAAAAACGCGTTCCGGCTAACAGCGATTTCATGCCGCCGCCAAAAGCCTATTCGCTTTGGAGCCTGCAAGTCGGCGCAACGCTGAAAGTTTCCGAAAAACAACAGCTGGAAGTCGGTATCAATGTGCAGAACGTGTTCAACACCATGTACCGCGATTACCTGAACCGCTTCCGATATTACGCAGACGACATGGGCCGCAATGCGTCGCTCCGCCTGAAATGGAAGTTCGGTGCTTAGCGAAGCCCGGCTTAACGAAGCCCGGCTTAGCGAAGCCCGGCTTAACGAAGCCCGGCCTGAAAATGAATTTCAATACAATACTTAAATCTATTACGTATGAAAATGAACCGTAAGTTGACCTGGATGCTGCTCGCCGCTATGACACTGGCCTTTGTACAATGCAAGGACTCGGGCGACGACGTGGAACCCGACGATGAGAACGAGCTGATCACCTCCGTGACGCTGAAATTCACCGAACAGGGAACGTCCAATGTCAGCACTTTTTCCTTCAAAGACCCGGATGGCGACGGCGGCAATGCGCCCACCAAGTTCGATACCATCGCTTTGAAACCGAATACAACCTACACCATGGCGATCGAACTGCTCGACGAGAGCAAGTCCCCGGTTGATGATATTACCAAAGAGGTGGCAGACGAATCCGACGAGCATTTGTTTGTTTACACACCTTCGGCCGCCGCTCTGCTGACCTACACTTACGGCGATAAGGACAAAAACAACTACCCGATCGGCCTCACTGGTTCTGCGAAAACCGGTGCAGCTGGCGACGGCAAGTTGAAAGTGCAGCTACGCCATCAGCCAGGGGCCAAAAACGGCACGCCAACGCCGGGTAGCGACGATGTGAATTTGGATTTTATATTGAAAGTGAAGTAAAACAAGAATTGATTTGTCACGCTGAGCGAAGTCG
>CBIHPQ010000120.1:0-16045 GCA_966211825.1 uncultured Dyadobacter sp. | reverse complement strand
TTATTATTCAATTCAAAATATCCTCTACCCCTCTGTCTGTACCTGCCGGACTGCGAAATTATTTCAAAATTTACATCTATCCTGGCCAACTGACAACGTTCCCGATAACGATTGCACAAAAAAAGACAATTCGTTATTTGATTTTTCTGATTATTCAGTCTAACATCGTTCGGTTGGGGTCTATTAACTATCGACGCTAAAATTATCGGATACCCCGAAAAAGACAAATCATAAAACCCATTAATGACTACCGTTAATATATTCGATTTAACCGGAAAGACCGCATTAGTTACCGGCTGCAATCGCGGCATCGGGAAGGCTATGGCCGAGGCGCTCGCGGAAGCCGGTGCAGACATTATCGGCGTCGCGTCTTCGGAGTTTAAGGAAGGAAACGAAGTACAGCGCTCAATTCTGCATATCGGAAGAAAATTCTACCCATATCAGGCGGACTTAGGCAATCGCGAAAAGCTCTACCAGTTTATTCATCAGGTCAAAAACGACCATCCGGTGATCGACATTCTCGTCAACAATGCCGGTATCATTCTCCGCCAGCCCGCCGCCGAGCATACCGATGAGTACTGGGACCAGGTCCTGAACATCAACCTCGACGCACCGTACATTCTCGCCCGCGAACTGGGTAAGGAAATGATCGCGCGCGGATCGGGCAAGATCATCTTCACGGCTTCGCTGCTGACATTCCAGGGAGGCATCAATGTGCCGGGCTACACCGCATCAAAAAGCGCTATTGGCGGCCTGGTCAAAGCACTGGCCAACGAATGGGCCGGAAAAGGCGTGAACGTAAATGCCATAGCCCCGGGCTACATTAATACCGACAATACCGAAGCACTACGCAACGATCCGGCACGCAGCAAATCCATCCTCGACCGCATTCCGGCCGGGCGCTGGGGCCTGCCCGAGGATTTTAAAGGCCCGACGATCTTCCTCGCGTCGGAAGCCGCCAGCTACGTGAATGGAACGATATTGACCGTCGACGGCGGATGGATGGGCCGTTAGTTATACTTAACTTAAAAGAAAAATTTAAAAGTAGCCGCCTTATATGCAGATAAGATTTGAAAGCAGCCGCCGGGAGGTTTCCCAAATGGACACACAAACCTTGCGGGATAATTTTCTGGTAAAAGATATTTTCCGGGATGGCGAGATCCATTTCGTGTACAGCCATTACGACCGCGTCATCATCGGTGGCGCTATACCCCTCGAAACACCGCTGGCAATCCCTGTTTTCGATGCATTGAAAGCTTCGTACTTCCTCGAAAGACGCGAAATCGGCATTATCAACATCGGCGGCGACGGCGAGGTGATTGCCGATGGAGAACATCTCGCGATCAGCAAACTGGGTTGTGTGTATGTAGGAAAAGGGACCAAAGAAGTGCTGCTTACGAGCAAAAACCCTTCGGAACCAGCTGCCTACTATCTGCTTTCGTCGCCAGCGCACCAAACTTACCCTACAAGGTTGTTTACCAAGGAGAATGCGACGCCGGCGACCGTCGGAAGCATGGAAACTTCAAACCACCGCACCATTTATAAGTACATTCATATGGACGGCATCCAGAGCAGCCAGCTCGTTATGGGGCTGACCGTGCTGCAAACGGGCAGCGTTTGGAACACCATGCCCTCGCACGTGCACGACAGGCGTATGGAAGCTTATTGCTATTTTGATGTACCTGAAAATCAAAGGGTACTGCATTTAATGGGAGAACCTTCGGAAACCCGGCATTTGTGGGTGGCCAATCGCCAGGCCGTGATCTCACCGCCATGGTCGATCCACTCCGGCTGCGGGACGTCCAACTACGCATTTATCTGGGGGATGGCCGGTGAAAACAAGGATTATACAGATATGGACCCGGTACTGATCGGCGATCTCAGATGATAGAAACATTAAAAGGAAAAGAATTCGTTGCCGACAGCGAACTCGCCTGGGAAGACCTCGGCGGTGGCCTGAAACGCAAGGTCATGGCCTATGACGATAACCTGATGATGGTGAAAGTCGCATTTGAAAAAGGCGGCATCGGCACGTTGCACAGCCATTTTCACACGCAGATGAGCTATGTTGAAAGTGGAGAGTTCGAAATTACGATCGGAGAGCGGAAGCAGGTGCTAAGGCAGGGCGATGTGTATTACATTCCGCCGCATGTCGTACACGGTGCATTGTGCTTGTCGGCTGGCATGCTGGTTGATATTTTCAATCCCATGCGGGAGGATTTTGTTAGTATTTCAAAGGTATAACCTGTTCCGGATGACCATTTCTCTACCCCGCTTTTGCCGATTTTTGCTCACCTGCCTCGCAACGCACGGGTCGTTTGCGCAGGAACTACCGCTTTCCCGGCAAATGGTCGATTCTTTTATAGCCAATCACAAGGACTCCATCCTGGTCGGCAAGAATACGGCAACGAAGTGGGACTACGAGCAGGGATTGATGCTCAAAGCCATCGAAAAAGTGTGGTACCGGACGGGAGAAGGCAAATATTTCGAATATATCCGGAAGGACATCGACCAATACGTACGCCCCGACGGCAGCATCCGCACCTACCGCCCCGACGAATACAATATCGACAACATTCCCCCCGGCCGCGCATTGCTGACCCTTTACCAGCAATCGCAGCCCGATAAAGACAAATACAAAAAAGCCGCCGACCTGCTCTGGAAACAACTGGAAGAGCAGCCGCGCACCAAAGAAGGTGGTTACTGGCACAAAAAGCGCTATCCCAACCAGATGTGGCTCGACGGCCTCTTCATGGGCGAGCCGTTTGCGGCGGAATACAGTCTGATTTTCCATCATCCCGAGCATTTCGACGACATTGTAAAGCAATTTGCATTGATTGAAAAATATGCCGTGGACGAAAAAACAGGCCTCGTTTACCATGCGTACGATGAAAGCCGTGAGCAGAAATGGGCGGATAAGAAAACCGGTCGTTCCCCGAGTTTCTGGGCGCGTGCGATTGGCTGGTATGCCATCGCGCTCGTGGATGTGCTCGATTATTTGCCGCAGCAGCATCCCGGCCGGGCACAGCTGATCGGCTACCTGCAAAGGTTGGCGCCCGTTCTGGCAAAGTACCAGGACCCGCAATCGGGTGCCTGGTATCAGGTGATCGACCAGGGCAGCCGGGCCGGCAATTACCTGGAAGCATCGGCCTCGTGCATGTTCGTATATGCGCTCGCGAAAGGCGCGCGTATGGGCTACATTCCGGAAAAGTTCGCCGCAAATGCGAAGAAAGGTTATCAGGGTATCCTTCAAAATTTTGTTGAGAAAGAGGCCAATGGCGCATTGAGTCTCAATAAAACAGTGAGTGTAGGTGGCCTCGGCGGTACGCCTTACCGCGATGGCACCTATGAATATTACCTCAGCGAACCGATCCGGAAGAACGATCTGAAAGGCATCGGGCCATTCATTTTTGCCAGCATTGAAATGGAAATAGCTGCCGAAAACGCCGTTGGAAAGGGCAAAACAGTAGGTTTGGATTACTATTTTAATCATGAAACCCGCAAAGACCTAACCGGCGCTCCCGAGCAGTTCCATTACACCTGGGAGGACCGCATGCATTCGGGTTTCTGGCTTTGGGGCAATACGATCCGCGAGCTCGGCGCCAAAACCGTTTCGCTCGCAGCGGCCCCAACCGCTGCCAATCTGAAAGGGATCGACATCTACATCATCGTCGACCCCGACACTAAAAAGGAAACGCCGGAACCGCATTTTATCGACGACAAATCCATTGCGGAGGTCGAGAAATGGGTGAAGGCAGGCGGCGTGCTGTTACTCATGGCAAACGACACCGCCAATTGCGAAATCCCGCATTTCAACAAGCTGGCGGGCAAATTTGGCATTCAGTTTACCAATAAAAACAGGAATATGGTGCAGGGAACGCAATTCGAGCAGGGCAAACTGATGATCCCCGCCGACGCAAAATCCGTTTTTAAAACCACGGAAAAAATTTACATCAAAGAACTTTCACCACTGAGCCTGACCCCGCCCGCAAAACCTTTGCTGACCGACCAGGGCGACATCATTTTCGGGATTTCGAAATACGGGAAAGGCACTGTGTTCGCCGTCGGCGACCCGTGGCTTTACAATGAATATGTTGACGGCAGAAGGATTGATACCAGCTTCGAAAATTTCGAGGCGGGCAAAGACCTCGCCGGTTGGTTGTTGAAACAGGTTGTTAAAAAGTAACTATTTGCGCTATGGGCCATCTTTTCCGGGAAAATCTTCGGCAGCTCAGGAACCAGCCCACGGTGGTCGTGGCAGATGATTCCGTTTTCCAGCTGCCTGAAAAAGTATTGCAGTTCGGCACCGGCGCATTTCTTCGCGGCCTGGCCGATTATTTCATAGACAAGGCCAACCGGCAGGGCATCTTCAACGGTCGGATCGTGGTCGTGAAATCCACCGACCAGGGCGATACGAAGGCATTCGAGCGGCAGGATAACCTTTATACGATCTGCTCGCGGGGCATCCAGGACGGCGAAGCGAAGGAAGAAAACATCATTTCTTCGGCTATCAGCAGGGTCCTTTCCGCTAAAACGCAGTGGTCGCTTGTGCTGGATCTGGCCAAAAACCCCGCTGTCAGCATTGTCATTTCAAATACCACCGAAACCGGCATCCAGCTTGTTCAGGACGATATTTACCAGTGGCCGCCGGTGTCATTCCCCGGCAAGCTGCTTGCATTTCTTTACGCGCGCTACGTGGCATTCAGCGGTAATCCCGACTTTGGTGTGGTCATTATCCCGACAGAACTGATCGCAGATAACGGTAAAAAGCTCGAATCCATCATCCTCGAACTCGCCCATCGCAACGGGCTGGAAAGCACTTTCATTGACTGGATCGAGCAGTCCAATTTCTTCTGCAACTCGCTGGTGGACCGCATTGTACCCGGCAAACCCGACGAGACGCGGCTGAAAGAGCTGGAAGAAGAACTGGGTTACCGCGACGAGCTGTTGATCACCACCGAGCATTATCACCTCTGGGCGATCGAAGGCGACGAGCGCATCCGCCATAAAATCGGTTTCTATGGGATCGACGAAGGGCTGGTGATCGAGCCGGATATTGAACAATATCGAGAGCTCAAACTACGGCTGCTGAATGGCGCTCACACGCTTGGGGGCGGGCTCGCACATTTGTGCGGCTTCAAAACCGTGGTCGACGCGATGAAAGATCCGTTTTTCTCGGCATTCATTACGCATTTAATGGAAAGCGAAATTGCGCCGGCCATTCCGTACGACATCCGTCCGAATGTGGCACTGGCATTCAGCCGCCAGGTCGCCGATCGTTTCCGGAACCCGCACATTCTCCATAAGTGGTTCAATATCAACCAGAATTACTCAGCAAAGATTCTTTCGAGGGTTATCCCTACCTTTCTTAATTACGAAGCAAAAAACGGCTACCCGCCGGAGTATATGACCTTCGGGCTGGCGGTTTTCATTCATTTTATGAAAGCTGTTAAAAAAGAGGGCGACAGTTACTACGGCCGGCTGGACGGCACCCCTTACCTGATCCAGGACCCGAAAGCCCCATTCTTTTACCAGAAATGGCAAATGGCATCCCTCCCTGACATGGTCCAGGCGATACTGAAAGAACAGTCGATCTGGGGTCGTGACCTGAATAAAATTGATTCTGTCCACAGTTCGGTTGTCAGATATCTTCAATCCATTGCGCAAAACGGTATCACTGAAACACTTAAAACGCTTCTAGAAAGAACGGAATATGCTCTCTCACAATCCTGAACCCACGGAACTCCGGGCGGAGTCCAAAATGACCAGGTATCGCTGGCGCGTCGTAGCGCTGCTATTCTGTGCAACGACTATCAATTACCTCGACCGGCAGGTGCTAGGCCTCCTCAAACCAACGCTGGAAGCTGATTTCGGTTGGTCTGAATCCGATTTCAGTCACATTGTAATGGCCTTTCAAACTGCCTATGCCGTTTCGCTGATCGGTTTCGGGGCTATTATTGATAAAATAGGGACTAAAATTGGTTATGTCATTTCAGTAGTTATCTGGAGCATAGCTGCCATGCTGCATGCGGTCGCTACGGGCACATTCAGCTTCGGGTTGATGCGTGCGATACTCGGGCTGGGCGAAGCCGGCAACTTTCCGGTGGCGATCAAGGCTACCGCCGAATGGTTCCCAAAGAAAGAGCGGGCACTGGCGACGGGAATATTCAATTCAGGGGCCAACATCGGTGCTGTTGTGGCACCTATTATGGTCCCGTGGATCCTCGGCGTCTATGGCTGGCAGGAAGCGTTTCTGATTACCGGGGCGATCGGTTTTGTATGGCTCATTTTCTGGTGGCTCTATTATGAGGTTCCGGCGAAACAGAACCGCATCAACCAGGCCGAATTCGACTACATTCACAGCGACAATGAGCCAGATACCAGCAAAGAAGCGCCCGTAAAATGGCTGCAACTATTCAAAGTCCGCCAAACCTGGGCATTTGTATTCGGCAAAATGCTCACCGACCCGATCTGGTGGTTCTTCCTTTACTGGCTGCCTTCCTATTTCGCAGAAGCATTCAAACTCAATCTTTCCAAACCAAGTCCCGAGCTGGTGATCGTCTACACGGCCACCACCATCGGCAGTATCGGTGGCGGTTACCTGTCGGGTTATTTTATCAAGAAAGGCTGGCCGGTGTTCCGGGCGAGGAAGACTTCGATGCTGATTTTCGCGTTCCTCGTAACACCCATTATGCTGGCCCAATACACCACCAATATCTGGCAGGCAGTGATTCTGATCAGTCTGGCGGCGGCGGCGCACCAGGCTTGGAGCGCGAATATTTTTACGACGGCTTCGGATATGTTTCCTAAAAAGGCCGTAAGTTCGGTCGTCGGAATCGGCGGAATGGCCGGATCAGTAGGAGGAATCCTGTTTCCTCTTTTGGTAGGGATCATTCTGGACAAATACAAGGCAGCCGGGAACATTGGCGGCGGGTACAATGTGATCTTCATCATCTGCGGGTTTGCATACCTGCTTGCGTGGGGAGTAATGCACGTTTTCTCGCCAAAAATGGAACGGGTTGATATTTGACGCCGAAGTTTAAATCCTAATTCCTTATCAATCAATGAAAAAAACATTTTTGCTCTTTGCGTTCCTGTTGCTAGGCAATGCATTCCTGTTCGCCCAAAGCGCCGACGAAAAAGCCGTTGCGTCGACCGTCGAGAAACTCAAAACCGCAATTATCAGCGCCAACGAGGCCGAGTTGAAGAAACTGACCTCTCCTTCTCTATCCTACGGGCATTCCAATGGCCTTTTGGAAGATCAGAAAGAGTTCATCCGCGCACTCGTAAGCGAAGAATCAAAATTTACCAAGATAGACCTGACCGACCAGACCATCTCCATTTCCGGCGATGTGGCCTTGGTTCGTCACAAGCTATTTGGGGACACCCACAATAAGGGCAAAGATCCGGCTCAGGTGAAATTGGGGGTATTAATGGTATTCCAAAAAGCAAAAGGCAACTGGGTTTTGCTGGGCCGCCAGGCATTCAAACTGATGTAATACGCCTTTGAAACATAAAAAACAGGTCTGCTACTCCCATGGCAGGCCTGTTTTTGGCTTTTTACTGATGGCGGTACGTTCGTAGAGCATGGATTGGATGCGCTCTTGTAACTGCCGGGATGACCATCGCTCAATTTTACACATTTCGATGTAAAACTCTCGTTTCAAAGAGTTTTCAATGTACATCAAGGTTTTCAAATGTGTCCAGCTGAATTGTCTCCGCAGTGCGGAGACAATCGATTCGTCAGAAAAAATAGTGGCAAACTTTACGCAATGCCGCAGGTGTTTTGAGCTCCAACCCTCGCCGTAATCCACCACGAGCTTTGCACTGAGCTCCCGCAAAACTTGTCTGCCATATTCAGCCCGGCCGTCCCGCAAAATTTCCTGATTTATCTTTTGCCCTACGCGATAATGCAGGAGCGTAATTTCCGAATTTACTGCCAATGCAATATTTATTCGGCTTTCCTCGATGAGTTGCTTCACAGAACCCGCCAGATCTGATTTTTCAAGTTCTTTCATGAATGGAATTGATTAGGTCCACTCATTTAGACGCTCGGTATTCATTTTGGTAACGCGCTTCTACATAACTTTTTTACTAAATGCATCGTGCTCCCAAAAATAGCCGTCAATGCGTAGGCTTCTTCGGGGCGGGCGCGGAGGCGTGGTACTTTTTCTGTACGATAGCAGCATACTTATCCATCAGTTCCAGCACTTTATCGCGGGATTTGGACCGCACGACCAGGCCGACGTGGTGAGGCTCTTCCATACGCCACACAACCTCCGGATCATTGAAAACCGACAGGTCTGGCCATTCCTGGCGCGCCAGCGAAATGAGAATGCCCGAATATTCTTTCCTGACCGGCGGCAATTTGTAATTTTCACCTTTGGCCTCCGCCGTTTCCATCCGTGCCCACTCTTTCCAGAGGTTAATGCCCGACGACGCTTCCACCATTTCAGAAAGGTGCGCACCACCCACGCGGGATGATGTTTCGAGGAAATAATACTTACCGTCGTCGTAGCAACGGATCACCTCGGTATGCGAGGCGCTATGTTTTAAGCCAAATGCTTTGAGCAAATCCACAGCGAGCGTCTGCAATGCATGTTCTTCGGACGAATCGAGGGGGACGGTCACAGAGCGGAAAATACCGCCGCCATGGGCCACGTCGAATGGAGGTGCGAGGTATTTGCTATTCCAGGAGAATATAACGATACCATTGTAGGATATCGAATCGACATGATAGACGTCGCCCGGCTTGTATTGTTCCACGAGGTAGGCATGCCGCTTGTCGCCCAGTTCATGAATGGTATTCCAAAGTTCTTCGGCGGTGCTCAGCTTTTGAATGCCTGACGCCGAAGCTTCCGAGCGCGGTTTGATCATCCAGGGACCGGGATATTTTTCAATGAATTTGTTGATCTGGTCGTCATTGAAAAGCGCCGAAAAGCCCGGTACGAGAATACCCGATTCCAATGCTTTCGTGCGCATCGCGAGCTTGTCGCGGAAATAGCGGCCGGTTGTCTGCCCCATTCCCGGAATGCGAAAATACTCGCGGATATACGCTGCCTTTTCCACATCGAAATCGTCCAGCGCCACCACACGATCAATCGGGCGGGTGCGCATTACGTATGCGAGGCCGGTGATGATCTCGTTCATGTTATAAGTACCGTCCTCGCTCTCCTCGACGTAAAAAAACTCGTCCACCGCTTCCCTGACCCACGGTTTATTTTCCAGTTTTTTCGCGGTGATCAAAAAAACCTGATTCCCCGAGTCTTTGAGGGCCCTCAGAAAGTCATTGCCTTTGAAATAGGTGGAAATGCAGAGAAAAGTCAGAGTTGGGGTCATAAAACGTAGTTTGGTGGACGGTAGCGGCATTCATGGACAAGTATTGCCATGAAGCATATATTCTCAAATCTAGCAAAAAGAACCATTTTGGCAAGAAAAGCCCGGGTTAAATTTCCGTAACGGCACTGGTGTCTGTGCTAACTGCCCAGCTTCGAGAGGTAGGCCGTCAGCAGCCTGATCCCGTAAGCCGTTCCGGCGCGACCGGGTGCAAACTCGATATCGCCAAATGCC
This sequence comes from uncultured Dyadobacter sp., assembly GCA_966211825.1. Taxonomy (GTDB): domain Bacteria; phylum Bacteroidota; class Bacteroidia; order Cytophagales; family Spirosomataceae; genus Dyadobacter. The sequence goes on along the minus strand of CBIHPQ010000120.1, from coordinate 6,475 downwards.
ATTCCTGCAATGTCGAGGTGCGCCCAGGCCGGATGTCCAGCGGTAAATGCTTCTAAAAACTTTGCCGCCACGATTGCCCCGGCCAGCGGTTTGCCGTGGTAATTTTTCACATCCGCAATATCCGAGCTGATTTCTTCTTTGTATTCATCCCAAACGGGCAGCCGCCACAAACGCTCGCCGGTTTCATCCGCAGCCTGCACGAGCTCCGCTGCCAGGTTATCGCTGGGCGTAAAAAGCCCAGCCGCTTCATAGCCGAGCGTCTGGATAATGCTGCCGGTGAGCGTTGCAAGATCGATCAGCACGTCCGGCTGGTAATTTTTGACAGCATAATGCAGCCCGTCGGCCAGGATCAGCCTGCCTTCTGCGTCGGTATCGATCACTTCAATCGTTTTCCCCGCATACGACCCGATCACATCGCCCGGCTTTATGGCAGATCCGTCGACGGAATTTTCGGTGGACGGAATCACGCCGATAATGCGAACGGGCAGTTTCAGCTGTGCCGCCAGTTCGATAGTACCCAGTACCGCCCCTGCACCGCCCATATCGCTCTTCATCAAATGCATATTGGCCGATTGCTTGATGGAAATGCCGCCCGTATCGAATGTAACTCCCTTACCTACAAGCGCCACCGTTTTGGAATAATGCGCCGGTTTATATTCCGAAACGATCATGACCGGCGGCTCATCACTCCCTTTATTTACCGCGAGCAGCGCCTGCATTCCCCGCTCTTGCAATTGTTCCTTTTCCAAAACCGTTACCGAATAGCCATTCTCTGCACCCGATTTCTTCGCCCATTCGGCCAGCGTCGCAGGCTTTTTGTAGTTCGAAGGCGCATTCATCAAATCCATAATGCGCATTTGTACCAATGCAGTTTTCAATGCATTTTCAGCAGATTGCCTCACTTCCAAGTCATCATCAGCCACAATTATGAGTGTTCCTGATTTAAAAAACGCGCTAATTGCCTTGGGCTCTGTTTTATACAATTGCAGGTCGTAACCACCCAAAACAATGCCATTCACGGCATTACCGACCCATTCAGCGCTTTTCCCGCGTGCGTCGAGCGCGATGTGCGCAGGCCAGCGGTCTTTTCTTTTGAAAAAAGCCGACCGGAAAATTTTAGTGATCGCCGGAAGTTTAGGTGTTTTTCCCAACCCCAGCCAAAGTTCTTTCGACGAATACCACCACAATTCCCCTTTCTCGGCCTTAAACATTTCCTGACTGGTCGGTTCGGAGCCTTGTTCGAAGGGCCGGACGATCAGAATATCTTCGTTTGGCTCCTGTAAGATCTCTATCTGCATTGTTTTCGGGAATTCGGGTTAATAAAAAAAGCAAAGACAATATATGCCTTTGCTTTTAGAAATGGGTTATCGCGGTATTAATCCAGTCCGCCGCGGCGCGTCGGCTTCCGTGGCTCCGGCCATGCGCCGGGTACACCTTTCGCGTCGACGGGCAATATGCTTTTGTCGCGGGAAGTTTTGGCGGGATCTTCACTTGCCTGGTAGGCCAGGATTGCGGCCAGGATCGCGTTGCTGCGGACATCGTCGAACACGATTTTGTCGTAGGTATCGCGGTTGGTATGCCAGGTGTAGGTGCCGTACGACCAGTTCAATGAGCTGAGCGAAAACGCCGGCGCGCCTGCCGCTACAAACGAAGCGAAATCGGAGCCGCCTGTTCCGGGAGCGCCGGGGAATTTGGTTTCAATGGGCGTCCGGATCGGCTCGGGGACTTTGGAAAGCCAGCGGGAAAGGTATTCGTAAGCATTCAAAAAGCCCTGGCCCGAGAGGTTAACGACCCTGCCCGTTCCATTATCCTGGTTGAAAACCGCCTGGATATTCTGTACGATCTCCGGGTGGTCCTCCACAAATGCGCGGGAGCCGTTCAGTCCCTGCTCCTCGCTTCCCCAATGACCCACGAGGATCGTCCGTTTTGGATTGGGATATACCTTTTTCAAAATCCGCATGGCCTCCATCATTACCAGCGTGCCGGTACCATTGTCGGTGGCGCCGCTGCCGCCATCCCAGGAGTCGAAATGCGCGGAGAGGATCACGTATTCGTTCGGTTTTTCGGAGCCTTTGATCTCCCCTACTGTATTGAATGTCTGGCTTACGCCGGTTTCTTTCGCATCTGCACGCACGCTGATCTTCGGTGTGTGCCCCGATTCGGCCAGGCGGTAAAGCAACCCGTAGTCTTCCAGTGAAATGTCCACCGTCGGGATAGTCTTGGTATAAGCGCCAAAAATTTTATTGGCTCCAAAACCCTTTGACCAATAAGACATTACCACGCCCGCAGCACCCGATTTTTCCAATGCAAGCGGCAATGTGCGGGCAGTATAGCCGGTCTTTTTCATGCGATTCGCCCAGGCCTCTGTCTGCGCATCGCGGTCCTTTTTCATCTTTTCAAACGACTCTTTCGTACCAAATTCCTGCCAGTTGTAATCCGGGCGACCGGTTGGCTGGTTCATGCTGATGAGCACAAATTTGCCCTTCGCCGACGGCAACCATTTCTGAAAAGCGACCGAATCGGCCACGTCGGGCAGGATTACCACGTCGGCGGTCACCGTTTTGCCGTTTGTACCGGGGCTCCATGCGAGCTGCATTCCTTCGAGTGATTTCACTCGGGGCGCCACCATATCGATATGCGACACGCCGCGTTCCCAGCCGCGCCATTCGCCCCATTTTTCATTTCTGGCCGTGATATTCCAGCCTTTGTATTTGGCAACGGCCCAGTCGTGCGCCTGCTGCATTTGCGGAGATCCTACGAGCCTCGGACCGATTACGTCCATCAACTCGTGGCCCAGTTTTTCAAGTTGTGAATTTTCTGTGGCCTCCTTCACGATGTTTTCAACCACGGGGTCAATCCTGACCGGGTCTTTCCGGACAGCCTCTTTACTTTGTGCAAAAACAACACTGGCCGGGCTCGAAAGACAAAGGGTCAGGAGTAAATAGATTTTTTTCATGTAATTGGCGGTTTAAGAAATATCGTTGCCTAATGTAGGAAATCACTATGAAGCTTTCCGCACAGTCTTAAAAAATTCTAAATTGATATTTTAATTATATTATTACAGCGCTAAACTTCGTCTGGCGCTGGTTCACAGGAAGATATGTTGAACAGGGTTATTGCATTCGTATTTTTCGCCAACTATTTCGTCGGGTTGCTGGCGGTGGCGTTATCCCTGGAAACCGCCTTTCAGCTGAACATTCCGCTTAATTCCCCGGCTTACTATATTCTCCTTTTCTGCACCACGGTTTTCTACTATACAATCGCCTATTCGGGGCCGGTTGCGCCCCAGGTATCGGCCAATCCGCGCACCGAGTGGTACCGGTTGCATTACCATTTCGTGCGGGTGAGCCAGGTATGCCTGTTCAGCATTTGCGCGTTGCTGGGAGGTTGGTATCTGGTAGCCAATTTCAATGCGGTGCTGCATTTGCCGTTGTACTACTGGCTGGTTTTGGCCGCAGTACCGTTGGCGGCGGTCCTGTATTATGGTTTGCTGCCCAAATCCATTATTTCCTTCAATCTGAGGCGAACGGGCTGGCTTAAAGCATTTGTGATCGGGTTTGTGTGGGCGGGATGCGTCAATCTTTTTCCGGTAGCGGCCCTGCGGATCGAGCGGGGCGTAACCGTCGCCGAACCGCTGCTGATGCTCTGGCTTTTTACCAAAAACTGGATGTTTTGCACCGTCAACGCCATTATGTTCGATATGAAGGATTATGAGGACGATGCGAACATCGAATTGAAAACCTTTGCCGTGCGAATGGGCCTTTCCAAAACCATCTACGCCGTGTTGGTGCCGCTGCTGCTCATCGGGATGGTGTCGCTACTCGCATTTGCGACTTACCGGCATTTCGGCATTCCGACAATGCTTTTCAATTTAGTACCGTTCGTATGCCTGCTGGTCGTGGCATTTTCGCTGCAAAAGCGGCAGAGCATTTTGTTTTACCTGATCGTCATCGACGGGTTACTGCTGGTAAAAGCATTATGCGGGATCGCAGGCAGCTTTTTTGTACATCCACACATCCATTAAAGCCATGCTGAACAACTACGACCGCGTTGCCGGACTCTACGACAGGCTCAGCAGGCTGGTGTTCGGGAAAGCGATCATACTTGCGCAACGCTCGTTACTACCGCTGATGACGGCCCCTGCGCGGGTGCTCATCGTGGGCGGGGGAACTGGCTGGATTTTGGAAGAAATTGCAGGAAATTATCCTTCGGGCCTGGCGATCGATTATGTGGAAATCTCTGCTAAAATGCTGGATCTGGCCAAAATGCGGGATTTCAAGCAGAATCAGGTCGCATTCATCCATTCCGCGATCGAAGATTATGCGGCGCAGGCGGAATACGATGTGGTGATGACGCCCTTTTTGTTTGACAATTTCAGCCACACCCGTGCGCAGGAGATTTTTCTAAAATTAGATAGCCTGCTCAAAACCGGCGCATTGTGGCTTTTCACCGACTTTCATATTAACAAAGGCATCAGCCGCATCTGGCAGAAAGCGTTGCTGCGGTCGATGTATGTTTTTTTCAAAAATATCAGTCACGTGGAAGCGGATCAATTGCCCGATAGGCCCCTGCTTTTTAAAGATCGTAGCTATAAACTGACGTTCGAAAGTTACCATTTCAGCCGTTTCATCCGTTCGGCTGCATACCGGAAGTCAGGCGACGGCGGTGCGGCCCCGACCGAAAATAAACCGCTCATTGAAAATAATGATCGATAGCAGGATCAGCGAATAGGCCGTGATCTGCGTGGCGTTGATCGGTTCGTGGAAGTAGAACAACGCAATGGCAAAGTTCATCAACGGGTTGATATACAACAAAATACCCATTGTAGACGACGTCACTCCGTGAATTGCTTACAGGTTCTTAACTAGGGGTTTGTTTGTCAAAACGACTGCTATCAAAGTAATCAGCACGTAAAAAGAAGCTTCGGTGGGCAAGGCCGCGCTGTATTTGGGGTAAAAAGGTAGCAGCAACAATGCCGAGAAGATAATCTGGATCGTTAGCACGAGGAATTTGTCGATCCCCGCATTTTTCCGCTGACTGACGAGGTATAATGCATAGGAAGCCGCGACGATGAGGCTGTACAGAATGTCTGCTATATTATTGAAAGAAAGCAAAATACAACTCAAAACACTCAACAGTACCGCCGACCACTGCCATTTGCTGAGCTTTTCATCCAGTACAAAAAAAGCGATCACGGTCGTCATGATCGGGCACACGAGGTAGGCAAACGACGCGGCCTTCACGCTGATGTGGTTCATCACATAAATGAAGAAAAACCAGTTGGCCGTCAGCAGCACACCGCCGATCAATGTCAGAAATGCTACCTGCCGCCGCCTCGCCACAGGCATTGCTTTGAATGTGGCAATGCTTTCCTTCAACACTTTTCCACGCACACAAAGGCTGATCACCGCCATCACCGCCGCGCACATGAATACCCGGTAAAAGAGGATATCGAGCGAAGGATAGCCTTTCAGCGGTTTGAGCGCCAGACTGAAAAAGCCCCAGATCAGAAAGGAAACAAATGCGGTGAGGTAGTATTTCGAAAATTTCATCAGGCTGTGGATGTGGTGTAGCAAGCTGATTTTGAAACAGCAAAAAATGCAGCGGGGTTCGTGTCATTTCCACTGAAAGCGATATTGATCCTCGAAAATTAACTTTTTCAAAATGCAACCGTTGGTTGATCTAACGTGTCAATCAGACAGTTTCCATTCTAAAAACCCAGGTCCATGAAAATTCTTTACGTCCTTCCATTCCTATTGTTTTGCAAGATCAGTCTTGCACAGCGCACCACCTTTTCTGTCGGACTTAACAGCGGAATTTCGCGCTTTGCCGGCCCGAGCGCGGAAAAGACGACTTCGTCCAGTACTGGTGGTCCTTTCTGTAATTGCGCTATGCGCGAAGCCAGCTATCTGGGCAGCGTGCCTGCTGCCACTTACGGTGCAAGCCTGGCTGTGCAGCATGAGTACAAAAATCACTTCCTGTTGGGACTGGAAGCCGGCTACGAGAACCTCCGTACACGGATCAATATCGAACAATACCAGATCGACGATATGATCTTCAATACCGAAAACGCGTATAGCATTACCAGGAATCATTTCATCAACATTTTCCCAAGTGCAGGGTATAATTTTCCATTGGCCGAGGATCTGAACCTTTCGCTCCGCGGTGGTGCAGATTTCGGTATAGGTGTGAGCAGTTCCAGCCGTCTGGCTATACGCGACATATTCGAAGATGACCAACACGCCGACCGCGATGGCCTCGCGCCCGGGCTTGACTTCCGTCCCAGGATCGAGGCGAAAATATCCGGCAAACGGCTCGGCCTGACCGTCAATTACTCGCACGGGGTTACGAACTGGCTTAACGGCTGGGCGGGCGGACCTACCGAGCTCTACATGCGCGTCGTACGCGCCGGCGTGCAATACAGGTTGTTCTAAAAAAGCAGTAAAAGAGGAACCATAGCTGGCTTATTTGGCTT
>CBIHPQ010000119.1:0-16099 GCA_966211825.1 uncultured Dyadobacter sp. | reverse complement strand
AGCCGATCATCCCGTTTGTATGGCTGCGCGTGCATGACAGCTACGACAAGAACATTCCGCTGATCACCGATTTCATGGCCGAGGCCACGGCGATCTTTCCTTTTTTTGCCGGAGCAAAAGGCCTGTGGCTTTGGGAAAACCCGTTTTTATCAGCCGACCGGCAAGAGAACTATGGGCCTTATGAGCATTTTATCTACGGGCTTTACCGGTTGTCGCAATTCAGGGATATGCTCGAAGGAAGCTATCAGATCGTCACGCCAATGTCGGCTCGGGACAATATGGAGCAGCAAAATCCGGTTTGGCGGGGTATCGTAAAAGGCGGCAACATTCTGATCGCCGCTCAGAACCCTTATGCGTCTGACAATGCTACTACGTCCATCACGGTTTCCTACCAGAACTGGGCCCGCAATATTACCCTGAAAGGGAAAGAGGTTTTCCTTTGCAAATTCGATTTGAACGATACCGTCAACGGACTCGAACCGGCGCTCGCTCTGGTCAATGTATATCCAAATCCCGCTGCGCAGGAACTTCATGTTTCACTGGCGGGGATGAATGGCGTGACGGATGTCGAGTTTGCATTAACCAACAGCAAAGGGCAGACTTTTCTGCAACAAAACCTGAAAGCATTCGCCGGCGAAACCAAAACGACGATCACGCTTCCCAAGCTGTCGTCTGGCATGTATTTTGCCCGCTTTACGACCAATAACCGAACTGTCATTAAAAAGGTGGTGATCCTGCAATAGCCGCTGCCTTCACTACTATGAACCGACTTAGTCAACAAACCAGCCCATATTTGCTTCAACACGCGCACAATCCGGTGGATTGGTACCCCTGGGGCGAGGAAGCATTGTCCAAAGCTAAAACCGAGAACAAGCCAATTCTGGTCAGCATAGGTTACTCGGCCTGCCACTGGTGCCACGTCATGGAGCGCGAATGCTTTGAGAAAGAGCCCATTGCGCAGGTAATGAATGAGTATTTCGTATGCATCAAGGTAGACCGGGAGGAGCGGCCCGACGTGGACGCGGTATACATGGATGCTGTGCAGGCGATGGGCGTACGCGGGGGCTGGCCGCTGAACGTGTTCCTGCTGCCTGATGCCAAGCCATTTTACGGGGTCACCTATCTCCCGCCGCAAAACTGGGTGCAGCTTTTGAAAAGCATTCGCCAGGCATTTATAAATCATTACGACGAGCTGGCCAGCTCTGCGGAAGGGTTCGTGGAAAACATGGTCGCCTCCGAGAGCCAGAAATACGGATTGGTCAACGATACGGTCCGGTTCAACACGAGTGATGCGAATCTGATGTTTGAGCAGATACAGCGGCATTTCGATACGCAAAAGGGCGGAATGGATCGTGCGCCGAAGTTTATGATGCCATCAATCTACAAGTTTCTGCTGCGCTATTTCGACATCAGCCAGAACCCCGAGGCATTAACCCAGGTGGAGCTTTCCCTGAACCGCATTGCCCTGGGCGGCATTTACGACCACGTCGGCGGTGGCTGGGCGCGGTATTCTGTGGATGAGGACTGGTTTATCCCGCATTTTGAAAAAATGCTTTATGATAATGCCCAGCTACTGAGTGTGTATGCCGAAGCTTATTCCCTGACGCAAAATCCGCTTTACGCAAACCGCATTGAACAGACTATCCAATGGCTTGCAGACGAAATGCGCAGCCCAGACGGCGGTTTTTTCTCCGCATTGGATGCCGACAGCGAAGGTATCGAGGGCAAATTCTATATCTGGACCGAAGATGAGCTAAAAACAGTACTGGGAGATGATTTCAACTGGTTTTCAAAACTTTATAAAATATCCAAACAGGGAAATTGGGAACACGGCTACAATCATCTGCATTTGACCGAGCCCGTTGAATATGCGGCAAAGACGGCCGGAATCCAGGCTGATGGATTTCCCACATTGTATGAGAATGCATTAATTAAACTGGCCGAAAAACGTCGCGAAAAAATCCGGCCCGGGCTGGACGACAAGATCCTCGCCTCCTGGAACGGGCTGCTTATCAAAGGGCTGACGGATTGTTACCGCGCATTGGGTCATGAAGAAATTCGCGACCTGGCGATCGCAACCGGGCAGTTTATTGCCACAAAAATGACAACCGAAAGCAGGTTGAACCACAGTTTTAAAAACGGCACAGCAACCGTGACCGGCTTTCTGGAAGATTATGCCGCGGTTATGGAAGGTTACCTCGGTCTGTACCAGGTCACATTTGAAGAGGATTGGCTGCAAAAAGCCCAAGAGCTGGCCGATTACACATTAAGCAATTTTTTCGATCAGTCGGAAGGCTTCTTCTATTTTACCGATACTTACGGCGAAGCGCTCATTGCCCGGAAAAAAGAACTTTTCGACAATGTAATTCCCGCGTCTAACTCCATGATGGCCCATAACCTTTACACGTTGGCCAAAATGCTGGATCGCGACGATTACCTGGAAGTTTCCGATAAAATGCTCGGGAAAATGACCAAGCTGCTTTTGGCCGATGTGCAATGGGTTACCAACTGGGCCGCATTATATTGCCAGCGCGCCGTGCCTACTGCCGAAATCGCGATCGTAGGCGGTGATGCGGATGCCATACGAAAGGATTTCGACCGGTTTTTTGTCCCCAACAAAATCGTGATGGGAACAAGCACTTCCTCCGCCCTGCCGCTTTTGCAGAACCGGACCGACATCAATGCCAAGACGGCGATTTACGTTTGCTATGACAAAACGTGCCAGTTGCCGGTAACCAAGGTGGAAGAAGCGCTCGATCTGCTGGCCGGCGTTTAAAGTAGCGGGAAGTACCGCTCGCGGATCACGTTCATGTGGTGCACCGGATGCCCCAGGATTACAAACCCCAATGCCAGCGGGGATATTTCAGTCTGATTAGCATTACCCATGCGCATGAGCATGGTCTGGTCCATGTTTTTGAATAATGTAACCGTGCTCCGGCGAAGCTCGGCGAACTCGTCCGTCAGACTTTCGATCGTACGCTGACTGGCGATTGTATTCGCTGCGAGGACTTCCTCATCATAGCCCGGAAGCTGCACCTTATCATTTCTCGAAAAGCGCAGTGCACGGTAAGACATAATCCGCTCATTATCGATCACGTGCTGCAAAATGTCTTTCACCGTCCATTTGCCGGCTGCATAAACGCGGTCCCCTAGCGCCACCATCTTTTGAGTTTCAGAAAATACGTGCTCAGGGGTATATTTTGTGAATCCTTCAAAAAGGTCGATGTCCTCGACGAGGTTAATGTATCTGTCAAAAAACGGGGGCATTGGTACGATCTCTGATCTTTTCATGGTGTTATGGATAGTTTAATGTATTCGGCGGTAGGGGTAATCGACTCTGCGCTGCCGGGATTGCACTTCCCCTTCAATATGCGCATACAGCGAATCGTTCGATCTGAAATCGTAGACAATCCGTTTTGGAAAATCATGCTGGAGGTTTTCGAAGACGAATCGGCTGCCTTCAATTGTTTTCAATCTAAACAAAACCTGTTTTTCATCGTTCTGCCCGGCAGCTACCGGCGCATACACGATTTGGGAGCCTTCGATGTACAAGCGAACCGTTTCCAGGGGCGTAGTAGCGGCATTGGCGAGCGTGTAGCTCATACCGGCAAACTCCTTTTCGCTTTTTCTGCTCCAAGTTTCATAGATGTCGCCCCTCGAACGTTTATTTAGCCAGGTTCCCACAATCGGTTTCAGTTTCTCGAAATCCTTTTGGGTAAATGTGCTTTCCTGGGAAAATCCGGCCAAGGCAATCAGGAGAAGGCAAAGTTTGCCCTTAACAGGTTCAACCAAAGACTGATACGTTCGCATGGCTTCCGGGATTGAATGATCGTAATGTCAAGTTAATAAATTTTTGATGGTCATCGTTTCGCCGCCATTACCCATGCGTTTGAAATCCAAATAAATAGCCTATTCATCCTATACCAATTAACCAACGGTTACTACATTTTACAGTAAATGAGGTTGTTAATGATTTGCTGAGGGCGCTTGCTTATATGTATCTAAAATGATTACATTTGATTATAAATCCTCTTTAAGAATTGAGAAGACTGGCGTCGATAGGGTTACTGGCATTGCTGCTCTACAATATGTTTGGGCTAAGTCTTGCTGTTCTTTTCTTTGAAAAAGATTATCAGATCGCGGCTTCCCGGGGCTCCCACCAGGAAATGGTCATGAAAATGTACCTGCCCTCCCTACCCTATTCAGGCAACCTCGAAATTACCGAAAATATAGAAGGGCTTGTCCGGCAGGACGGACAATTTTACAATCCAACCCGCATTCTGCACGAGAATGATACGCTTTATGTGACGCTGCAATCCAACGAGGCGGCACGCGATCATTTTTTTGAGCTGGCCAACGCCATTCAGGTCCTCAACGACCCGCAAACAGATGTTCCCCAAAGTCCCTACGGAAAAGCGATGGAGCAGCTGAGCAGCCTTTTAAAGATTTATATCCCTAACAATCAGCCATTTCAACTCCGTTCCGAAAGGATCGCGCAGGAAATCCGGCCGTCGGCCAACAATCATTACATGGCAGCGCATTACCTGTCATTCCAGACTTCACTGGCATCCCCGCCTCCCGAGCGCTGCTAAGCCCCCCACTGACACATAGCCCATTACGGATCACCTTTCCGACCCTTTGTGCTATGCGATATTTTCTGCGCCCGGTCAATCTGGTGCCCAATCTTATTAATTTATGATCCTATGATGCATTCTTTACTCCAAAAAGGGCTGCGCCTGCTCGGCATATTGCTGATGATCGCCGGCTCGATCCCCTCCGCCCACGCCCAAATGCCTAACGACGCCATTTACATGGGTAAGAAAACGGCCTGTCTGGCAGTTTCCTACACGCATAGCTCGTGGGACCAGTACTGGGAAAATTCTTTGAAGCGTGAAAACCTCAACATCGGTACGCACACCACGCAGAGCGTAATGCCTATGCTGGCTGTGGGTATTACCAAAAACCTGAATGTGATTGTGGCAGTGCCCTACGTATGGACGCAGGCGAGCACAGGAAACCTTCGCTGGCAAAAGGGCGTTCAGGACGCATCGGCCTGGTTGAAGTACCGTTTTATTAACAAATCGGGCTTCTCGCTGCACGCCATCGCAGGTGCATCCCTACCGGTTTCGAATTACATTCCGGATTTCATGCCTATGTCGATCGGCCTGCAATGCAAAACGGCCACAGCCCGGCTCCTCGCCAGCTACCGTCATAAAAGCGGTATTTACCTGACTGCTTCCGGCTCCTACATTTTCAGAAGCAAGATTACCATCGACCGCGATTCGTACCAGGCCGAGGACAAATTGTATAATACCAACAAAGTATCAGTACCCAATGCCTACGACGCTTCGGCAAGATTGGGTTACCTCAAAAAAGCCATCCAGGCCGAAGCTTTTATCGAGCACGGGGCCTGTGACGGCGGTGATAACATCCGCCGCAACGACATGCCGTTCCCGACAAACAATATGAAATCGACGGTGGTAGGGGTTTATGCCAAATTCCAGCCTAAAAACATCGGGGTCAACGCACGTGCATCGCGTGTGATCGAAGGGCAGAATGTAGGACAAAGCACTAACTTTTCTGTTGGCGTGCTCTACCAGTTCCGCTATGCGAAAGAAGCTAAAAACTAATATTTCAGAGAGAAAACAATGAAAGTCAACTATATCTCCTTCCGGCATTCCATCACAAGACTCGCAGTACCTGCCCTGTCGGTGATGATGTTATGGTCTTGTTCCAAGACGGTCGACGAACCCACTGCGGGCATTAATACACCTTCCAGCCTCGATGAAAATGCCGGCACATGGAAACCTTACGTGCTTGCCTCGTCCAGTGAAATAGCCGTTGCACAACCCAAGGAAACCACTTCCGACGACTACAAGGCAGAACTCAAAAAGCTGAAAGAAGCGACAGACGCCGTTACGCCGCAGCAGCGGGATCAAATAAATTACTGGGGCGCAGGGGCCGTTTACCGTTGGAATGAAATCGCCCGGGAACTTGCGGCGCGCTACAACACACCTCCGGCGTCCAACGCGGAAGGCAAATATCCGCTTCCCGATGCTACAAACCCGCTTAAAGACCCCAAGTTCCCATTTGCGAACCCGCCTTACACCGCTCGTGCCCTCGCATACCTGAGCGTTGCGCAATATGACGCGCTCGTTGCCGCGTGGAATTATAAATTCAAATACAACCGCAAAGCGCCGTCTAAGAATGACACCTCTATCAAGACCTTGCTGCCTGTTAGCGACCTTCCGTCCTATCCTTCGGAAGACGCCGTAGTGGCCGAAGCTTCCTGTGCGATTTTGAAAGCGATGTTCCCGGGTGAAGTCCCTTACCTGGAAGCTAAGCTGGCTGAGCACAAAAACAGCCGCATTTGGGCCGGTATGAACGTCGACAGCGATATTCTGGCTGGCGCAGAGCTGGGCAAAGCTGTGGGAGCGAAAATAATGGGACGCGCTAAAACCGATAAGATGGGCGCAGCTAACAACCAGGCTCAAACCGCGACCATGATCGCAAATGCGCGAAAAGTAGGCGTTACCGAACCCTGGGTTAGTCAGGAATTTCCTCCCCGTCCTCCCATGCTTCCTACTTACAAAGACGTAAAACCCTGGAATTTCGACTCAGCGACGGTAATTGCGCTTCGTCCCGAAGCGCCACCGGTTATCGGTAGCCCCGCATTTCAGAAAGATATGAACGAATTGCTCGATATCGCCAAAAACCAGACGCGCGAACAGGCCCGCATTGCCAGTTTCTGGTCCGACGGTGTGGGTAGCTACACGCCTCCCGGCCACTGGCACAGAAAAGGAGCTGCCTTGTGCCACGAAAACAAATACAGCGAAGTGCGCACTGCCCGCACGCTTGCCCTGCTCGGTACTACCATGCAGGATGCCGGGATCTGCTGCTGGGACGTAAAATTCTACTATTATTACCCACGTCCGAACCAGATGAGCAGCAAGATCAAGACATCGGTCGGCTTGCCTAACTTCCCGTCATACACCTCGGGCCACTCCACGTTCTCAGGGGCCGCTGCCGAAGTTCTCGCGCACATATTCCCCAACAACAAGAAGGAAGTCGACGATATGGCATCCGAAGCATCTGTTTCCCGCATTTACGGACTGATCCACTACCGCTTCGACTGCGAAGTAGGACTGTCATCCGGACATAAAATCGGCGCTTTTGCCGTCCAAAGGGCTAAAACGGATGGTGCTGAGTGATATTGATTTTTTACATTTAACGGAGAAGCGAGGTTTTAAACGACCTCGCTTCTCCGTTAAATGCACAGTCGGATTTGAATAAAAATCCCTAACTTTAAATTAAAATCCTGCACGCACCATGATTCTTGCCACGTACCATATCGAAAGAGACGAAATCAGTAAAAAACTGATCGATGATATCCGGAAGCATTTTCAGAAAAATGAAAAGCTAACTATCACTGTCACTTCCAATGAGCAACAACTGGCAGGTAACAAGGTGCTCGATTTTCTAGAAATAGAGAAAAAATTCCCACTCAAATCCGTTCCTCAAAGCCTCGATTTCAATGACATTACCAATGAAATCAACCTTTGATATCTGTGATATACTTTGACTCCGATGTCATTTTTCACTTTCTGGTTTTACAGGACGATCAAAAACATCGAAAATCAAGAAAGCTTGTATTCGAAGCTATTGATTCGCAAGAATTTGCGATATCGTCGCTGGTAGTTCAGGAAGTCGGCTTTGGATTGGCCAGATTTGGCATTTCCAATGAAGAAATTCTGGCGAAACTATCGTTTCTTCATTTAATTAACACGATTGAAATTGAAAACAGTGACATTTCCCGCGCGATTATCCTGGCAAAAACGATTGGTTATAAGCACATTAATGACTGTGTACACACCGCAGTCGCGGAGCGGACAATGCCTACTGAGTTCTACACCTACAATAAGTCCGATTTCACAAGAATCAAGAAACTTTCGAAAGCCTCTATCAACATACTAATCTAAATCGGCCGGTTACCCGTAAGCCTTCTACCACTGGCAAGCATATCAATCATTTTAGCGATTCTTGCTACTTTGGTTTCGTCTGTTTTTGCGGAGTATACCCAGTCGCGGTACTCTTTTTGATTGCCTTCGGGCAGTTTCAGGAAGTTGGCATAAGCTTTGGGTTCGTCTTTGAGGCAGTCGAGGAGCTCTTCCGGGATGGCTAATGCGGATTCATCGACGTACAGGACGATCGTCACCCAATCGCCCTCTTCTTTTTTGATTTTTTTCCGGATTTCCGCTTTTACGGGAAGAAAAAGTTGGCCGGTCGCCATCGGCATCAGGTTGTAGCCCATCAGCTCGTAATCATCGATCCTTCCTTTGACTTTCACCATTCCAGCTTTTTTGTGAATGTCCTGCCGGATCTCTGAAATCACCACGTAAGTCCAGCCCCCTTTGCCGGCCATTCTCTGCAACTGGTATTTTTGATTTACCAACAACTCCTGCATTACTTCTTCTTTTTCGACGACTTGGCAAACTTATTAAAATGCAGGCATTTGGCAACCCAGGAGTCAAACGCCTCGCGCGGCGAATATGCATCCGGGCTTACATACACATACCCTACCGCCGTCCGCCCATTCATGACCATCGGCTCGACGCCATTCATTTCAAGGGCCGTTTCGTACTCATCCGGGCCGATCCGGCATAGCAATACGTCGTTGCGGACGCAAATGCACAACTTATCGTCCACCATAAAAGCCAGCCCCTGGAACATCGTTTTCTCTTCCAGGCTCTTGCCGGCCGTATGCTGACCGGCAAGAGCTTCACGGACACGATTGGCTACCCGTTCGTCGTACGCCATTGTTTTAAGCGATATTGTTAATATCAAATGGTAACTTTCTAAGCCGCTTGCCTGTCGCCGCGAAGATCGCATTACCCAGCGCCGGGGCGACCGGCGGCAAGCCGGGCTCTCCTACCCCACCGGGCACAGCGCCGCTATCGACGATGTGTATCTCCATGGCAGGCGCTTCATTCAGGCGCATGATATTGAACTGGTGATAGTTACTCTGGTCGCAAATGCCATCCGTGAAAGTAATGCCATCCTTGATCGCCGCGGTAATGCCCATCACGATATTACCCTCGGTCTGCGCCTTCACATTGTCGGGATTCACATAATAACCGCAATCGATCACGGAAACCACTTTGTCGATCTTCACGCCGCTGTCCTTTTTGGAGACGGTAATGCAGCAGGCGGATATGCTTCCAAATGATTTGAAAACAGCGATCCCCTTGCCGCTACCTGCCGGTAGTTTTTCGTCCCAATTGGCTTTCTGAGCAAGCGTTTCCAGTACTTTCTTGAACCTTTCGTCAGGCAATATTTCCAGACGCGCTTTCAACGGGTCTTTTTTGGCAAGCTGGGCCAGTTCGTCGATAAAACATTCCTGTCCCCAGCCAAAATTGGACGCGTACACCGAACGCCACCAGACAACCGGGATATCGGTTTTGACATTCGTCCAGCTGATTTTGGATGCCGCCCCGAACTGGTATTTGTTATTGGCCGTACTGATTTCCTCGCTCAGCCAAGGATCAGCCTCATCGTCTTTCAAGCCTTTGAAAACCTGCCCTACAATGGACTCGCCGATCGCGTGGTGATGGAATCCGGTAATTTTGCCGTCTTCCACAAATCCTTGCATATGGCTCAGCATTCCGGGCCGGTAAGGTCCCTGCGTGATGTCGTCTTCCCGCGTCCAGATCACTTTCACAGGCTTTTTCAGTTCTTTGGAAATGTGGCATGCTTCCAGCAAAAAGTCATGGTAAGCCTTGCGCCCGAATGCGCCTCCCAGCAAAGTCACATTGATCTTAACCTGTTCGGGTTTCACTTTCAAATAGCCGCAGACGTCCCGCAATGCCCAGTCGGGGCCCTGCACCGGCGCCCAGATCTCGACCGAGCCGTCATCTTTCACATGCACAACCGCATTCTCGGGCTCGACAGGCGCATGTGCGAGAAACGGGGTTTCATAATGCGATTCCAGCTTGTCCTTGGCCGTCGCGTACTTGGCCGCAAAATCCCCTTTCTCCTCAAAGTTCACGCCTTCTTTCCTGGCTGCCTCGTAAGTAGCGGCAAAATAGCTGGCAGTATTTACTGTTTTGGCATAATCTCCATTATCCCAATTCACTTTCAGCGCACGCTTGCCCTTTAATGCGGCCCACCAGTTGGTAGCCACCACGGCAACAGCGTCCGACGTACGGTGCGGCATCGTGCGTTCAGTTTTAATTACCTGCAAAACACCTTTCACCTTTTTTGTTTCGGAATCATCGATAGACGCTACCTTCCCATGGATCATCGGTGAATGGACGATGGCCGCATACACCATCCCGGGAACGTCGACGTCCAGCCCGTACACAGCCTTACCGGTCACACGTTCGGGCACATCCAGGCGCTTCTTGTATTTTCCAATGATCTTGAAATCCTTTGCTTCTTTCAGTTTCGGCTCTTTCGGGATTTCCAGTTTTGAGGCATCGTCAGCCAATTCGCCATAAGAAAGGCTCTTTCCGCTTGCCTTATGCCATATTTTGCCATCTTCGGCAGTGCATTCAGCTACCGGGAGGTTCCATCGTTTGGCCGCTGTTGTCGTCAGCATTTCGCGGGCGGCGGCGCCTGCTTTGCGGATCGGCATCCACAGCTCGCGTACCGAACTGCTGCCGCCGGAGGTTTGGCTACCGTATTTGCCCATACCGTCGCTCTGCACAATGAGCACTTTTTCCAGGCTCACTTCCAGCTCTTCGGCCAGCAGCGAAGGCACGGCCTGCGTGGAGCCCTGGCCCATATCCGGGCGCGGGTTCACAAGCGTGATATTGCCCGTCGTATCAATGATAATAAATGGATTGATTTCCAGCTTCAATACCGCCGGGGCGATCTTTGTCAGGGTAGCATCCTTTGTAAAACCCGAAATGCCGACGGCCAGTCCGAGCGAGGTAAATCCGGCGGCCTTCAAAAAGTCGCGCCGCGATGTTTGTATCTTTTCCAATGTTTTGATGGGCTAAGGTTGATGAACTTGCATTAGCGCTGACCGATCCCTTTTTCGGCCACTTTCATTTCGTCCGACGCGCGATGGATCGCCTTTCTGATCCGGTCGTAGGTCCCGCAGCGGCAAAGGTTCCCGCTCATGGCAGCATCAATGTCCGCATCGGTGGGAGACGGGTTAGATTTCAGCAATGCGACGGCCGACATGATCTGCCCCGATTGGCAGTAACCGCATTGCGGCACCTGCTCTTCGATCCAGGCTTTTTGGATAATGCTCATTTTTCCTTCGCCGATCCCCTCGATCGTCGTGATTTTATCATTTTTCCCGACACTGGAAACCGGTGTCTGGCATGCGCGTGCGGGTTGGCCGTTCAGGTGGATCGTGCAAGCGCCGCAAAGCGCCATTCCGCACCCGAATTTGGTGCCTTTCAAATCGGCAAAATCGCGTATCACCCAAAGCAAAGGCATATCGGGCTCCACATCGACTTTCACCTTTTTACCATTTAATGATAGATTATATACAGCCATGGTGATGGTGATGAAGATATTATTGAGATGGTGAATAATCCTGTAAAATATTACAAAATCCGCAACTTTTACAACTATCCCGAACTGATATCAGGCTTTTAAAAAAATAAGTTGGCCCAGGTGGTAAGCTTCGTGATTAGTCCTGTTAATCAATATATTAAGCTTATTGCGATGCGGTTCGCGCGCAAAATCCTCGTCGGATACCGCATTGTGCTTTTTAAACCACTCGTCGGCGTCCAGTTCTGCGAAATGGCGGTTCAGCACTTCGTTCAGATTGGCCCATTTGGCTTTCAGTTCTGAAACCGTTGGTAACTGGTCGAACGCGCGATCCGGATTTTTCACGAAAAGCTCATCGAGTTCGGGGTAAAGGCGCTCGCCCAGCCCCAGCAGCGAAATCATACCATCGTTCACCGCTACCAAATGCCCCAGCAAATACACCGCACGGTTCTTCCCTTCGGCGACGGGCTCCGATAAACGTTCCTCCGGCAACTTCGCCAGCCAGGCATTCAGCCGCTGGTTTTGCAGCTCCCAGTTGGATACGACCATTTTGATAAATAATTCTTTGGATGCTTTCAAGGCGGTGGTTTCGTCCTGCATAATCATGATGAAATTTTTGATTTTTGATAAAAAAATGGATTGGCTCCATTTCCGACAACAATATCTGTACAGCCAAGGGTCGCGATCCGGATTATTTATTTTTTAATAAGCTATTTTTACCCATTCACTTTTCCTGACCTCCAACTCTGACGCATGATTACCAACGACGCCGTAGTGCTCGGACTTTTAATGCTAATACTCGCCGGGATATTCTATACGGCTTCGCATTCAGCCTGGAAACGGTTTTATACCATCATACCTCCCCTGCTGCTCTGTTATTTTATACCCGGGTTGCTTAATTCGTTCGGCATTATCAATGGCACGACGTCACAGCTTTATCCAGTCGTTTCGAAATACTTCCTGCCGGCATGTCTGGTACTTTTCACCGTCGGAATGGACTGGAAATCGCTCGCACGTCTCGGCCCGAAAGCATTGATTGCCATGCTGATCGGAACAGCAGGCATTATGATCGGAGGGCCTTTGGCGTTGTGGATCGTCGGAACGATCAGCCCCGCGACCGTCGCAGGCGAGGGTGCCGATGCCGTCTGGCGCGGGCTGGCTACCATTGCCGGCAGCTGGATCGGCGGCGGGGCGAATCAGACTGCATTACGTGAAGTTTTCCACCCCAGCGACGCGCTATTTTCACAAATGGTGGCGGTCGATGTCCTCATCGCCGAACTATGGATGGCCGCATTGATTTACGGTGCCGGCATGGCCTCGCGCGTGGACGCGTTCCTGGGTGCGGACAGCCGCGGCGTGCAGGAAGTGAAAGAGCACCTCGACTCAGATCAGAAAGCCAACGAACAAAACCCAATGCTGCGCGACTACATTTTCCTGGCGGCCGCAGGCTTTGGCGCTACGGGTGTCGCACACGGCCTGGCCGAGCTCATAACGCCCTACCTGGCCGAAAACTATCCGTTTTTGGAAAAATACAGCCTCACTTCAAACTTCTTCTGGGTGATCAGCATCGCAACATTGATCGGCATTTCCCTTTCCCTGACGCCGGTGCGCAAGCTGGAATATTACGGCGCATCGCGGCTCGGGTCGGTATTTTTGTATGTGCTTGTCGCTACCATCGGCATGCAAATGGACCTGGGAGCTGTGGCCGATAACCCGGGGTTGTTTGCAATTGGGTTAATATGGATTTCCATTCACGGCATTATCCTCATTATTGCCTGCAAATGGCTGAAAATACCCTTCTTTTTCCTTGCAGTCGGTAGCCAGGCTAACGTCGGAGGCTCGGCATCGGCTTCCGTGGTGGCCGCGGCATTTCATCCCTCGCTTGCACCGGTCGGTGTGCTGCTGGCAATTTTAGGGTACGCGATCGGAACTTATGGCGGGTATTTGACTGCTTTAATGATGCAATGGATCAGCACCTAAACATCGATTGACATGGAAGAAAATAACAAACTCGATAAGATTGTCGAGGCGCGGATGAAGCTAAAAGCCCGCTTCGAACAGCAAATGGCTCAAACACCTTCCGTTTCGGACGCGCGGCCAATGGGTAATGGAGAACCTAACCGCCACGGAATGCCCAAATTGCCCGTAGGCCAGATACGGACTGCGAAATGGCCTGTGCTGGATCTCGGCTTCAAGCCCGATGTGCCACTTAGTAAATGGAAGCTGATCGTGGATGGCGAGGTGGAATCTCCGGTTACCCTTACCTGGGAGGATTTTATGGCATTACCTCAAACCAATGACGTAAGCGATTTTCACTGCGTTACCACCTGGTCGCGCATGGATGTACCCTGGGTAGGCGTACGCCTGGCCGACATTGCCGCATTAGTGATGCCCAAACCCACGGCCACCCACGTGCTTTGCTACGGTTACGACAAATACACGACCAATCTCTCACTCGAAGAAGCATTAAAAGAGGATGTATTGCTCGTGCATACGGCCGACGGCAAGCCGCTCGAACAAGACCACGGCGGCCCGGTGCGCATGATCACCCCGCAGCTCTACGCATGGAAAGGCAGCAAATGGATCAGCCGCATTCAGTTTTTACCTAAAAATCAATTGGGTTTCTGGGAATTGAGGGGCTCTTCCAATACGGCTTACCCCTGGCGTAACGACCGGTACAGCTAAAACTGGCGGATTTACATATCCAGCACCAGCCCGTCGTACGCCAGATGCACGTGCGGCGGCAGCTCGCTTTCCACCACCGCGTGCAGACCGAGCTTATGGCTGATGTGCGTCAGGTAGGCCTGCGGTACATTGAGCTTATCGATCAGATCGAGCGCCTGCGCGAGTGTGAAATGAGAAAGATGCGGCTCTTTTTGAAGTGTATCGAGTACGAGCACCTGCGAGCCTTTGATTTTCTCCTGCTCTTCTTCGGAAATATAGTTGGCGTCGGTAATGTAGGTAAAATCGCCGATGCGGTAGCCGTACACGGGCAGTTTATGGTGCATTACCTCAATGGGAATCACTTTCACACCTTCCACTTCAAACGGCTCGTTTTCAATGGGATGCATTGAAAAATGTGGAACACCCGGGTAACGCTTTTCTGAAAATGCGTAGGCGAATTCTGTTTTGATCTGATTGAGCACTTCCTGCCGGCCGTAAAGCGGCATGTCCATTTGCTGCCGGTGATTAAATGCCCGTATGTCGTCCAGGCCGGCGGTATGGTCTTTGTGCTGGTGGGTAAAAACGGCGGCATCCAGGTTTCGCACGTTGGCGCGGAGCATTTGCTGACGGAAATCAGGGCCGGTATCGATTACGAACGATTTGCCGTGTGCCTGAATCCACACGGAAGTGCGTAAACGCTTGTCATGCTGGTCATTAGAACGGCAAACGACACAATCGCAGGCAATAACCGGTATTCCCTGCGATGTGCCGGTTCCTAGAAATGTAATCCTCATCAGGTTTTTATTCAGTCAGATGCGCCACCACTTCAACCAGGCGGTCGAAATTCAAGGGCTTCATCAGCGCGTCGTCAAATCCTGCTTCTTTAAAATCTTCGTCTGAATAATTTTTAGCATTGCCTGTAATCGCCACGATAGGCGTTTTGGCTTTTTTCTCGTCGGACAATTTGCGGATGCTTCTAGCACATTCCATTCCATCCATCACAGGCATATTGATATCTAAAAGGATAATATCAAAATCCTCTTTTTCAAGCAATTGCAGCACTTGCTCGCCGTTTTTCACGGAAGTGATTTCATAATGCTGAAATTCCAGAATCTTCCTCGCCAGGTTTTGAATAACTGAACTGTCTTCGGCAATGAGTACTCGTTTTGTGTATGACATACAATGGGGTAGGTATTGTGTTTAAAGTTTTTTCCTAGGTCAATTTAGATATATTTCAACCAACATCGCAAACCCGATGGACGCGAAGATTCAAAATTATTCCAAAAAAGTAAATAAACATCCTATACTTTTTCAAAGCGCCTATTCGGGTGTAAGTTTGCAGTCCGATTAGCATATTATCCTTGTTATGTTCAAAAATAAAGTAATCCGGTACAGCACGATCGCGATGGTGATTGCGATACTTGCCTATTTCATCATTGAAAACCTGGGCGGCGCTGGCTCCTCCGATGACGCCATCGCGGCCAACCCGGCAGCCTATAAAACCAAGATCCTGGAAGAACGCGCCGCCAAAGACGAGCAGTTCAAATCCGGCGACGACTCCCCTATCAAGGACAAGGAAAGCTTTCACGGTCTGCATTATTTCGAACCCAATCTTTCGTTCCGCGTGAAGGCCAATATTTCGCCCTATATGCAAGACGATAAGGAGGTAATCGTCAAATATACTGACGGCTCGACCGAGAAATATGAAAAATACGGCTATGCCAATTTCACTGTCGGCGGTGAGACACAAAAACTGCTTCTGTTGAAAAACGAAGGCACCATTTCGGTGCTTTTCAGGGATGGTACCAGTGGAAAGGAAACCTATGGCGGGGGCCGTTACCTGGATTATCCGGTGGCCGATATCAAGAACAATGTGATTGTGCTGGATTTCAACAAAGCGTATAACCCCTATTGTGCTTATCAGGAAAGC
>CBIHPQ010000118.1:0-16121 GCA_966211825.1 uncultured Dyadobacter sp. | reverse complement strand
CAATAAAAACGGCACCGACTGGTTTCACGAGATATTCAAACCGGCGCCTTCCACGAGCCACAATATTTCCCTCAGCGGCGGCAGCGATCAGGGCAACTACCTGTTTTCATTGAATTATTTCAACCAGCAGGGCGCATTGACCAACACTTACCTGAAACGCTATACGCTCCGCTCGAACAGCCAGTACAATATCGGCAAGCATGTCCGTATCGGTGAGAACCTCGCCTACTCCATTTCCGACAATCCCAAGTCCGCCCTGTCGGACGGCGGCTCGGCCATCGCATTCTCTTTCCGTATGCAGCCGATCGTGCCTGTGCACGACATCATGGGCAACTACGCGGGCAGCCGCGCCTCGGGTATGGGCGACGCGTTCAACCCCGTAGCCATGCGCGACCGCACCCGTTACGACAAAGGACTGGACAACCGCCTTTTCGGGAACATTTTCGCTGAGGTCGATCTCTTTAAATACTTCACATTCCGCACCAGCTTTGGTGGCGAGAACTATTCCGGCAGATGGAATTCATTTGCCTTCCCAACCTACGAAAACAAGGAAAACAGCAATACCAACACCTATTCCGAAGGCTCCTACTCCGGCTTCAACTGGACCTGGACCAACTTGCTGACTTTCCACAAAACGATGGGCAAACACGACCTGACCGTCGCGGGCGGCATCGAAGCTTACAGTGGCAAGTATTATGAAGTAGGCGGCAGCACGCAGGGCTATTTTTCGTTTGACCCGGATTACATGAACCTGGGTACGGGCTCCGGAACACGCACCAATTCGAGCAGCCGCTCTGCCGATGCATTGTATTCGGTACTAGGCCGTCTGGATTACATTTATAATGACAAATACCTTTTCGGCGCCATTATCCGCCGCGACGGTTCGTCCAAATTTATCAACGAGCGCTATGGATTCTTCCCCGCCGTGAGCGCCGGATGGCGTATTTCCCGCGAGGATTTCATGCGCGGCCTGACGTGGATCGACGATCTGAAACTCCGGGCAAACTACGGGATCATGGGTAACCAGATCAACGTAACATCGGGCAATGCCTTCACGACTTACAGCTCTAATCGCCGCAGCTCTTACTACGACCTCGGCGGGACGAGCGGTTCGGGCGCATTGGAAGGTTTTGAAAAAAGCCAGATCGGGAACCCGAATGCGGTTTGGGAAAAGAATGTCAGCACCAACATCGGCATCGACGCTACTTTCTTCAAAGGAAGGCTGGATGTGATTGCGGACTATTATGTCAAAGAGATCAAAGACCTGCTTTTTAACCCTGCATTGATCGGAACAGCCGGCGGTGGAACGGTTCCTTACGTGAACATCGGTCAGATGAAAAACAAGGGCATCGACCTGCAAATCGATTCCAAGTTTGACCTCACGAGCGACCTCAAACTCAATGCGACGCTGACTTTCACGACTTACAACAACAAAATCAGAAAGGTTACCAACAGCACCAATTATTTCGATCTGGAAGGCCGCGGTTTCGATGGCGCGTCTATTGTCCGCAACCAGGTAGGCAACTCTATCGGCCAGTTCTTCGGATATAAGGTGATTGGTTTCTGGAATTCGCAGGAAGAGATCGAGACGGCCAATGCAGAAGCGGTGCGACAAACCGGTGATGCGAATGCCGTGTACCAGGACGGCGCCTCGGTGGGACGGTTCCGTTACGAGAATATCAATGGCGACGGCCAGATCACGGCATCCGACCGCCAGATGCTCGGTAACCCGAACCCCGATTTCAGCTATGGCCTGAATATTGGTTTGAATTACAAAAACCTCGATTTCAGCCTGTTCCTCTACGGTGTTCAGGGCAACCAGCTCTGGAACCAGACCCGCTGGTGGAGCGATTTCAACTCGTCGCGCTCGGGAGCGAAGAGCAAAACCGCACTATACGATTCCTGGACCCCGGAAAATCACAATGCCAAAGCGCCGATCCAGGAGAATTCCAGCTCTTTCAGCACCATTAACGTGCCCAATTCCTATTTCGTGGAAGATGGCTCCTACCTGCGTGCGAAGAACCTGCAAATCGGGTACACATTCCCGTCACCTCTGATGAAAAAAATCAGGGCGCAGCAGTTCCGCGTGTACTTGCAGGCTACCAACCTGTTCACACTTACAGGCTACTCCGGCCTCGATCCGGAGGTAAGCCGGAATGCCAGCGGCAACCCTACCGTGTTTGGTATCGACGAGGGCTCCTACCCTTCGTCCAGACAATATACCGTTGGCCTGAACCTCACTTTTTAACCATCTCCAAGCAACGCGATATGAACAAGTTCATGAAATATATAGCCGTTCTTTGCTTGACCGGCGGTTTTACAATGTTACAGGGCTGCCAGGACGATTTCCTGGATAAACCTGTACAAGGTGCATTGGGCGACGACGTGCTCGCCAATGCGAAGGGTATAGACGGCCTGCTCACAGGTGCCTATGCCGCACTCGACGGCCAGGGCGATTTCACCGGCGGCAGCGGCTGGGAATCTCCTCCCGACAACTGGGTATACGGCGCCATTCCCGGCGGCGATGCGCACAAAGGCAGCGACGGCGGCGACCAGACGCCGATCAACGCCATTGCCACGTTCAGTACCGGCGCTGATAATGGTTTTTTCAACAGTAAATGGAAGGCACTGTACGAAGGCGTTTCTCGATCGAATACCGTGCTGAAAGTACTGGCGCTGGCCACTGATGTTTCGGCCGAAAACAAAGCCAATATTGAAGCCCAGGCACGTTTTCTGCGGGCACACTACTATTTCGAACTGAAAAAAATGTGGAATATGGTGCCCTGGATCGATGAAACCACCACTGATTTCAATCAGCCGAATGATAAGGACGTCTGGCCGATGATCGAAGCGGATTTCAAAGCGGCCTACGAGCAGTTGCCCGCTACGCAGTCGCTGGTAGGAAGGGCTAACAAATGGGCTGCGGGCGCATATCTGGGCAAAACTTATTTGTATCAGAAAAAATATGCCGACGCCGTTAAGGTTTTTACCGATGTGATCGCCAATGGGGTAACTTCAAATGGTTTGAAATATGACCTGGTCTCTTTCAAAGATAACTTCGATGCCGCCACTAAAAACAATGCAGAATCGGTCTTCGCCATACAAATGGTTGCCAACGACGGGACTTTGGATATTACCAATGCAAACCAGGGCGGAATGCTCAATTTCCCTTACGGAACGGGCGCGCCATTCAGTTGCTGCGGGTTTTTCCAGCCTACGCAAATGCTCGTAAACATGTACCGGACCGATGCGAACGGCCTGCCTTACCTGACCGTTTTCAATGCTCATGCTGTTAAAAACGACATGGGCGTTACCTCTGCGACGGCATTCACTCCCGACGCCGGCAACCTCGACCCGCGCCTGGACTGGACAGTAGGCCGCCGCGGGATACCCTACCACGACTGGGGCATTTACCCGGGCATGAACTGGGTACGCGACCAGCCTTACGGCGGCCCGTACGCCCCGAAAAAGAACATTCACCGGCAGAAAACGCAGGACCTCTACGCCGACCTCAGCTCGTGGGCACCTGGTAATGCGATCAACGTGCTGGTCATCCGTTTTGCCGATGTGTTATTAATGGGTGCGGAAGCCGAAGCCAATGGAGGAAGCCTGGCAAAGGCGGAAGAATATGTAAACAAGGTTCGGAACCGGGCCGCGGACAAAGCAGGCTGGTTGTACAAATACACCAACGACGCCAACCCATTGGCAGGCTTCTCGGCGACCCCGGCTGCAAACTACGTCGTCAAGTCCTACCCGGCCGGCACGTTGGCAGCCAAAGGAAAAGACGGTGTGCTTGACGCGATCTATTACGAACGTGGCATTGAACTGGCAATGGAAGGTCACCGCTTTTTCGACCTCGTGCGCTGGGGCAAAGCCAATTCGGCCATCAATGCCTATTTCGGTTACGAGTCGAAGATTACGACAGATCTCGCCGGCAGTAAATACCTGGAAGGCAAGAACAACTACTTCCCGATCCCTCAGTACCAGATTGACATGAGTATGGTAAATGGCACGCCACTGCTCAAACAAAATCCGGGATACAACTAAAGGAACTATCCCCAGCGCCCGGGATGAAGATCGGGTCGCTGGGGATAGTTTCATTTTAACGCTTATTGAAGGTCAGTATGAAGCATGTCCCGGCCCCTGCCTGGGACTGCACGTCGATACCCACATTACTGGATTTCAAGATTTTCAGGGTTGAAAACAGGCCGATCCCAATGCCTCCTGGTTTATCGGAGAATCCCCTTTTAAAAAGATTTTTCATGCCGGCCTCATTAATTCCACAACCATTGTCCTCGACGCGGATCAGGTGTGTCGTGTCCGTCGACCGGGTGACCAGCTTCAACTCGCCCTGTCCCGGATCCATAGACTCGATGGCATTGACAACGATATTTGTCAGGGCAATTTTCATTTTTTGCGCGTCAATCGCTATCGTGCAATCCTGCGAATCATAATCTCTTGTTACCCTGACCTTCTTGAGATTGATACGGTCAGTGGCCAGCGTGATCACTTCATCCAGCATGTTATGCAGGGAATGGTCAGCACCGGCGCTGTCACTTATTTTTTGCTGGTTGACAAGGTCCTTCAAGATCTTCACGATCCGGTCCGAGCTTCTTCTGATAATATCGAGATACACCCTTAGGTCAGTATCCTGCATTTCCTGAGAGAGCATCTGGACCGATAAATCGATGTTGGTCAATGGATTACGAATTTCATGGACCAGCGTGAGGCTGAAATCGGAAATTCCAGCGCCTTCCGGCAAGGTTTTGAGGTCGTTCATATCGAAGAGCTTGGTAATGATACATCAAAGATCAAATATTCGAGATGCAAAATTTTACACCCGTTCATATCATAGTTGCATATATCACACATGCCTTCCGGTGCGCCGATTCGCGCCGGTTTTCAGCGTTGCTGTCCCGGCCAGAACAAACTCGTTGGTATTGGTAGGTGCGTATAGTATGGGCAAATAGTTATTTATAATGGTTATTCCTTAATCATTTTCAAAAGCACACTATTCCCATTTTTCTCGGTAACCTTAACAAAATACAAACCAGTCGGAATTTGCTTTAAGTCGATACCCACAGACGTTCCTGTTCGGAATTTGAATTGCTCGTCACGTATAACCTTTCCCGTATTATCATTCAATTGGATTCGCTGTGTCTGGCTTAAATCATCTGCACCTAACGTTATCCAATCCTTCGCTGGATTGGGATATAAATGCATTTTGGAAATGGCGAAAGATTTAACACTTTGAATACGGCTATACGAGAAAGTTTCGTCCCGATCAATCATTTTAAGTCGATAAAAATGGTTCCCGTTCCCAATCATCGCATCGGTATAGGAATAAGAGGGTAGGTTATTACTTTCCCCACTTGCCTGCGTCGATGCGCGCTTTGCCCATGCTTTTCCGTTCAAACTGTGTTCTATTTCGAAACGGTCGCTATTGCTCTCTTCGGTGGTGCTCCATTTTAATAAGGCGGTCTGACCTTCCCCTTTTTCTACGGTAAAACTGGATAATGTCACCGGTAAAGCAGCTTCCAGACTTACAATTTTATTATTATGCAAATCAATGGCCCCGGCCGTTGTTAATGCCCTCCCTACAATGGCTGAACCTTCCAGCAACTCTATTGCGCCGCCGCCAAGGACAGTTCCGCGAAAAACAGAACCGGCCCCGAGATCGAACCTTCCGTTGATTTGCCAGTACACATGATCAAAAGTGGCCGAGTTGATCAGCGTGATCATGGATAACGCATTGGCAGAGAGCGCTCCGTCAATTTTGAAAATAAACACCGCATCCGGATCATCCCCACCATCCAGTGTCAGGACGCCATTCAATGTAGAAGCTGCGCCCAAACAGTAAACGTCCGGAGTCAGCACCTGCCCGTTCCCTAATGTCGTTCCCAAAACCGTGCATTCAACCATTGCCGTAACTGCGTTGTACGCATCGCCCAAATCAGTCGCTGCCTGGGCGGAAACGCCGTTCGCGACCTGCGTTCCGCCAATTACGGTACCCGGCGGAAAACCGTTAAATGCCCCCGCATTAGTACCAATGTCGCCAACCAACACACTTGCTCCGTCATTATTGAATGCCCCTACAGTTGTGAATGCAGCAAAATCTGCCGCAGTTCCCAGGTCAACGGTCTGGCCAAAACTTAGACCCGGTACTAATAACCAGGTAGCAAACATTGAGAATTTAGTCGTATAGTTCATAGAAATAGTTTTATTAAATACGGGTCAAAAGTGAACTATTTCTACTCGTTATATTTATATATGTTTACAGATATGTTGCACAATTCACACTAAAGCTTCCAATTCATTTATTTGCAGGTATTTATTGATTTCAACAGAATTATCAATTCAAATAACAAGTGGCCGTTCAGAGTTACACCGTTACATTAGTCAATAGCTTATTTACAATCACCCATTTTCCATCAACCTTGGTCAGCGATAACAGGTCGTGATAATTAAATTCAAACATGGGCAGGCGGACCTTGGCAACGGCGATCAGGTTAATGATTTCAATGGAAATAATTTCCATACGAAAACTTTCGCCCAGCTCAAATGGGCTCTTTCTGTTTTTAACGCCGTCAAGGTATTGATCCAGTGTTTTGAAATAGGGTTGTCCGTTTATATCGCCGGCCACGAGTGCCTGGGGATGGAATGCGCTGCGGAGCAAGTCCGTATCTCCTTTAAAAACACCATTAAAATAATCTGATAATACCGCAGCAATATCCGCTGCGCGATCTGTGTAAGTGTTCATTTTGCTGTAAGTTTAGAAGGTATGCGAGGGTTAACTGCCCCTGCGCATACCTGGTGGAATTATTTGTTTGCCCGCAGATTTCAAAGTGCGGCAAACGCCGTCAACTGTACTTCGAGTTCAAATTCATTATAAATAAGCGTGTCGCCCAGGTTGGTGAAGAAATTACCGGAACGGAATTTCATTTCGTAGCGGGTGCGGTCGACGATGATCTTGCCGGAAGCGGTAATCTTATCGCCGGAAACATGCACGTCCGCCCGGAACGTAATCTCGTGGGTAATACCTTTGATGGTCAGATCGCCGGTGATCAGGTAGCTGTCACTTTCCAGGTGATCTGCATTAGTAATGACGAATGAGGCTTCGGGGAAATTTTCTGTCGAGAAAAAATCCGCAGAGAACAGGTGGCCTGCAAATTGTTGATTGGTATCCGGATCGGTGATGTCCAGAATTTTAATCGAAGTAGTGTCGATTACGAAGTTGCCGCCGCTCAGATTTCCATCAAGCACCGTTAATTCTCCTTTTTTGATGTCAATGGTGCCATTATGTGCGCCTGTAACTTTTTTTCCTGTCCAGTCGATGTTGCTTTGTGAACCTTCGACTGCAAATGTTGTAGTTTCCATTTTCTTTATGTTATCAGTTAATAATTTGATAGCACAAAGTAGCGCAGGAATCCGCAGGGCGTTACGTGATGTAGATCACTTTCGAAAGGAGGTCATTTATGTGTATTGTAAAGTCTGCTGAGCGTCTCACGGGACACGCCAAGGTAGGCGGCGATCAGATGTTTCGGGACAAGGTTGTATAGTTGCGGATAGAGTGCAAGCAGTTCTTCATAACGGGCCCTTGCATCGTTATTCATAAATGATAACAGCCTTTTTTGAGATGCCAGGTATCCCCGGTTGGTCCGCCAGCGGAAAAAGTGCTCGACCGGATGCAACTCACTGCATATTTTTTCCCGGTCTTCATTGGAAAGGCAAAGCACTTCTGCCTCGGTGATACAATCAATGGTGATCGTCGCCCGCGTCTGGTTGTACAACGCGCCGTAATCCGACGACCACCAGGTAGGCATGGCAAATTGGAGAATGTACATTTTTATTTCGTCATTGACGAAAAAAGCCTTCAAACAGCCAGAAACGACGAAATATTCATTATCCACACGACTTCCCTCAGAAATCACTACCTGCCCTTTCTTGTAAGATTGGGGTTTGAAATGTGAAAACACATAATCAAACTGCTCATCAGTCAGTGTGGCAGTTTTAGCAATATGTTGTTTCAGGATTTCTTTTGCATCCATTGTCCGGCGTATTTACAGGGCCCTATTATAATTATAATCCTTTAAATGTTATAACCAGGCTTATCTATTTTGTGAATATCCGGCACATTGCCGTAGGAAGGGACGTTCCGGATAGCTCATCCATGTCAGGCGGGCGACGCTCTGCATCACTGTCTATTCATTGAATTTCTTGAAATATTCAAAAAAAATCTTCGCTAACTGTAAGTAGTCGGGAGGGGCATACTTGTCTATTGGTTATAGATAAAACTTTACGAATACTAAATTGTCCAAATCTGATGTATGAACCTGAATGCAAGCGCAGATCCCTTCCCGGATCACAATTTGAATGACAAAACCGGTGGGGAGGACAACCAGCGCCATGCGCACGACGAAGGGTGTCCCGACGATGAGCTCTTCCTGCGGGCAACGTTGCTGGAAAACCACCAGTTGGGCACTGAGCTGCTGTACAACCGCTACTATCAAGTGCTTTGCAACCACGCAGCCCGCTATGTAGGCTCGCGGGAGGTTGCCGAGGACATCGTATCGGACATTTTCTACCGGTTTTATTCACAAAGGACCTTCGAGCGCATTACCACTTCCTACCGCGCCTACCTGTTCCGGGCGGTGCGGAATTACGGGCTCAATCACCTGCGATGGGAAGCCTCGCGGAAAGTTTCGATGGAGGATAAATATGATGTGCTGGATGTGGAGGGACAACAGCCCGATCACATTACCCAGTACGAGGAACTGTACCAGGACCTTGAAAAAATCATCGGCGACCTTCCGGTCCAGCGGCGTAACATCTATATGCAGTTTCATTTTGAAGGAAAAAGCCACAAGGAAATAGCCCGGAAGCTGGGGATTTCCTCCCGGACCGTCGAGGTGCAGGTCTACCGGGCCCGGCAAACCGTGCGCGCGCTGATGAAAAACAAATGGTTTATTTCAGTCCTCCTGCTATTGCTGGTTTAGCCGTCAATGCCTTTCCAGCGAATTTTTGATCAATAACTACAACACATGAAACCTGAAATAACGAAAGAGCTGCTTTTTGCCAACTTTGGCGGACAACTTAACGCCCAGCAGCGGCGCGTCATCGACGAGTGGGCGCGACAGCCACAAAACGAAGAGCTTTACTATAAATATCTGATGGAATGGGAAGCCACACAACTTTACCATCCTGCCGATGTGGCTGTGGGTATTGCCCGTTTTCGCGACAGGATCAATGAAAGCACAATCGCAGCGCCTGCGCCGGTTTTCTTGCAGGCTTTCAGAATACCGCTCGCGGCCGCCTGCGTGCTGATAATCCTAGTGGGAGCCGGTTATTTTTTCCGGGACAATATCCGTTACCAGCAACTTTCCACCGGCGCCGGTGAGGTGCGTTCCTGGACATTGGAAGATGGCAGCCGCGTGAGCCTGAATGCGAATTCGGTGCTGATTGTCCCTCGTTTTGGCTTTGGGAAGGACACCCGGGACGTAACCCTGCGTGGGGAAGCAGAATTTGCCGTGACGCATCAGGTCAACAACCAGCGCTTCGTCGTAAAGGCGACCAACGGCGTTGATATCGTCGTGCTCGGAACGGAATTCTCCGTATATAGTCGTACGGACAGAACTAAAATCCTTTTGAACAAAGGCAAAGTCAGTGTTTTAAGGAAAACAGGCAAAATCCGAAGTGCTACCCTGATGGTTCCCGGTGAAAAGGTGATCATTGATGGCGGACGCCTGAGAACCGATCGTTTTGACGCCAGGTCCGAATATGCCGCGTGGAAAGATTCCCGCTTCGTATTTGCACAAACTTCGCTGACGGAAGTAGCCCGCCTGCTCGAAGATAACTACAACCTGAAAGTCACCATTGCCGGCCCCGAACTCTCGGAGTTGACCGTATCAGGTTCTTTCAAGGCGCAAAATCATGCGGAACTGATCCAATCCATTTCACAAATACTTGGCATTCAATACTCTATTAAAGGAAAGCAGGTGAAGTTCATTGCTCCGCCTGCCGAATAGCTTTCATTTTTCAAAATCGTATTTACTGTTTCTAAACTTTTACCACATGAAAATTTTTCTATGGATGGTACTGGTGGCTGCCTGCGGGGTTCAACCTGGTGCAGCCCAGCCGCTGGCGATGTACATTGAGCAAAAGCTTCCCACGCCCGAACAACCCTCGCGGCTCCGGCTGTCTGACGTGCTTTTACGTTTCAAAAACCACTACAAAGTCGATATCCTGTATGCAGACCGGTCCGTAAGAAACCAGCTGGTCCTTGCGTCGGCGGTGAAATGGGAAGACAAACTCGAAGCGAACCTGGACAGAATTCTCCCCGCTGCCGGCCTTCAGTTTGTAGAGCAAAAAGCAGGCACTTTCCTGATCATCCGCGCACCCAAAGCCGGCGAACGCCGAATGAAGCCAGACGCCGATATGCAGCCCGAGCAAGTCCCGCCGGGGGCGGAAACTACCGGTGCCACCACGGCCAACAGGCACCTTGCACAGTATGCCAGAACCCTTTCCGGTGTGGTTACCGATGACAAAAATGAGCCGTTGCCTGGGGTAAGCGTAGTGGTGAAAGGAACACAAAAAGGCACGATCACGGCTACTGACGGCCGCTACACATTGCCTGATATAGAAAGTCAGGACCAGATACTGGTGTTTTCCTATGTGGGTTACCTGCACCAGGAAATCGAAATCGGCAATGCCAGTACGCTCAATGTGACCATGCAGGCCGATAACAAAGCGCTGGACGAAGTAGTGGTGGTAGGTTATGGCGAACAAAAGAAAAGCAATGTAACGGGCTCCATTGTATCAGTGGGCGCATCCGACATTGAAAAGGTGCAATCGCCCAGTTTTGAAAACGCACTGCAGGGCAAGGTGCCGGGCGTATATGTTACCACCAACGGCGGCCAGCCCGGCGGCGGTGTGAGCGTGCGCATCAGGGGCGTGGGGGCGATCAATAACAGTAACCCTTTGTATATTGTCGATGGCGTGCAAATGGGCGCGGGGGATGATGAAAATTCAAACCCGCTTTCTTCTATCAACCCCGGTGACATTGAATCCATTGACATATTAAAAGATGCCGCTTCTACTGCTATTTACGGAACCCGCGCAGCGAATGGCGTTGTGATGATCACGACCAAACGTGGACAGGCGGGCGTTCCCAGGCTCACGGCCAGCACCTATTTTGGTATACAAAATCCCACCAGAAAAGTGCCCCGCCCCATGAATGCCATGGAATATGCGCGCAATATGAACACCGCCTTTGTCGCAGCCGGACAACCCGCGCCTTTTGCAAATCCCGACGCCCTCGGACAAGGAACAAACTGGATGGATGAGGTTATGAAGACCGGCAAAATCCAGGAACAGCAGCTTTCGGTGGCAGGCGGAGGCGCAAAAAACAAATACTTTCTTTCCCTCAGCCATTTCAGAAATGATGGAATGATGATCAATACCTGGTTTGACAGGCTATCGGTGCGGATCAATACCGATAACCAAATTTCGGACAAGTTCAGGGTTGGGAACAGTCTGGCCGTTTCCAGAACTACGCAGCGCAACAATGGTGCCGGTAACCGGCGCTTTATCGGTGGGGTGTTTACCAATATTTACGCCACCCTGCCGATTATGCCCGTGTATGATGAAAACGGCAAGTTTGCAGGCCCCACCGACAGCCGTTTTGAAAGACCTGGCAATCCGGTGTTCGAGCAAACCGTCTCGGACATCGATAATGAGAGCTACAACATCATTGGTAATTTTTATGCAGAATATGAGCCCGTCAAACATCTGGTTTTCCGGACGAGCTTTTCTACAACGATCAATACCGGCTCCAACTACAATTTCACGCCTATCTGGGAAACGGGATTGCTGAATTCGTCGGGCTTGTCTAAAATTGAAATAACCTCGGGCAACGGACGGCAGTGGATGTGGGAAAATACATTGACCTACTCCCGCAATCTTGGCAAACACAACCTGAGTGCATTGCTTGGTACAACCGCCTTGGATTCGCGCTTTCGCTCGGCCCGGCAAACTGCCAATTACAACACCAACGCCTTCAAGGAAATCAACAGCCAGGGGGCAACTGCTTTGAACACGGAAACCAATTTTGGAGAAGAGTCGCTGGCATCCGTTTTTGGTCGCTTCAACTATGATTTCGCCGATAAATACCTGCTTACGGCCACCGTTCGCCGCGACGGTTCGTCCAAGTTTGGTGCAAACAGAAAGTTTGGTGTTTTTCCTGCCGTGTCGGCGGGCTGGCGGGTTTCCGAAGAATCATTTTTCCCGAAAAACAACTTTCTCACGGACTTGAAACTTCGTACCGGCTGGGGACAGGTAGGATCCGACGCGATCGGTAATTTCATGTACCTGGCACGCATTGTGACGGGGTCCAACTATGCATTCGGAAACCAGTCGGGCAACTCGACCATCGGTGCAGCGCTGGGTGATCTGGCCAATCCTAACATTCAGTGGGAAACGGTTACGGAATACAACGTGGCATTGGAAAGCGGCCTGCTCAACAATAGCCTCACATTTTCTGCCGAGTATTTCAACCGGACCCGCACGAACATGCTCCTCACGCAAAGCCTGCCGGGCGTATCGGGTTTAAAGGAAATCGTGCAGAATGCCGGAAACCTGACCAGCAAAGGTTTTGAATTCAACGCCGGCTATCGCGGCGGCGGTGCGAAGGTGAAATACAGCGTCTTTGGTAACCTGACCACATTCAATAACGTCGTCAAATCCCTGGGCGGCAGCGCCGATATTTACCCCTTGGACTATGCAGGTTCGGGCGGGATTACGTTGATCCGGGAAGGGCAGCCGCTGGGGGTGTTCTATGGACTTATTTCCGATGGACTTTACCAAACGCAGGAAGAAGTGAATGCTGCCAATGGAACCGATGGCAACACTGCAACGCCATTTCAAAATATCAATACCGCGCCAGGAGATTTTAAATACCGCGATCTGAATGGTGATGGAAGGATCAATAATAGCGACAAAACGATCATCGGAAACCCGACGCCTAAATTCACTTACGGATTTGGCGGAGAGCTGACTTTCGGGAATTTCGATTTCAGCATGCAGTTTTTTGGTCTTGCCGGCAACGACATTATGAACCTGAACCGCACCACTACGGAGGCATCGGGCAGGTCTTTGAACAAAAGTGTGACGGCCGTGAATGCATGGCACGGCCCCGGAACAAGCAACGACATCCCCCGCCCTATCCTGAGCGATCCCAACCTGAACACCCAGGTAGCCACGCACCTGATTGAAAACGGGTCGTATTTACGTTTGCGCAATGTGCAGCTCGGCTACAATATCAGGTCAGAGGTATTCAGGAAGATCCGGCTTTCGAGCGCGCGTATATACGTTTCTGTGCAAAATGCATTTGTGCTGACCAAATTTAAAGGCATCGATCCGGAAGTTGGCCTGGACGACAACAAAAGCGGCGCAGCCGGGATCTATAATGACATTTATCCTCAGCCCCGGACGATTTCAGCGGGTTTAAAACTTGATTTTTAAGTCAAAATATTGATCAAAATGAAATACAGACATCTACTTCCCCTATTATCTGCATGTTTCCTGCTTGGATGCAGTGAAGATTTCCTGACCAAGGAGTATAGAAATGGCGTGGCTGAAAGCAACTTCTTTAAAGACGAAGTGGATGCATTGCAGGCACTGACAGCGGTATACGACGGCATCAGCCAGAAAGGCGTTTACCGCGAATCCGTATTTGTATTGGGCAGCTGTCCTTCCGATGATATTGACGAAAGAACCGGCGATACCGGGGACTACGGCTTCCATTTCAAGAATGCAAGCGATTTCAGGTGGGTACCCGACAACCCCTTTTCACGGGCCCGCTGGTTTGACGCCTACAAAGCCGTTGCGCGTGCGAACACATTTCTGGATAAAGTCGGGAACGTGCCGATGAACGAACAGTTGAAAAAGCAATATGCAGCGGAGGCGAAATTTCTGCGCGCATTATATTACTGGAACCTGACGATCACATTTGGCGATATTCCATTGTTTACAAAAGTGCTGACACGGGAGGAATATGTTCAACTCGCCAGATCTGAAAAAGCGGCTGTTTACAAACAAATTGAAGATGATTTGATTGCTGCGGTCCCCGACCTGCCCGTGGCAGAAAGTAATCCGGTAGGCCATGTGACCAAAGGCGCCGCACTGGGCTTTTTGGGCCGTGTTTATTTGTATCAAAACAAATGGGACCTCGCTGCCCAGACCAGCAAACAGGTTGTAGACCTGGGGCGCTATCAGCTTGTGGAAGATTTCATTTCCCTGTTTAATGGCAAAAATGAAAACAGCACGGAAGCGCTTTTCGAGTTCCAGGCAGTGTCATTCGCTCCGGGTTACTGGACCGATCTGACCGAAAACTCCATTGCTGCCATGTGGAGCCCGAACATTGGCTGGGCCAACTGGTACACGCCTAGCGAGGAGTCCAAAACACTTTTCAAACCGGGGGATATCCGGCGCAAATCAGTCCTGATCGTGGGCGCGACTCCGGCGGATATGATTGATACCGATGGCAAGGGCGCCAAACCTTTCCCGTCGGTGCCCATGCGGACGGAATATTTCAACAATGCTTCGGTACGTAAATTTTTACCCGAAGGAAAGGACATGGCGCAGGTAGATAATTTCGATGTAAACTATCCCATTATCCGGTATGCCGAAGTGCTGCTCAACTATGCCGAAGCTTTGAACGAATCGGGCAAACCGGACCAGGCGCTCGTGCCCTTGAACATAGTACGCAAGCGCGCGAAAATCGCGCCGGTTACCGAGACAGCACAGGCTGCCCTGAGGAATATCATCCGTGACGAACGCCGGGTGGAGCTCCTTTACGAAGGCCATCGCTTTTTCGATTTGGCCCGGTGGGGATTGCAGGAGGAGAAACTTAAAAAGAAAGGTTTCATAAAAGGCACGCATGAATACTGGCCCGTTCCCACGACGGAACTGTCCATCATGCCCAATCTGACACAGTATCCGAATTAAGCATGCATTCTAAAAAAAAGCGTTGTGGCAGCATCTGTTACCAGTGCTGCCACAACGCTTTTTCTAATTGACGGGTTAAATGCGGACGATTGCGGGTTGTCTCCGCCCCTCCCTAGTATCCCGGATTTTGTTTGAGATTGTTGTTGACGGCAATCTGCGGGCTCGGGATAGCGTAAACAAGCGTTTTAGGATCCGGATCGGCTGGTTTGATCTGGCCTGCCTGCAAGAATTTGCCGTAGCGGATGAGATCTTGTCTCCGCCAGCCTTCCCAATAAAGCTCTCTTCCGCGTTCATCCAACAAATTGTCCAATGTCAGGGCCGTCAGGTTTGCGGCGCCGCGGTTGGTGCGGATAGAGTTCACAATGCTCAGTGCATCGGCCGCGCTGCCAGGGGTCCCGCCACGCAGGATGGCCTCGGCTTTCATGAGCAGTACATCCGAATAACGGTACACTACCCAGTCGTTGTTACGCTGGCCTTTGGAAGCATAGTCGAACGGATATTTGATCACGCGGATTCCAGCGGTTTCCAGGGTGCTGCCGCTTGTGCGGATGGTAATGTCCCTTGAAAATACCAATGGTTGGGTCGCAGGGTTACGGGCATTCAGCGGTTTGCTGGTCACCCAGCTGTACTGCTGCCCTTCCAGAAAACCTACATTTTGAATTTTGTAGCCTTTGCTGCGGTTGGAAGTGGTATCAGCCGCATAATTGTAGTAAATCCCTCTCCGCTCGTCGCCTGCTGCAAACTTGTCGTAGAAGTTAGAAAGCGTGGCCCAGCCATTCCAGCCGCCCGGAGTCATGTTGTAATGGGAAACGGTCCAGTAGGCCCTGTCCACACCCCCGCCGCGAACGCCTTCCTCGTTGTAAAGGGTGAAGATGTTTTCGGTGGATTTAACATTATTGTCAGGCGCGAAATTATCAAAGTACTTGCCCGGGCCGGAAATGGTGTAGCCTGTGATCTCATTCGCTATCGAGATTACTTTGGCCATATCAGCAGCGTCGAACTTCGGGTTCTGGCGGTCCAGGAACGTGCCTTTGTTGAGGTACACTTTCATTAGCAATGCCCTCGCAGCATTTTTATTCGCCACATATGCAGGTCCGGTGGCAGGCAGGTCTTTGATG
>CBIHPQ010000117.1:0-16142 GCA_966211825.1 uncultured Dyadobacter sp. | reverse complement strand
ATATATCTCAAATAAACTCTTTTCTAATCCCGGGTACATGAAAGGCCCGAATCGCAAAGCCGGCAGAATTGTGGAGAAACTGCATTAAAATGCCCTTCTATCGCTTCCAAGCGAAGAAATTTTGTGTCCGTAAGTAAAAGTTTTTTTGCCGAACCGCTTAATTAACTGTAAACTTGTACAGACCGCTCAATAAGTTTTACATTAAATAATAGGAGTTTTACTTAATATTTACTGCATTTATTTGATAGCTATTGAATTCCAAAAGGTTATAAACGGTCGCAAACTGAATACAAGTCCTCCTTAAAAAAATGAAAAAAATCTTACTGGTTGAAGACCATGCGATTGTCAGGCTGGCTACCCGGTTTTTGATCCTTGATTTACTGAATCCGGTGGTCGTCCATGAAGCTGGCTCTTTCAGTGAGACACTCGCCCAACTCAACAGTAACCCGATCGACCTCGTCGTGCTCGACATCAATATTCCCGACGGGGAGGGTTTCAATATGATCCCGAAAATCCGGGAGATACAGCCCAAAGTGTTAATCATGATCTTTTCGAGCCTTGAAGAAGAGATTTACGCACTGCATTACATTAAGGCAGGCGCGAACGGCTTCCTTTCCAAAAATGCTTCGCAGGAAGAGATCAAAAAGGCCGTATTATCCATGCTCGAAGTAGGCAACTACATCAGCACGGCCGTTCAGCAGCAATTGCTCCGCAATACCCTCGAAAACAAACCCAACGGCGAAAACCCCCTCGAACATTTGTCGCAACGCGAATTGGAGGTAATGGACATGCTTATTGAGGGTTACTGGACCAAGGAGATTGCGATCAAGCTCAACCTCACCGAAAGCTCCGTGAGTACCTACAAAGCACGCATTTTCGAGAAACTGAAAGTGTCCACGCTGATCGAAATGTTCAAAAAAGTCCAGTTCTACAAAAGCCAGAATCCCGGTATCTGAGTCATTTTCAGCCAAAATTTGATTTTTTAGCTAAAATATTTGCCACAATTACGAAACATTCGTAGACTTACGAAAAAATCGTAGTTATGGAGAAATTAACAATCCAGGAGCAGGATGCGATGCTCGCAGTCTGGAAAATCGGCGAAGGCAATGTGAAGTTATTTATGGAGGCCATGACGCCTCCCGTCCCACCCTATACGACGGTGGCATCTACCATCAAAAACCTGGAAAAGAAGGGCTACCTCACGAGCCGGATGATCGGCAACGCCTACCTGTATGCGCCGGCGATCAGCGAAGAAGCTTACAAACAGAAATTTATGGGGAATGTCGTGAAGGATTATTTCGAAGACTCCTACAAGGAACTTGTGAGTTTTTTTGCGCAGAAAAATAAAATATCGGCTGACGAGCTCAGGGAGATCATCGGGCTGATTGAGGGAAAAAAGTAATTTTCTAACATTTACTGTATGACGGCTCTTCCGGATTACCTGCTCAAACTGTCGGTCAGCTTCGGCGTGATCGCCCTTTTCTACCATCTGGTGTTGCGCAAGCTCACATTCTACGACGCAAACCGGCATTACCTGCGGTTTTACTCCGCGCTTTGTTTCCTGATCCCCTTTATTAACATCAATACCTTTATCGGGCAAACACCGGCCGCACTTCCCGCCAGCACTTTCGTCGAAAGCGTTCCCAAAATGTCACGCGTGTCGTCGGCGGAGCCGAATGTTCCATCGGCCGCCAGAAGTTTTCAAATGGAGACAGTCGCAGAACCGGCCTGGCCCGGTGTTGCCGACTGGGTCCTCATGATCTGGATGGTCGGCCTAATCGTCATGATTTTCCGGCTGATTATCCATATCCGGTCGTATTTGAAAATTAAATCGCAGTCGCGGCTCATTTCTGATGACGGTGTAAGAATCTACCATTTCGATTTTGAAATGAGCCCCTTCTCGTTCGGTAACGCCATTTTTTACAATCCGCACCTGCACGAGCCGGATGATTTACAGGACATGATTTTGCACGAATACATCCACGTGCAGCAGCGGCATTCGATCGACGTGATCTGGTCGGAAATACTGTGCATTATCAATTGGTTCAATCCTTTCGTGTGGCTGATCCGGAGCGCGATCCGCCAGAATCTCGAATACATAGCCGATCACAAAGTACTTGAAAACCATGCAGATACCAAGGCCTATCAATACCTGCTGCTCAAAGCGGCCGTCGGCCCGGAGTTCTCGCTGGTCAACCAGTTTGGATACCATTCTTTGAAACAGCGGATCATCATGATGAACAAAAATGCCAGCCCACGTATATTGATGACGTGTTTCCTGTTCGTACTTCCATTGCTGGCGGTGCTGCTGGCGGCATTCCGGTGGGACCAGCCCGCGA
This sequence comes from uncultured Dyadobacter sp., assembly GCA_966211825.1. Taxonomy (GTDB): domain Bacteria; phylum Bacteroidota; class Bacteroidia; order Cytophagales; family Spirosomataceae; genus Dyadobacter. Next base: position 13,803 of record CBIHPQ010000117.1, on the reverse strand, counting down.
AGAAGTCAGGCCGCCCGTCAATCCGCATATGGTCGGGTGGTTTCGAAGTAAGTAAAAGGAAGCCGCAAAACACACTCCACATGTCGGGGCTGCTTCTTGACGCACAAACAGGCAAGCCAATTGCCGGTTACAAGATCGGTCTATACCATGACGATCGCTTCATCAAGACGCTCACCACCGATCAGGACGGGTTCTATTTCGAGGAGGTTTCTGCGATACCGGAGAAAGGCGTCATGCACGACTATTCACTCCATTATGAAGATGGCATTTACGACAGCGGTATTTCAGGCAAAAGTTACCAGGCCGATGGGCCCTTTGGTGACTACTTTGATATCAATTTCATGAAAAAGCCCGAGCTCCGTCGCCTTTCATTTACTTCCTATTCCGTACCTACCAACCCTTTCTACGACACTTACAATCCGCGAAACGCCAAACAGGACCTGAAATCCTATTTGCTTAAAAGCCTGCCTCCGTTCGTTGATGAAATGAAGTTGAGGGTGGAATATTTTAAGCGTAAACAGTGGCCCAAAGGCGTGATCACCGCTTATAAAGGGGGCTATTTCGATCGGAAACGGCAATTAATGGGTTACCAAACTACGATGAAGCTCTTTTTAAATGGTAAGGAAACTGATTACAGGCAAATTAATGCGGCATTCAAAAGCTATCCCTACATGCTTACGGAAAAGGAGGAGAAGCGGACCTATACGCTTAACTTCGGCTGCACGGAAGTCAACTACTTCACGTTCCCCGTCTACCGCGACACGCCCCCGGTAGCTTTGGTTAAAGGTAATGTGGAAATGAAAGACGCCAATTCTTTCGATCCGTCGAGACTCAAAAACGAACCTTATATGCTGGACGGTTTCCGGCAAGTGTATGGCGCGGGCAGTAACCTGATGCCGGCCAAACAGGAAATCAAAAGGGTTATGCTCCTCAAAGGTAAACTTGCCCGCTACTACGATTCCTCCCTCGACAAGATCTGGTGGATCGAAACCCGGCCGGTGAATGAGGTTTTCGAACGGCCGGATTTCGCCAAAAAATAGCGGGTAGCAAACCGATCAGCAAACTGCCTGCTCCCGGAATTGCTCCATCACGCGCCGCGTGTGCGCGAGCGTAAGGCTGGCCTTAATCAATTCCTTGAAAAAAGGTACCACCGGCTCCTGTGCAGCCATGCGTTTGGGCCAGTCGGGAGAAGCAATGGCGGCGCGGCCGATCGATACCAGGTCGGCCGCATGGCTGTTCAGCAGGCTTTCCGCCAGTGCCACATCGTGCATTCCGCCATTGGCGATCACGGGTGATTTGAGAATGCTTTTCGCAATGCTGTTCGACGAGGAACCGTCTGGATAAACGCATTCCCGCTCCCACCGACCGCCTTCGGCTGCGATATGCACATAATCCGGATCAATTTCAGCCAGTACTTCAAATATGCGCCGTGCCGTTTCCGCCCCGCCCGGCCAGCGGTATGCGAGATCGTTGACCTTGCTTTCCGAAACGCGGATGCCGACGATGAAAGTTTCCGGCAACACCGCCTTCACGGCCTGATACACTTCCATCAAAAACCGCAGCCTGTTGCGCTCGTTTCCACCGTATTCATCCGTGCGGAGGTTGGTGTCGGGCGTGATGAACTGGTCGAACAGGTAACCGTTCGCGGCGTGGATCTCAACCCCGTCAAAACCTGCCTGATGCGCCCTTAATGCCGCATTGACATACCCGGATTTCACCACTTCAAAATCGCCCTGCCCCATTGCCCGCGGGATAGGGAAAAGGCTTGGAGCCAAGGTAATGTCGGTCGTGCGCAGACCTACCGGCTGTACCGCCGAGGGAGCGATCGTATGCTCATTGCATTCCGACAATGCGCCGCCGTGCATCAATTGATTGATAATGAGCGCATCGTGCGCATGCACCGCGTCCACCACCCGCTTCCAGGCTTGCATTTGCATGCCGTTCACCATGCCAGGCTGGTTGCGGTTGGCCTTGCTGTAAAAATCATCGGTGTAGGTGCCTTCGGTGATGATCATGCCAAAGCCGCCCGCGGCGAAAGCCTCGTAATAGTCGGCCATTTCCTGCGTGGGCACACCCGCGTCGGTAGCGCTTACGCGTGTCATAGGCGCCACTACGAGGCGGTTGGCCAGCTTCCTCTCACCTATTGGGGTACCGTCGAATATCGTTTTCCTGATCGTTTCCATACTTTGTTTTTGATTACAAAAGTACCGGCACGGTCAGCCTCGGGACGTTTAACTATTTTAATAAAACACCTTAAACTAATTAAATACGGCCCGGAAGGTCGGGGCGGGAAGCCTGCTTGCGGATCTGGCTTAAAAACACCGGCGTAATGCCCAGGTAGGATGCAATGTGCCGTTGCGGCATGCGCTGTTCGAGGGTGGGATATTTGGCGATCAGCGCTTCGTAACGCTCGGCGCCGGACATGGAAATAGCATTCAGGATGCGCTGGTCCTGCGCAATCCCGCTTTTCTGTTCGAGGATCCGCCAGAAACGTTCGAATGCGGGAACGTCCTTATAGAGCTGTTCCAGGTCGTTTTTTTCAATTTGTAATAAAATGGAGGCTTCCAGCGCGACGATGTTCCGCGTAGCCGGGACCTGTAAATGGAAACTGGTGGAATCGCTGATCCACCAGTCTTCCATCGCGAAATGCAGGGTATGGTCATTTCCTTTCTCATCCACATAAAATGAACGGAGAAAACCTTGGCAGACATAACTTTCGTACTGGCATACATCGCCCTGCTGGACGAGGTACTGCCGGGGAAGCAGCTTGCGGACTTTCAAAAGGGAAACGAAATGGGCCTGTTCGGCGGCCGTGAGCTCGATGCGGCGCAGAACATGGTCGACGATCATCCTTTGCAATGCGGGGTCTTTTTCCAATGGAATTTGCAGCCTGTTATGGGAAACAAATATTGGAAACTAATCGGTGCGATGCAATCGGCGCGATGCAATCTACGCGATCCGATCTGCGCGATCCGATCTACGCGATCCGATCTGCGCGATTCCCTAGCTGAGGGTGCCGCCGTCGATCGTGATCACCGAGCCGGTCGTGTAGCTATTGGCCGGACTTGCCAGGAATGCGACGGCGTCGGCGATGTGCTCGGGCCGGCCGTATTTCGGAATCGCCATCATGCCCCGCTGAAAATCGGAGAATTCCGAAGTTTCGGGGTTCATATCGGTGTTCACCGGGCCGGGCTGGATGAGGTTTACGGTAATGTCCTTCGGTCCAAGGTCGCGCGAAAGGCCTCTTGTGAAGCCCGACAATGCCGATTTACTGGCCGAATACAATGTAGCCTGTGGCGTAGCCGCGCGATCGGCCATGCAGCTGCCGATGGTAATGATGCGTCCGGCCCGCTCCATTTTGCGCGAGGCCGTGAGACATGCTTCGAATACGGATTTGACATTCACATCCATGACATAGTCGTAATCCTCGATCGTATGCTCCTCGAACGCCTTGCCCACATACACGCCCGCGCTGTTGACGAGAATATCGAGCTTGCCATAATGCGCAATCGCCTGATCGATGGCGGCGGAAACAGCTCCCGTCTTTGCGTTATCGGATTGGAGGGCCACAGCGCTCAACCCGCTTTCAGCCAGTTCCCGTACCAGCGTTTCGGCCTGGTCTTTACCATTGACGTACGTAAAAGTCACTTTCGCGCCTTCCGCTGCCAGTCTTCGCACGATGGCGGCGCCAATGCCCCTCGATCCTCCTGTTACGAATGCGACTTTATCTTTCAAGTTTTGCATGATGATGATGAATTGGTTTGATTTCATTGCAAAACTAGCCTCCTACTCGTAAATTTACAGGTACTAACATAATTATCAAGTACTAACATAAATGTAAGTTATGCGAAAACAGAGCTCCACGAACCTTGAAAACGAAATGCTGATCAATGGAAATTGTGATATGGCCTATACATTGGACCTGATCGGAGGCCGTTGGAAGCCTTCGATACTCTGGCGGCTGGCGGGCGGCGCGATCCGGTACAGCGATCTCCGCCGCAGCCTCCCGGCGGTATCCGAGCGTATCCTGATCCTCCAACTGCGCGAAATGGAAAGCGACGGGCTCATCAGCCGCAAAGTGTACCCCGAGGTGCCGCCGCGCGTGGAATATCAGCTCACCGACCTCGGCAAAAGCCTTGAACCGGTCATCAATATCCTGACAGACTGGGGTGCCGAAAACCGTCCCGGATCGGAGCGAAAATCGCGGCGATGCGCCTTATTAACAATTAAATAACACGCATTTCCCACCTATAATCGGCACAAGTTCAAACCTTCGTGCGTACATCGGTTTTAGCAGGCATAATTCCAAATATGTCGCTGCATCCCCGAATACGCAACGTTATGAACAACCGTGACCCGTTTTTAAGCCGCTACTTCCCCTGGCTGCTCCTGGCCGGCATTTTGCTCAACATGCCTGGCCTCTGGCTCGACATCATCGAACCCGACGGCGCCCTTTACGCCACTATCGCCAAGCATATCGTCCTGCACAACGACTGGGTTAACCTCTACGGCGACGGCCACGACTGGCTCGACAAGCCGCATTTCCCTTTCTGGATGGCCGCTATCAGCTACAAAATATTCGGTATTACGGGCTTCGCTTACAAATTGCCCGCATTTCTCTTCTGGTTGCTGAGCCTGCGGTATACCTACCTCATTGCAAAAGACTTATACAATGAGGATGTGGCCAAAATAGCGGTACTAATCTATACCGTCGCGCTGCACAGCACCTTAGCCAACTTCGATGTCCGGGCCGAGCCGTACCTCACGGCATGCATTACGGGCGCGGCCTGGCACATGCTGCGCGTGAATGCGCGCGCACATTGGTCGCACATTGTATGGGCCGCATTGTTCGCAGCCTGCGCTATTATGACCAAGGGCGTTTTTGTACTTATTACGCTCGGCGGCGGCTGGGTTATTTACTGGCTGATAACCGGTCAGTTTCGCCAGCTCATCCATTACCGATGGTGGCTGGTGCTGGGGTTATGCTTCATTTTTATCCTTCCGGAGCTTTACAGTCTTTATGTACAATTCGATTTGCACCCCGAAAAAGTGGTTTTCGGGCGTACGAATGTTTCTGGCCTGCGTTTCTTTTTCTGGGACAGCCAGTTCGGGCGGTTCTTTAACACCGGGCCGATCAAAGGAAGCGGCAATGTCACATTCTTCCTGCATACTACCTTATGGGCGTTCCTGCCGTGGTCAGTAGGGCTTGTGGGCGCTATTATTTACCTGCTCCGCTTTGAGAAAAATCGCGATGCGATCCGCTGGATAATTTATGGAAGCACACTGGTAACTTTTCTGTTGTTTTCATTATCCAAATTTCAGCTACCACATTATCTGGTCATCGAATTCCCCTACTTCTCGATCATTACCGCCTATTTCTTCACCGAGCTGGCCAGGCGTTCGCAACTGAAACATTTGGCTACCGTTCAGACCGTCCTGCTTGTGTTGACGCTCGTTTTCATCTCCGGCCTGCTCTGCATCACCCGCCTCGAAAACGGCATTTTCGCCGCAGGCATTGCGCTGGGGATCGTAGTCGCAGCAAGCGTTGTCACCTACCGCAATACCATGCAGCAGCTTCTTTTTAAGGGTTATGCAATGGCTGCGATGTTGTACATCTTTCTGTTTCAGTTCTTTTACCCTTTTTTATTACAATACCAGTCGGGAATGCAGGCGGCGAGGGTTATTCCTGAAAAAAACCGCAATTTGCCTGTCGCAGCCTATGGCTCATTCTCTTACAGCTTTGAATTTTATTCGCCGGGAGAGGTCAAACTGATCAAAAGCGGCGAATATCTGGATGATTTCATCGATGCAGCGCCCTGTTACCTCTACACTACCGCCGCCATAGCCGACAGCCTCATCCGCTCGGGCGTCGACGCGAAAGTGCAGGCGTCTCCCGAACATTTCCATGTGACGCGGCTGAAATACGGTTTTCTCGATGAAAAGAAACGTAGCGCCGTCGTAGAACCGCGGTATCTGCTCTACATCCGCGACGAGGATAATGTAAAACAACAAGCCCCCAAAAGACCAAAGGTCCCGGGGGCTCACACTACCTCTGCGTATAAAATTAAGGCACCTGTACGGTCTTGATCGTCGTATAGTTGTACTTTTTAAAAGTATCGTTCACCCGCACACCGACGCGTACATAGTAAGTGGTACTGTATTTCATAGGCACGGACGACGAAATGGTGATGTCCTGCCCTTCCTTATCGACCGTCACCGGTACTACCGCTCCCACAGCGGTATTGTCCCAATTATTATTTCCAACATATTGGTTGGTTGAAATAAAAAGCTGGTAATCGAGCGGATTCGGCTTGGCAAGCCCTTCCGGCGCGGCATTGCCCGTGAATTTGAAAGTTACCGAAAGCTTCTTGTCGGCATTCACGACAGGCTCCCCTGTCCATTCTACATTCAGATAAGGTACAATTGTAAAATCCTGCTTTGTAGCACCCTGGATGTCGACAACCTTCTCGGCTACCGGGTAGAACGGCCCTTCCACCGGCGTTACTTTATAGTTGCCCGGGAAGAGTTTGTTATTGATAAAAGAACCATCCTGTTTCAGGTTCAGGAACAGCGGCAGCGGCGTATTGCTCCAACTGACCTCCTCCATTTTGAGGCGTGCACTGGAAGCACCCTGTTCGAGCTGGATACCGGCGCCGCTGGCGTCCACCAGCCGCCCCTCGAATGTCGAGTTCGGCGCATCCACGTCGTCGATCTTACAGGCGCACAGCACAAGGGGTATTAGTAAAATATAAATTAGACTTTTCATTGTTAGATTCATTTTCAGTGATCAATATTGCTCATTCTGAACCAGTTTCGGGTTTGCGATCAGTTCTGCACCCGGTATGGCCTCATAGTAATTTTTGGTAGCGACGGTAAAACGGAAGCTTCTTTCCTCGAAACGGCAGTCGAAAATGTATTTGCCCCGCACATAATCGCTCGACTCGGCTATCGCCCCTTTTGCGAACAGGAACGGGTTGCATTTCCGCCAGATCCGCGCATTCACCTCGGCATCGGCCGTGCGCCAGCGCAACATATCCCACCACAGCTTGTTCTCAAATGCCAGCTCCTTCCGGCGCTCGATACGCACCAGCTGCAAGCCCCGTGTGGGTGCGAGCACGTACGAGCCTACGCCCGTGCCCGGCGCGAGGGGCTGCGCGGACGAGAGCTCGGCGGCAGTTTTAAGCAGCACGGCGCCCGCCCGGTTGCGGATTTGATTGATCATTTCAAATGCGTCGTTCAGCAATGCCACGCCGTCCACTTCGGTTACCCCATTCTGGTGCAGCTCCAATGCGGCTTCCGCGCGGTTCAGCAGCACTTCGGCATACCGCATTTCGATCCACGACTGGTTAGATCGGTGCAATGCGGTGGCCGCAGGCGCGAGGTTCGGCATGAGCCATTTACGGCCGTGAAAGCCGGTGATCGTCGCATTGTTCGCGGAAGTAGGACCGTCCAGGCCGCTCGGATTGATCGACTGCCCGTTCGAAAGCACGATCGGCGTCTGGTTGTTCCAGGTACCCGATTGCTTTACATTGGAATTGTAAAATGCATTGGAATTGTAGCCGCTCGTCATGTCCTCGGGAATGAACTTCGGAATGGGTACCGTGGGGTCGACCGTCTCCACCAATGTGCCCCGCCGGAGATCGGTGCGCACGCCTTTGATAGGCTGGCCCGGCAGCAGGACCGTTCCCCGCAGGCGCGGCTCGCAGTTCTCGAAAAGCTGCTCCACATAGTTGTAAACAATGTAATTGCCTTTGTCGTCGGTCGTTTTCAGCTGGCCTTTGGCGTTCTTGGGCAAGCCGTCGAAAAGCTCCACGTAATCGAGGGTCGGGTTGAACCGGTCGCCATAGGTGGAGGTCATATGCGGCGGCGCGTACACGGCGTCGAAACTGTGCACGGCTTCGGGATAGGAATAACCTTTGGCAAAAATGGTTTCCGGACTAGCCGCGTCGAGGAAAAGATCGGCATAGTTATCCGCGGTGGAGATCTTATCGCTCGCCGACCATTTTTTCATATACAAAGAATACTTACCCTCAATTGACTTTGCCGCCTGGAACGCCGCTTTGAAATAGTCATTTGCCTTTTCTTTTGGAATACCGCAAATCATGACGCCGTCCTTCACGAACGGGTTCGCGTAGCGCGCAATGGAGCCGGCCGTCAGCGCCACCCGCGATTTGAATGCGGCAGCAATGTTCTTATTCACCCTCCCCGACTGCTCGCTGGCTTCCGGCATCGTGGCGATCACGAAATCGAGGTCGGCCAGGATGAAATCATAAATTTCCTGCTCACTGCTGCGCGGGATTTGCAGCGATTCCAACGCCGTGCCGTCGAGTGACTGCACCTCCTGCGTAATGGGGACGCCACCATAGCGCTTCGCCAATGCGAAATATGCGAATGCCCGCACGAAACGCGCCTCAGCGACCCATTTATCGACCTTTGGCTGCGTGAGCGTGGGTACATAATTCGGCAGCTCGCGGATCAGGTAATTGGCATTGCGGATCACCTGGTAACCGCTTTTCCAGTATCCGCGGGCAGGGTTCACGAAGCCGCCATTGTTACGGTTGGCATTTTCGCCCGTATTCAGTGCCGGGGTCGCGATGTTGTTCCAGGTATCGAAACCTTCGGTACCTTCCTGTGCGCTGTATTTGAAATCCTCGATCGGCATCCGGCTGTACAATGCGGCCATATAGGCCTGCATACCGGCATCGGAGAACGCATCCTTATCCTGCACGACGTTGATCGGCGGGATATCCAGCTCGTTACACGCATACGTGCCTCCCAGCAGCATCAGTGCCAGGGCATATTTTATATTTTTCATTTGAAATACCATCCTGAATTTGAATTAAAAACTGATACTCGCGCCCAAATTGATCGTCCGGTTGATCGGGTACATATAGCCGTACAACTCCGACGGGTGCTCGGGATCGAGCCCCTTCACCTTCGTGAATGTGTGGAGGTTGTAGCCGTTCACATATATACGCAGCCCTTGCACGCCTACCCTTTTCAGCAAATCTTTCGGTAACGAATAGCCGATCTCCGCACTTTTCAGACGCAGGTAAGCGCCATTTTGAATGTTGCGGGCGGAGTTTTCATCGGCTGTGGTGCCGGTATAGGCATAGTAGCCCTGCTCCCATTGTGTCGATGGATTATACGGATCTGCATTCGGGTCGGCCGGGTGCCAGCGGTCCATGAAAAATTCCAGTGCATTGCCGTCCCACGCAAGCGGCTCGCGCAGTTGCTCTCCGTATGCAACATACGAAAGTGCGGCGCCCTGGAAGAGGATATTGAAGTCAAATCCCTTGTAATCGATGGATCCTGAGAAGCCAAAGTTCATCAGCGGATGATTTTTCTTGGCATCGCCGCCGACGGTTGTCGTGCTGGCCGGGTTAATGGTCGTCGCGATCGGGTGGCGGTCCAGATCGTCGATGGTGCCGTCGCCGTTCCAGTCTTCGTAGATGTAATCGCCCGGCAAGGTAGCCCGGCCTACGAATGCATCGTGCGTCGCGATCTGGTCGTACGACTGGAACTGCCCCGCGTAACCCCAGCCAAACCAGACGTCGTTGAAGCGGTTGCTCCGGTTGTTGCGCCAGTCGTCGTAGGAATTGCCCGAGCGGCCCCTTTCAATGTAAATGTTGCGGGTACGGGTGAGCGAAAGGTTACCCGACACATTGTAGCGGACCTCATTAATGCGCTTGCGGTGGGAAAGCGAAATCTCGAAACCGCTCGTCTGGTCGCTGTTCAGGTTTTCTTGCGGCATGGTCGCGCCGAAGGTACCGGGGAGCGACATGAGGCGGTTGGCCAGCAGGCCCGTGCGGTTGCGACGGAAAATATCGAAGGTCACTTCCACTAATCCATTCCAAAAACCCGCATCCAAGCCTGCATTGGCCGTTTTTACAGTATACCAGGTGATGTTCGGATTGGGCGAATTACGGAAGCCCAGTGCGTTCACAAACGACCCGCCGAACATGTACCCGCCTGCCAGTGCCTGGCTGTTGCCATTAAAAGGATAGTCATAGCCCGACACAAACTGGTAAGAAGAAGCCCCGTCATCCCCCATCGTGCCATAGGAGCCCCTGATTTTCAGGTTATCCAGAAAGCGGAATGCTGCATTGTTCTTGATAAAACCTTCCTCCGACAACCGCCAGCCCGCCGAAACCGCCGGGAAAAAGCCCCATTGCTTTCCGGGAGGGAATTTGGAAGAACCGTCGTACCGGAAGCTGAAATCGGCAATGTATTTGCCTTTGAAATCATAGTTCAAACGGCCTACGAGACCTTTGTTCGCATTCTTCCAGATGTTGTTGATGTTGCTGTTACCCACCTGGTTCTGCGCTTTTCCCGCAAAGAGATATTCCATCGGAATCCCCAGTTCGCGGCTGGCGTAGAAGTTATCGCTGCTGCGGGTGCTTTCTTCATAAAGTACCAATGCGCCTACATTGTGTCTCTCCTTGAAACTACGGCTGTAATTCAATGAAACCTGCATCAAAGTCGACGGCAGCGTGTTGTACGTGCGCGTCAGCTGGTCGGGCAGGTTGTTGGCGAACGGCGCATAGGTATCGTTAGACGCATTGTAATCGTACAAATTATAAGACTTTTTATAATTGGTGTTGGAGTTGATCCGCGTGTCGTAGCTGAACATCCCTTTCGCCATCAGGCCTTCCACGTGCGGCACGGTGTATTCGAGCTGAAACTGGCTTTGGAGCCATTTATTATTGTCCGTTTGATAACCGGAAATGTCGGCCGTCGTCAATGCAACGGGATGCCCTGCGGCCATTTTGAACAGGTAATCCGGGTTATTGTTGGCATAATTGGTCTCGTTGGGCTGCGCGCGCCAGAGCGGGCCGTAGATTTCGTGCATACCGCCTGCCTGCTGGTTATTCTTGGTGTCGATAATGCCGCTCAACTTCAACGAAGCCCTCAACTGCTTCGTAATCTGCGCATTGATATTCGAGCGCAGGTTGTATTTGTCATAATTCAAATCTTTGCTTTTCCAGAAACCTTCCTGGTACATATAGCCCATATTGATAAAATAATCGATCCGGCCGTCGGCAGTACCGCCGCTGGCGCTCAGGTTATGCTGCTGCTGAGGGGCGTGTTTCTGCATGGTGAGGTCGTACCAGTCGGTACTTTGCAGCTTGCCTTCGCGGTAGGGCGCAAAATCCGATTCGGAGTAACGGATCGTCGGGCTATTCACATTGTGCATGCTCTTCTCGTTCATCAGCGTGTAGCGCTCGATCGCGCCCACCGGCTTAGGCAGGCCCAATGCCGTCTGACTGCCATAGTACATTGAATACTCGATCTTTGCCCGTCCGCTCGCGCCGCGTTTGGTCGTCACGAGCACCACCCCGTTGGCTGCACGCACGCCGTAAATAGCCGCCGCAGCGTCTTTAAGGATGGAAATGCTTTCGATTTCATTGGGATCGATGCGCGAAATGTTGTCGCGCGGGACGCCGTCGATCACGATCAGCGGGTTACCAAAGCCACGGATATCGAACTGGTTGGAGTTGAAATCACCCGGCTCCGACGATTTCTGCACCACGCGCAGGCCCGGCAGCTTGCCTGTGAGCATATTCTGCACGTTCTGGTTTTTAGTCGTAACGATCTCCTGGCTATTCACGGAAACGACCGCGCCCGTGAGCGTCACCTTCTTTTGGGTACCGTACCCTACCACTACTACTTCGTCGAGGTTCTTGTTGTCTTCGGCCAGCGTAAGGTTGATAACCGCCTGGCTGCCGACTACGACCTCCTGTTTGGCATAACCTACAAATGAGAACACCAGCACATCGGCACCCGAGCCGACCTGGATCGAAAACTTGCCGTTCACATCGGTGGTTGTACCGGTGGCAGTGCCTTTCACGAGCACGTTCACGCCCGGGATGCCTTCGCCTTTTTCGTCTTTTACCGTTCCGGAAACGTCGGTAGCTACGGTTGGCCGGGCCGGTGGGCTCGTTGCCCGGGACTGGCTGCCGCCGGTACCAAGCGCATACGCAGGTGGGTTGAAATGGCATAGCAATGCCAGGATCATCACCCGTAAGGGGATGGATAGAGTTTTGCCCATAATTGTTTTTTTGAAAGAAAAAGTTACACGGAGGTAATTGTAAATCCGGGTGCTAAGTAACGTGCAGAGTGTTAACGCAGACTTAATTTGGGCTTAATTGCCCTATTTAACCCGACATTTTTTCCCATTTATTCTTTATTAATTTATAGTTAAGCCAAAATTATAGGTGCGCGTCTAGATTTGGAGCAGTCCGGGAGGCTTGTGGCTGCCGGGCCTTACTCAAATCTTTCACCTTAAAACAATTCTGATGAAAACAAACTGTTTACTGTTGCTCCTTTTACTGGCGGCGGCCCTGCCCTTGCGTGCGCAGGTAACGCCCGTCGACGACTGCGAGTCGCTCACCGGCTGGGGCGGCGGCGGCAATGCCCTGAGCCTGGACAGCGACGCGCCCGTGCAGGGTACCTTCTCCGTCAAATCCGAAGGCGGCAATACCGAACGCTTCCGCCGGAATTTCACCACGCCGATCAACACCGGTATTGCTCCTACCGAACTGAACATTGCCTACCTGCAATTTTCGCTTTTCGTTTCGGACGTCACCAGGTTCAGCGCCTCGGGCGGGCAGTTCGAGATCACCAGCTCCGGCAACCCCGATACCGACGAATACAACTGGGGTACGGGCAGCGTGAACCTCCGCAACGGCTGGAACAATGTGGTACTCCGCCTGAGCGCGGCAGGCAAGCAGGGCAATCCTGACCTGGCGGCCATTAATTTTTTCAGGTATTACAAACCTATTAATGCAGGGGAATCGGTGATTATCAAGATCGATAATATCCGTTTTACGAAAGGCTATGAAGGCAGCGTACTCACCGGTGCCCATATTTTCACTGCGGCCGACGATGTTACGGGCTGGTCGGGCGCCGATGCATTGAGCGCCGATGCGGGCAACAAGATCCTTGGCAGTGCTTCCATCGCCAAAACCGGCACCGGTACCAACTGGTTTACATTCAACCCAGCACCATTCAATACGACGGTAACCGAGGCCGGCGGCGTGGTGAAATTCTGGCTGTTCGTTTCGGATGCTACCAAACTGAATGGCAGCGGAAGCATTGTGTTCTCCTCGTCGGGCCTGGCCGGCAACGACGAATACCGCTGGAACCTGGCCAACCAGAAGATCCAGAACGGCTGGAACCACGTGATCCTGCATTTGCCGGATGCCGTGAAAACCGGTAGCCCGAACCTCGCGGCGATTAATTTTTTCCAGATCAGCCAGCCATTGAGCGCTGCAATCACCGCCCGGATCGATGAGATCGAGTTTTACGAACCTGCCGCGGCCAGCACGCCCGTGCCGTCGGATAACACCCTGAATGGCAAGGTGATGTTCGGCTACCAGGGCTGGTTTGGCCTGCCCACGGACGGCAATCCTACGCACAACTGGTGGCTCCACTGGTTCGGCGGCGCACCCGACCATGCCAATGCGACCGTGGATATGTGGCCTTACCTGGGCGATTACCCGTCCGGCGAGCTCGTGGCCACGAATATGGTTTACAGCAATGGCGCGCCTGCCAAGCTATTTTCGAGCTACAACTATAATACGGTCGACCAGCATTTCAAATGGATGCGCGAGCATGAGGTGGATGGTGTTTTCCAGCAGCGCTTTCTCCAAAACTTCCGCACGGGCGATTCGCGCGTGCCACGGCATTTCGAGAAGGTGATCGAGAATGTGCAGACGGCCAGCTTGAAATACGGCCGGGTTTATGCGATCATGTACGACCTTTCCGGTGCAGACGCTACTTCCACCGAAGCCGTGATCG